>CAZEWA010000516.1:0-2600 GCA_964515685.1 uncultured Polyangiales bacterium | reverse complement strand
GCGCGCTTCGACCGCGGCAGTTTTAGCGCCCTGCGGGCAGGCACGAGGCCATGGCATTCACGCTCACCCCTGATCGAGAAGAAGCGGCCGAGAGGCTCATTAAGCGTTACCCCGTTCCACGCGCAGCGTGCATTCCGATTCTGCACCTGTGTCAGCAGCAGGCGGGTTGGGTCTCGCCCGATGCGATCGCTTTCGTTGCCCAAAAACTGGGTATGACGACCGCGCAGGTTCAGGGCGTAGTCACTTTCTATACGAGCTTCCATCAAGAACCGGTTGCACCCAATGTCGTCTGGGTCTGTCGGACCCTCTCGTGCGATCTACGTGGCGGCAAGATCGTCCAGGATCATCTCGAGAAAAAGTTCGGATGTCATTCTGGGGAAACGAGCCGTGACGGTAAATTCACGCTGAAGAAATCCGAGTGCCTCGCCGCTTGTGGGCAGGCGCCGATGGTTCAGATCAACGACGAGTTCTACGAGAACCTCACGCTCGAGAAACTCGACCAAATCATCGCCCAATACGCAGAAAAGACGCCCGCGCAGTCCCGCGATGCGGCGCACTCAGAGGACTAGTCCATGGCGGAATTCTCCAAGATTCTCACGGACCGCTACGGCTTGACCAATAGCCACACACTCCCTGTGGCCGAGCAAGCGGGGGCCTACGTCACAGCGCGCAGGGCTCTCCTCCAGCTTAAGCCCGAGCAGATTCAGGCCGAGGTCAAGGCTGCCAACATCCGTGGTCGCGGGGGCGCTGGCTTCCCGGCGGGCATGAAGTGGAGCTTTCTCGCGAAGCGCGAAGGCGTGAAGCCCTACCTGGTGATCAACGCCGACGAAGGCGAGCCTGGTACCTTCAAAGATCGCACGCTCATGGAGCTCGATCCGCATCGGCTTATCGAAGGCTGCATCATCGCGTGCCACGCGATCGGCGCGAACATTTGCTACATCTACGTGCGCTGCGAGCTGGTGAAGTCCATCGCGCGCTTGGATGCGGCGATCGAAGAAGCCCGCGCCAAGGGCTACCTGGGGCAGCGTCCTTTCGGGATCAACCACCCGATCGAGATCTATACGCACCCCGGAGCAGGCGCCTATATCTGCGGCGAGGAGACTGCGCTCTTGAACTCCCTCGAGGGCATGCGCGGTGAGCCGCGGCTCAAGCCACCGTTCCCAGCTGTGTCCGGAGCGTTCGGCGCGCCGACGATCGTCAACAACGTCGAAACCATCGCCTCCGTACCCGACATCGTCAAGATGGGGGGTGAGGCATGGTCGAAGCTCAGCCGTCTCCCGAACGATGGTGGCACCCGCCTCTACGGCGTGAGCGGTCACGTGAAGAAGCCAGGCGTTTTCGAGGGCCCGGTGGGGCTCACGCTGCGCGAGATGATCTACGACTTTGCTGGCGGCATGCTGCACGACGATCGTCCGCTCAAGGGGGTTATCCCCGGAGGTTCGTCGACGCCTGTGTTGCGTCCCCAGGACCTCGTGTACGCGCCGGACGAGCAGAACCCACTCCACAAGTGGCACGGCCTCAGCCACATCGACGTGCCGATGGGCGTCGACACGATGCGCGGCCTTGGAACCATGCTCGGCACCTGCTGCGCCATCGTGATGGACAGCTCGGTGAACATGGTCGATGCCGCCCGCAACCTGATGCGCTTTTATGCGCACGAATCCTGCGGTCAGTGCACGCCCTGTCGCGAAGGCACCGGCTGGTTGTTCGATGTGTTGAAGCAGGTTTGTTCCGGCAAGGGGCGGGTCGAGGACGTCGACCTCTTGGTGGACATCTCCAACAACATGATGGGCAACACCATCTGCGCGTTGGCCGACGGTACCGCGATGCCGATGCTGGCTTTCGTGCGCAAGTACCGCGAGGAGTTCATTGCCGTCTGCAAGCGCGGCGGCATCGGTGACCAACGTCTCGATGAGAGCGTTCGGGCGCTGCTTTCGGGGAGGGCCGCATGAGCTCTGCTGGAGTCATTTTCTTTTCGATTCTCGCGCTCGTCGCCGTCCTGAGTGCGGCGGGGACCGTGGCATCGCGTACGCCCATTCGGGCAGCCATGGCGTTGCTGACGCACATCTTGTCGCTGGCCGGTCTTTACCTGACCTTGCACGCGCACCTGTTGGCGGCGCTTCAGCTCATCGTCTACGCAGGTGCGGTCGTCGTCTTGTTCGTCTTCGTGATCATGCTGATTGGTCCGGCCGAAGAAGACCGTGCGCCCGCAGGCTTTCGCGGGGGCACGGCGCGCGTGTTGTCGGCGTGCTTGATGGGCGCCGTGGCGATAACCCTTGCGGCGGGTGTCGGGCATCTGAAGCCCGACGCGCCTATCATCGAAGCTTGCCCTGACAATGCGGCAGAATGTGGCCAGTTTGGCGGCGTTCACGCGATAGCAGACGAGCTCTACACCGCGACTGCGGTGCCATTCGAACTCATCTCGGTTTTGCTGTTGGTCGCCGTTTTGGGCGCCATCACTGTTGCACGCGGTCGTACCGTCCGTGAAGCGACGCGCCTGAAGGGCGAAAACGCACGTGGACAGCAACTTGCCGCAGAAGCCTCCGCTTCTCCGGGGCAGTGAAGGAAGGGCAGGTCACGCGTGATTGGTCTTGGACACT
>CAZEWA010000515.1:0-2606 GCA_964515685.1 uncultured Polyangiales bacterium | reverse complement strand
GACGACAGCATCGTGTATCCGACTCTGGACTGGCAGCCGGCTTCCCCGACAGAAATGGGGTTTGACCAGGCTGCATTGGACCGACTTCTGGAGATAGCCGATGCGAACGACTCGCACTGTCTTTTCATCACGCGCAAGGGACGTTTGATCGGAGAGTGGTATTGGGACGATTGGACTCGAGAGAACAAGCAGGTTGTGCACTCGATCACCAAGTCCATCGCGAGTACGCTCGTCGGCATCGCACAGGACCACGGCCTGCTCGATATCGACGACCGCGCCGCGGACTACATCTCGGAATGGGAAGGCACAGAGAGCGCCGACGTCACCATCCGAAATCTGTTGAGTCAAGACTCGGGGCGCGAGTGGAGTTTCATCGGGGACTACGGCCGAATGGCCGGTCTCGCCGTCAACAAAACCCAGTACGCGATAAGCCTTGGCCAAGAGCAGGCGCCAGGCACCTACTGGGAATACAACAACAGCGCCGTTCAGACCCTCGAGCGGATTCTCAAGGAAGGGACTGGAGAGTCCGATGTGGCGGACTTTGCGCGCATCTATCTCTTCGAGCCGCTCGGCATGCAGAGCGAGCTTACGCACGACACGTCAGGCAACACGTTGCTCTACGGCGAGGCGCAAGCTTCATGCAACGACCTCGCCCGCTTCGGCTATCTCTTTTTGCGCGACGGGAAGTGGGCCGATCAGACCGTCGTCTCCGAAAGCTGGGTCAGAGAAGCGACCTCCGAGGCAACTCCGCTCAATGCGGCCTACGGGTTTCTTTGGTGGCTCAACAACGACGGGCATTTCGTGCGTCCCTCGGCTCCAACGCGCAAGGAGGGCTACGGCAAAGAGATAGCGCGCCAGCCAGAGTCCACTTTCATGGCACAGGGCCTGGGTGGACAGCTCATCTTGGTGGACCGAGAACACGAAATCGTGATGACCCGAATCGGCGGAGATCCAAATCCGCTCAGCGCCGTTCTCGATGGCCTAACGCCCGAGGGCGCGACCATCGTCTCTGACTTGGGCAACGCATTGGCAGACACTATCGTGGAGTGAGCGCAAACGCTCAGCCCACATCCCAAAGCCGGTCACTCCGCATTCGCACGGGTCTGGTCGAAGCGCACCCTCGGGCGCGCGAGCAGAGACATGATGGTGGCAGGCACGTTCCGAACGCCGTAGAACAACAGAACGCAGGCGGGGGCCTCGATGAGTGCGCGGATTCGCGCGCTCATCGGTATGCATCCGTTCGCGGTGAACGAGCTTTGGCTTCAGGAGGAGGCGGGATGCAGCGCACGAGTCATGACACCTCTCTTCTCCGCTCGCGCGCCCGAAGGCGCGCTTCGACGATGCTGATTCGATGCGTATGGCTCGTGCTGTGGCACTGCAGCTCAGAGCATGCGCTCGCTCAAGCAGTCAATGTCAAGGAACGCGTGCTGGCGACGGGCGCGGAGGTCGATGATGCGACCCAGGGCTACAAGTTTGGAGGCTCAGCCGGTGTCTTTTTTCGCAGCCCTTCTGACCGCGTAGGCTTCTCGTTCACGGGCGACCTCACTTACTCCCTGCGCCTTGGGCCAGTGATGGTCGCTCCTGGCGCGCGTATTTCGGGTTACTTCGCCAAAGACTTCAAGGCCATGGGAGGCTTTGGCACGCTGACTTCTGCCCTGTGTCTGGGGCCAGTACTCCCATTCGTCATGGGCGGGGTCGGCGTGGGCTACATCGGAGGGGATTACAAGGATGTGGGTGTGGGGTACCTGGGCGGCGGTGGCTTGCTGCTCGTATTGGGGCGCCGCTTGATCCTCGGTGTCGAGGCAACCTATCAGGGCTTTGCGCTCACGGACTTCCACGCCCTCTTCCTCGGCGGCCTCGCCCGTGCCTCCTATTAAGCTCAGTCAGGTGCGCGCCGCTTTTGCCGGGCGCTACGTGGAGTAGGCGCGGCACGTACCGGCGGGCCACTTGTACGAGGATGGAAACACAGTTTCGTCGCAAATGGTTAGGGCAGTCACCAAGCGGGAGGAACAAAAACTCGGGAGCCTGGTTGCATGAGAAGATAGAGCTTCATGCCAGGAGGTCGAGACATGAGTCGGTTTCAGAGCCACTTGAACCAGCCCGAGCCACGCCTTTCCAGTCAGGTCCAAGCTTTGCAAACGACATTCCGAGGCCTCGATCCCAGTCCCGCGCTACGCGCCCAGGCGGAAGCTAGGTTTCTCAAGCTGGCAAAACAGTTCGGCCACATCCTACGTTGCCATGCTGTGATCGAGCGTCCCACAGGGGATCTGCAAAGGACGGCGCTACTCTCGGTGCGGCTGCAGCTGCACGCCGATGGCTACGGCCAGACCGTGGCCCAGGCCGAGCACGTGAGCGCAGCGGTGGCCCTGCGTGAAGCCTTCGAGCGCATGGCAACGCAGCTTGCTGCAAGAGGCGAGAACCTCGCCTACGCGCGGCGGATGATGCCCGAGCACGTCGCAGACTGACGCTCGAGGTTCGTAAACTTCACGCCGCTGCGCTTGCTGAAGCACGTCGCAGACCAGGGCTTCTCCCCCGCCCGGTCCTAGGCGTCCAGCAGCGTCCGCTGTATCTCCAGCGTCGAAGGCGGCATCCATAGCGACATCCAC
>CAZEWA010000514.1:0-2614 GCA_964515685.1 uncultured Polyangiales bacterium | reverse complement strand
AGGCTCCTTTCGAGTGCCCAAATGCTGCAAATCCCCCGGCACAAGCCGTCGTCGCGCGCCCGGGAAAAAACCAATCTCGCCCCAGAGCTTAGTTCCGCGACGCCCTAAGGCTAACGGGCCTCTACGACAGCAACCAATTTTTCGCGCGCTCATCGTCCCCCGCGAGTCGCAACAACATAGGGACGCTACCCCACTGGTTTCGGGCTTGTCAACGTAGGTCACTCATCGAGGCTGGCCTTTTTTCGTCGCAATGTCGTTCCCTTGCGACTTCGCCCCTCCCCGCGAGGCGGCGCCTTTAGCGGCCTGCGGGGGGCGAATCCAATCCTCCCAATTGGGCCCGCCTCAGTTCGGGCCGTTCGATCTGCACCCCCCGCCAGACAGCTTTTTCGGTTTCCCCTGCATGTCCGCCCGGCCCGATCGGCCCTCTGTCAGCCCCTCGCCTCGCCGCCTGCCCCCGACGGATCAAAGTTGCGATCAAATCGGGAACCTTCTTCCGAGGCGGGACACTAAGGGACTGTGACCGCGGAATCTCAGCCTACGACGCATGCGCTACGCGCACGGACCCAAGGTCCGTCGTCCTGGCTCGCGTCGAGCTCGGGCTTTGGGGTGACTCGATCGTCCTGCCCGTCAGATGCCCCCTGTCACTCGCACACGATTCCACACATCCACAGACGAGCCCTAGCTGGAATCGCGGGTGCCTCTACTGTAGGAATTCAGTCTAGCGAATTGTGCGGGTTTGCTCGTGTTTCGCCGCAGTGCGTCGCGAAGCGAGTCAACGCTTACACACCTCACTACACTGTTGACACCCACAACGCGCTCTGTATCATCCGCTCTCACCGCAAGACGCGGAATATGCGGTTTTCAGGGGTTTTTACTAGCTTTTCCAAGCGAACTTCAGAGATGCTCCGACAACTCGAACCGTGGAAACGGTCCCTGCCCCCGATGGGAACGCACGGCGAGGTGAGTGGATTCTGAAGACAAGGCTTTGCCCGTCAACCTTTCGAGGGGACGCGGGCGATTGATTGAACACGCATCAACAGAAGCGTTAGCCGCGTAGCGGCACCGGAGGAGGAAAGAGAAAATGGCTGGTCTCATGCATGCGTTTCAGGAAGGCGGCTGGGGCATGTACCCCATCTTGTTTTTCCAGATCCTTGCTGTCGGCGTTATCGTCGAGCGCTCGATCTATATCTACAAGTGCTCCATCAATAGGGACGTCTTCCTGGCCACGATGCAAAAGTGCATCCTCGCGGGCGACGTGGGTCGCGCGATCAAGATGTGTTCGGCGGCCAATGCGCCCCTCGCGCGCATCGTCAAGGCTGGCCTGATGAAGGTCAACCGTCCCGACGCCGAAGTTCAGGCTGCCATGGACGAATCCGCGCTTCGTGAGCTGCCCCAGGTCGAAAAGAACACGGGCTACCTCGCTCTCCTCGCAAACCTCGCGATGCTTTCGGGTCTGCTCGGAACGGTGACGGGCTTGATCGAAGCGTTCGGTGCAGTCGCGGGCGCGGACGCGTCCTCGAAGGCAACCATGCTCGCGAAGGGCATTTCCGAAGCCATGCACTGCACGGCGTTCGGTCTTTTCGCGGCTATCATCGCGCTCATTGGCTTCGCCGTTCTCAACGGCAAGACCCAGCACCTGCTCGACGATATCAATGGCGCGACCGTTCAGGTGGTCAACCTTGTCGTCAGCAACCGATCCAAAATCAACATGACCACGCTGCAGCAGGCGGCGTGATTCTCGGTTCGGGGTTTCTTCGCTCTCGAGATCGAGAGCGAAGCGCCTCGGGAAGCGTCGGTGAGGTACTTCCATGGCTGGTGTAAGCGTCGGTGGTGGGCATGGTGGAAAGAAGAGCGTTGACCACAACATCCCGTTGGTCCCGTTCATCGATCTCCTGCTCTGCTGCGTGATGTTCCTTCTCGTGTCTGCGGTCTGGAACCAGTTGGCTCGTATCGATGCCAACCAGCAACAGCCCGGACAGCCGTCAATGGACTCGCCTCCGCCAGAAGAGCCGCAGATCAAGTTGATTCTGCAGGTTCAAAAAAGCGGATTCGTACTTGCCACAACGGCTGGTGAGCGCACCGAGATCCCGAAGAGCGGCGACAGCTACGACATCGAAGAGCTGACAAAAAAGCTTAAAGAACGTCGCGAGCTGGAACCGAACAAGAAGGACATCACGGTAGCTCCTGAGGACGGTGTTCTCTACGTAGACGTCGTGAAAGCGATGGATACGGTCGTGGGCGAAGGTTACGAGGCAATGTCGCTGTCTGACGGCGCCACTCTTTGAAGAACGGGCAACAGCATGGCCATCCATAAACCAGGCAAAGTCCTCCTCAAATCCGTCCCGCTCAAGTTCGTTCGACATAAGGTCAGCGGCGGCGGCAAGAAGTCTGTTGACCACGAGATTCCGCTCGTGCCGTTCATCGACTTCCTCATTACGCTCGTCGTATTCTTGCTCATGTCGTTCAGCGCTTCGGGTGAGCTGCTTGCACAGCAGCCCAACCTAAAGATGCCGGATGCCTCGAACACGGTCGACCTCGAGCCGCAGCCTGTTATCGCCATCAATCCGGACGTCATCACCTTGGACGGCCATCGCATGGCGGACACGCGCACCCT
>CAZEWA010000513.1:0-2615 GCA_964515685.1 uncultured Polyangiales bacterium | reverse complement strand
AGGACGAAGCCACGGGCAAGGACACGCGCATCACCATCACGGCGGGCAGCGGTCTCAGCGAAGCCGAGATCCAGAAGATGGTCGACGAGGGCAAGGTCAACGAGGAAGCCGACAAGAAACGCCGCGAGGAAGTCGAGCTGCGTAACCGCGCCGACCAGCTGTGCTGGACGGTGGAGAAGGCGCTCGCGGATGCGAAGGACAAGCTCCCAGCCGACAAGGTCAGCGACATCGAAGGCAAGGTGAAGAGCCTGCGCGGTGCGCTCGATAAGGACGACGCCGAGGGCATCCGCACCGGCTTCGAAACCTTGGAGAAGTCCATGCACGAGCTTGCTCAGGTGGCCTACCAGGCTGCGGGCGCAGGAGCTCCGGGTGCGGCAGGCGCTCCCGGCGCTGGGGCTGCGGGTGCAGGCGCTGCTGGCGGCAAGGACAAGAAGGACGACGGCGTAATCGACGCCGAGTTCGAGGACTCCAACTGAGGCTTGAACACCGCGCGCATGCTTACATTGCGCGCTGAATCACTGTAGGGCGTCGGACCATCGGGTCTGGCGCTTTATCCGTTTAAGCGACTCAGTTGGTGCCTTCCCGGCGAGGAGCGGGGTAGGGCATCGCTCCGGTCCGGCTCGCTCGGTGCGGCCTTATGAAGGTGTTGTCATGTTCGCGGCCGCGCTGGATCTGTGTGTATTCCAAGACGATAATGGCTGCAGACGACCTTTGGGCCGCCGCAGGAAAACCGATGTATCGACCTAACCAGCTTTTTCTCGTTTCCACTTTGGTATTTGCGGGCGTGGTTTCGGCCTGTGAAGGGGACTACAGCCGTGGTCCCAGGAATGGGATTGCAGACGCGACGGCGCTCTCCGCGCTTTCGAGCGCACAAGCCAGCGCGATGTGTAGGGAATTCGACGAGTACCGGATGCAGATCGCAGGCGGAGTGGACCGCATTGGCTGCACCGTCGCCGCGCTGATGTTCGGGGGCACGGGAGCGTCGTGCGAGAAGTACCGGAGCGGTTGTATGCCTGCTGCTGAGCCAGCCGCCAACTGCGACAATCCCGTCGAGCAGAGCCCGCTTCTGCGTTGCACGCTCAGCGTGGGCGAGCACCGGGCCTGCCTCGATGCGCTACTCCAAGAGACGGAATCGATCGAAGAAGCGACCACTTGTGCGAGCAACTACGCCGACGTTCCGAACTACACGGCATTGCAGCCTGAGGCTTGTCGGGTGGTGCGTGATAAATGTCCGGAATTGCTTGCAGACTGATTTTACACCGCCCCGCGTTTGAGCGGCTTGTCGGCCGTTTTCGCACACGCAGTCGGCTTCGGAGCACGGCGGCCGAGTCGTTAGCGAATGCTGTGGGGAAGCCAATTCCGGGATCCGCTGCTAAGCTTCCGGTCCGACATTGCCTGGCGACTTGTTGTTCGCCGCGGCCCAGCCCCCGGCGAGCGCCCAAACGGGTCCTTCCGGTCGACTAAAGTCTTCGGTAGTCGAGATGGGCTAGTTTCGGTGGCGCAAGCTCGTCGGTTCATTTCGGCTTTTGTTTACGGACTTTCGGTGGCTGGCGCATTGCGAAATGCCGCTGAGCGAGTACCGATAGGCCCCACAGCGGCCCAGCAGCTCAAGAACGGACGAACAGACGGTATGCACGACCTCACCAAGCAACGAAACATCGGGATTTTCGCGCACGTTGACGCTGGCAAGACCACGACCACCGAGCGCATCCTCAAGCTCACCGGGAAAATCCATCGTACGGGTGAGGTGCATGACGGCGCTGCGACCACCGATTTCATGGTGCAGGAGCAGGAACGCGGAATCACGATTCAGTCTGCGGCCACGACCTGTTTCTGGAAGGGTCACCGCCTCAACGTCATCGATACCCCCGGACACGTGGATTTCACGGTCGAGGTGTACCGTTCGCTCAAGGTGCTCGACGGCGGCATCGGCGTGTTCTGTGGTTCGGGCGGCGTGGAGCCCCAGTCCGAAACCAACTGGCGCTACGCGAACGATTCCAAGGTTTCGCGCCTCATCTACGTGAACAAGCTTGACCGCGTCGGCGCCGACTTCTACCGCGTCGTGAAGCAGGTCAAGGAAATCCTTGGCGCTAAGCCCCTCGTCATGGTGCTGCCCATCGGTACCGAGAGCGAGTTCGTGGGCGTGGTGCACCTGCTCGAGCGCAAGGCATACATCTGGGACGACACGGGCAATCCCGAAGCGTTCACGGTCGGCGATGTTCCCGAGGACATGAAAGACCTCGTGGAGAAGTACCGCGCTGAGCTGATCGAGACGGCTGTCGAGCAGGACGACGCGGTGATGGAGAAGTACCTCGAAGGCGAAGAGCCCGACGTCGAGACCATCAAGAGCTGCATCCGCAAGGGAGCTATCAACCTTTCGTTCTTCCCGACGTTCTGCGGTTCGTCCTTCAAGAACAAGGGTGTGAACCTGGTGCTCGATGGCGTCATCGACTACCTGCCCAACCCGATGGAAGTTCCGGCGCAGCCCGAGATGGACGTCGACGGCAAGCCCACGGGCGAATACGCGATCGTCGATCCGAGCCGTCCGCTGCGCGCGCTCGCGTTCAAGATCATGGACGACCGTTTCGGCGCCCTGACCTTCGTACGCATCTACT
>CAZEWA010000512.1:0-2615 GCA_964515685.1 uncultured Polyangiales bacterium | reverse complement strand
GGCGCGAAGTGCGCGCGGATGCGCTCTTCGAGGAAGCCGTCCGCATGGGCTTGTTCGAGTAAAGGTGCGAGGAATACCCAAAGTTCTTCCTTCACCATTTGTTCGCTCACGCCCATGTCGTCGATGAGTGAGAACACGCTCTCGTCGCCGTACTTGTCGAAGAAGTAGCCGACGAGCTCGGACAGGATGCTCTGGAAATAACGGGTCTTGCGAAAGCGGAGCCAAAACTCGTAGCAAATGACGACGAAGTCTTCGACGTCGCGTGCGCCGACAAAGGCAAAAGCATCGGCGAGAGACAGCTTGGACAGTACATCCCACACTTCGTCGGCAATGCTGCGCAAGCTGTCTTGGTCGAGCACCTCGGTGAGGTGACGCTTGCCTTCGCTCGCGATGCGCGGTCGATGCTTCTCGATGTAGCGCGAAAGTCGCTCTTCCACGCGCTGCTCGAGCTTTGGCAGAATGCCGGAAAGCAGGCTCGAGCTCAGGTCGGACAGCTTGCCGGCAAGCGGACCTGTACGCGTGCTCTGTTTGCGAAACACGAAGTCGATTACCCCGTGCGAGAGGATGCGCGAGGCTACGCTGCTAAACGCAGGACTTTGCGTGGCCATGCCGATGACCTCACTGCGTACACCTTCGAGTCCGAGCAGCTTTTCGGTGAACTCTTCGTAGCTAGTGCGGTCGAGCACTTCCGATACGAACGTGTCCGCGCTGCTTTCGGAGGAAACCACGGCGCGCGCCATCTCGCCGGCCAGCTCGGTGATGCCTCCGCTCACGCGCAGGTTGATGACCACGCGATCGATGAGCCCGATGATGCGTTCGCGGGTTGCGATATCGTTGAGCTTCACGCTGTTGAGCCAGACAAACGTTGCGGAGATGTGCTCGTCGATCAAGCGCTCTAAAGGTTCGCCCTTTAGTCGGGACACTTCAAAGGCTACGTGAGCTTCGAGCAGTGCGTGCGCGAGGTCATTCATGGCTTGATCCCAAGGCGTTGTTAGATAGGTGAAGCCGCAGATTTCCGAGCACATCGTCCACCAATGCAGCCCGCCCTTCTGCGTCGTCTTTGTTGAGGTCGAGGGCTCGATTCATGCAGTCGAGTACGACGAAAATGGCAGCTTTCGAGAGTTGCAGCGAGGTCTTGCTGCCTGCGGTGTTCGCGAGTGTTTGAGCTAGGGCGTCGAGTCGCGTGCGCAGGTTTTGTCGGAACGAAGCGAATGCACCAGCTTGTTCCGTGAGTACGAATCGCACGAGCTCTGGGTCTCGGTCTACCGCTGCGAAGGCGCTGTCGAGGAGTGCATGGGCGACCTCTTGTCCTGCGGCTTCTGCTTCGTTGATACGCGTCTCGATCTCTTGGAAGAGAGCCCCTACCACCTCGTCGATGAGGGCGCGGCCGAGCTCACCCATGTCGGTGAAGTGCCGATAGAAAGAGGTTGGGGCGATTCCGGCTTCGCGAGCCACTTCGCGAAGACCCAGGCTGCCGAAGCTGTGGGCTGCGGCGAGCTGCAGCGTGGCTCGCAAAAGCGCGAGTCGAACGCGCTCCTTTTCCTCTTTTTTCTCCGGCGTAGTGCGCAAACCGAGGCCTCCGATGGACCGGAGGGTACACCGTGGCTAGACCGCGTGCAGCACGCGTGAGGTGCCGAGAGCAGGATCAGCGCGGGAAAGGTGCGCGCTCGGTTGTTCCGATGGGGGCAAGCCGCTACGGTCGGCCCATCGTGCAGAACCTTTGGGAGTCGCCGTGACTGCTTCGCTGTTGGAAGACTTGCTTGGGCATACCCATTCGATGCGCGTACTTCGCCTGGGGCCCCACGGCGCCATGCTGGGGCTCGAGGACCCGAGCGGCGAGGAGACTTCCATCGAAGTCCTTTTGCCGCGCGCTGAGGTCGACGCTTACTTACTCGAGGGCGACTTGGTGGAGGCCTTCCTCTACCTCGACTCCGAAGATAGGCCCGTGGCCACGCTACGGCCGCCCGTCCTTGAGCGCGGGGAGGTGGCTTTTCTTGAGGTGCGTGATGTCACGCCAATCGGGGCTTTTTGTGCCTGGGGTCCGCTCAAGGAGCTCTTGATCCCCTTCAAGGAGCAAACCCGCGAGCTTAGTGTGGGAGATTACGAACCCATCGGCCTCGGGCTCGATCGCACGGACCGCCTCGTGGGTACCATGCGCATTCGCGAGCTGCTCGACCCACGCCCTGGGTTTGCGAAGAACAGCTGGGTCGACGGCGAAGCCTGGCGCTTCGAGCCCGAAATAGGCTTATTCGTGATCCTCGGACGGCGTGCGCTCGGTCTCGTGCCCGCCCACGAGCCGCACGGCTTGCGGCGTGGTGAGAAGGCATCATTTCGTGTCACCCACGTGCAGCCCGACGGCAAGGTCGAGCTCTCGCTGCGTGGCTTGAGTCACGAGGAGCTGTCCGAGGACGCGGAGCGCATCCTGTCCAAGCTGCGCCAAGCGAGTCCGCCGCTGCTCTCGGATCACGCGAGTCCCGAGGAGATTCGCGCCCTGTTTGGACTCAGCAAGAAGGCCTTCAAGCGCGCGATGGGCAGGCTCTTGAAAGAGGGCAGCGTCACCTTCGACGCCCAGGGCAACTTCGTCGCGAAGTGAGGGCTGAGCGCGCGGAACGGGC
>CAZEWA010000511.1:0-2620 GCA_964515685.1 uncultured Polyangiales bacterium | reverse complement strand
CGAGCAGATAGCTCGCAAGCATGCAGTCGAAACGCACCCCGACGAGGCCGATTCCACAACGAGCGAGCGCTATCGTGTCGCGCTTGGCGTTGCCGGAGTCTTTGGCGATACTTGGATTTTCGAGCACTGCACCCAGCGCTGCCTTGAAGTCCTGCACGGCGATTTGCGTCGGCACACCGAGGTACACGTGGCCAAGTGGCACGTACACGCCCTCGCCCTGCCCCCAGCTCAAAGCCATGCCCACCAGGGCGCCCGCCACCGGCTCGTCACCTTCGCTGGCCGCAAACAGAGAGCAGGCCCCCACAGCTTCGATGGCCTTCGCCACAGCAGGGAGCTCGGCCGCTGTCTCTACCACCCGTAGCGTGAGTGCTGGCGGTGCCTCGACCACGGCGCGATTTCCGCCCTGCGCCGCGCCGTCCGAGGGAGCTTCCAAAGCCGAGGTTGGGCTTGCTCCGCCCGCGTCTTCGGGCGCCGCCGATTCACTCTCCTTCTCCACTTGGTCGACCAAGCGGTTGAACTCGTAGTGCTTGAGAAAGCTGCGCAGCGCCTGTGCATCCCAGCCGCCATAGGCGAGCTGCGCCTCATCGAGCGCGAGCTCGTGGTCGTCTTTGAGCGTGACGAGGTCCCGCGAGAGGTAGGCCAGCGCACGGTGCTCCTCGAGCTTGGCCTTGAGCGCCTTTTTCGTGAGCTGCGGCAGATTCGCGTAGACCCCGTCGAGGCTTCCGTACTGCTTGAGCAGCTCGGCAGCCGTCTTGGGCCCCACCGAAGGCACGCCGGGCACATTGTCCGAGCTGTCGCCCACCAGCGCCAAGTAGTCGCGTACCTGTTCTGGAGGAATCCCGAGCTTTTCGACGGTTTCTTCGGGCCCAAACGCGCGCTGCTTCATGGTGTCGAGCATCCACACGCCCTCGCCTACAAGCTGCAATAGGTCCTTGTCGGCACTCACGATGACCACTTGCAGGCCCTGGGTGCGGGCCTTTTTGGTCAAACTCGCGATGAGATCATCCGCCTCTGCCCCGCTTTGCTCGTAGCAAGGGATGGCGTAGGCCTCGGCCACTTCGCGCACGCGGGCCATTTGCGCCTTCAGATCGTCCGGCGCGCTGGGCCGATTGGCTTTGTATTCGCTGTACAGGTCTTTCCGAAACGAAGACCCCTTGCCGTCCATCACCACCGCGAGCAGGTGCGGTCTACGCTCGCGCACAAGCTTGAGCACCATCGATGTCACGCCGTACAAGGCCCCCGTGGGCTCACCCCTCTGGTTTGTGAGCGGCGGCAGCGCATAAAATGCGCGAAACACGTAGCCGCTGATGTCCACGAGGTACAGCACACGCTCGGCGCCGGGCGCAGGTAGCTGGGCGCCGCTCTCAGCTTGGGTCTTGGGCTTCATCACGGAGCGGAACTTCGTCGCCGCAGGGCGCTCGGTCAAGGGCCTCCGGGTCAAAAGGTGCCTTAGAGCGGGTTGCTAGGCAGAACGCTCACATGCTAACCCGCTCGCGACACACCACGCTTTCTGGGGAGGGGCTGCCCTCTCGTTTTTCCGGAGCTTCTGCCCCATGTTCGAGACGCTCACCAAGGGCTTCCGTTCGGCCCGCCAACGCTTGTCTGGTTTGGCGGAACTCAACGAAGAAAATATCGAGCAAGCCCTGCGCGACGTGCGCCTCTCGCTGCTCGAAGCAGACGTCGAGTTCAACGTCGTCAAGCGCTTCCTCGCTCAGGTCAAAGAGAAGGCCATAGGCGAGATCATCCAGACTTCAGCCACCGTTCAGGGGCAGAAGGTGAAGGTCGGCCCCGCCGAGCGCTTCATCAAGATTTGCCACGACGAGCTGCTCTCGATGATGGACGACCCGGGCGAGGCACTCACGCTCGCCCCGAAGCCCGCGCTCACCGGCATCATGATGGTCGGTCTGCAAGGTAGCGGTAAGACCACCACCACCGGCAAGCTCGCCAAGCTCCTGCTCGACCAGGGCAAGAAGCCCCTCTTGGTCGCAGCCGACGTCCAGCGGCCAGGCGCCATCGAGCAACTCCAAGTGCTCGGCGAGCGCTTGGGCGTGCCGGTGTTCTCCATTCCGGGCGGCGACCCCATCGAAATCTGTTCGCGCGGCAAGGAAGAGGCCCGCAAGCAGAAGTGCGATGTGGTGCTCTACGACACCGCAGGCCGTCTCGCTATCGACGAAGCCCTGATGGCGGAGCTCGCGACGATTCGCGACCGTACCAAGCCCGAGAACATCCTGCTCGTGGTCGACGCCATGATTGGTCAGGACTCGGTGAAGACTGCAGCGTCCTTCAACCAGCGCCTCGAGATAAGCGGCGTGGTGCTCACCAAGCTCGATGGCGATGCACGCGGAGGCGCAGCGCTTTCCATCAAGGAAGTCACGGGCGCACCGATTCGCTTCGCCGGTATGGGAGAAGGCCTCGATAAGCTCGAGCCGTTCCGCGCCGAGGGCATGGCCAGCCGTATCCTCGGGTTCGGCGATGTCGTCGGCCTGATGAAAGACTTCGAAGGCGTCATCGACGAGAAGAAGGCCCAAGAAGAAGCCGCCAAAATGCTTCAGGGGCGCTTCAGCTTGAACGACTTCCTCGAGCAGATCCGCATGATCAAGCAGATGGGGCCGCTCAAGGA
>CAZEWA010000510.1:0-2639 GCA_964515685.1 uncultured Polyangiales bacterium | reverse complement strand
CGCTACGTGCCGACAATACACCGACAGTGAATCAAGAATTCAGTACGAAGCGCATACTTCCTGTGGAACACCTCCTAAGGCGGAGGAGAGGATGCGCGGCTCTCCGTGCGGCTCCTCGCCCGCTGCAACACGTGGTCGATCTTGGAGAGCAATTGCTCCCTCGTGAAGGGCTTGCGCAGCAGATCGATGTCGCGTCGCAGGATGCCGCGGGGCGCCAGGAGCTCGTCGGCGTGGCCGGTCATGAACAGGCACGGCAGCGTGGGAAACCGCGCCGTCACGAGCTTGCGCACGCGGGGACCGTCGGTGTCCGGCAAGATCACGTCGGAGATCAGGAGATCGAGCGTGTCGGTCTCGGCGAGCACGGCGCGCACCTCCGCCTCGGAGCCTGCGACCTGGACCTGGTAGCCGTGCTGCCGCGCCAGCGTCGCCACGAGGGTGCGCACCGACTC
Organism: uncultured Polyangiales bacterium; assembly: GCA_964515685.1. Taxonomy (GTDB): domain Bacteria; phylum Myxococcota_A; class Polyangia; order Polyangiales; family DASUME01; genus DASUME01. Next base: position 2,190 of record CAZEWA010000510.1, on the reverse strand, counting down.
ATCGTCGTCGACCACGAGCAGGTACCCATGGCCCCGCGCGAGCGGCGCCGGGGCCGGGGAAGCATCGAGGACCGGCTGGGAGCTCGCGGGGAACCAGAGGTGGAAGGTCGTACCTTGCCCCGGCGCGCTCTCGAGCTCGATGCGTCCCCCGTGTTGCTCGACGATCCCCCGCACGATGGACAACCCGAGCCCGGTGCCCTTGCCGCGCACCTTCGTGGTGAAGAAGGGCTCGAAGATGTGGGTCACCGTCTCGGCGCTCATACCCATGCCCGTGTCCGTAACGTTCACGCCCACACCTTCGTGCTCCGCGCGCACCGAAAACGTGAGGGTCCCCCCTTCTGGCATCGCGTCCCGCGCGTTCGCGGTGAGGTTCATCCACACCTGATCGAGCTGGCTCGCGTCCGCCTCCACCGCCTTGATCCCGTCTTCGATCTCGAGGTTCAGCGTGACGCTCTTGGGGAGGAGGTGGCGCATGAGCGGCGCGAGCGTCCGCAGGCCTCCGCCGAGATCGACGGGCCTCACCTCGAGCACCTGCTTGCGTCCCAGCGCGAGGAGCTGCTGCGTCAGCGCCGCGGCGCGCGCCGCGGCATCCGACGCCGACGCGAGGTAGCGCGACTCCAGAGAGTCCGGGCGCAGGAGCCCCCGGACGAGCTCCAGGTAGCTCAGCACGGGCGTGAGCATGTTGTTCAGATCATGGGCTACGCCGCCCGCCAGCCTCCCGATCGACTCGAGTCTGCGCGTGTGGGAGAGCGCCACTTCCCTCTCCGCCAGCGCTTGCTTGGCCTGCGCGGCCTCCACGACCTCGGCCGAGAGCGAGTAGCTCACCAGCATGAGGATGGCAGTGAAAGCGAACTCGATCACGTAGATCGAGTGCAAGCTACCTGCCGCGATCAGCGCGTCGTTCGTCACCCCCGCCACGAAGACGGACACCCCCACCAGGAGGGCCCTGGAGCGGTTGCGAGCGCCCTCTCGACGCGCGAGGAGGGACACCGTGAGAGCGTAAGCGAGCACGTAGAGGATCGCGGCGCAGATCCCCAGGAAGAGCGGCCCCGTGGCCTCCTCGTAGTACACGACCTGACCGAGCCAGCCGAGCTCCATCTGCTTGATGTCGGGCTCGTCGGTGAGCAGCCAACCGCGCCGCTCCACCAGCGCGATCATCCCGAGCACGGGGAAGACCCACCCCGCCCGGCGCACCCACTTCGGACCGGGGATCTCGGCGTAGGCGTCGATGAAGTAAACGAAGAGCGGCGCCAGGACGGCGACGAGGGCGAGCTGTAAGCGCTGCCAGTGCGCGCCTTCGGCGAGGTTGTCGCTCAGGTAGAGCCGCGCGCACAGCGTGTCGTAGAGACCGATGCCAAACGCGATCATGCCGAAGCGCACGTCGCGCTGCAGGTGCTGCCCGGTGCGCACGTGGAGCAAGACGTGATAGACGGCGGCGTAGAACGTCACGCCCGCCATGACAGCCGCGAGGAGCGCCGCGGTCTTCATAGGCCCCCTGAGAGGAGGACGCCCGACGCCCCCACCCGCGCTCGCTGACGTTGGGCGTGGCTCATACCTTCGTCCATCCAGGCAATTTAGAACGTATCTCCCAAAACACCCGAGAAAGTCCGGAGCAGCGCTCGCGTCTGCCTAGGGTAGAACGCGCTCGGCCCCACCCGCGCTCAGCGGATATTACCCATGATGGCTTCGAGCTCGTCCCGGGTCTTCACCACGCGAAAGAACCCGCCGAGCCAGATGTTGATGACCGCCGCACCCATCGCCACCAGCGGACTCGGGGTGTACACGTTCATCGACGCCACGCGCGACTTCACGGCCACACAGTATTCGCCGATGCGCTTGCGGAAGTCCGAGTCGTAGCCAGTCATCGCCTCACCGTCCCAGAACAGGTGCGGTCTGCCCTCGGACACGCTCTCGTCGACGACCTGCTGGAAGAGCTCCACGAAGGCCGCCTCGAGGTGCCCGCTCGGACGAAAGATCAGGATGTGCGCCCTCGGGATCTCCACCCGCAGCCCCCCTCGCTCGGAGGTCCACTGGTGGATGCGGGCGCTCAATTGCTTGCGTTCCAGGATCGCCATGCTCGCGCAATCATAGCAAACCTTCAACGTGGTTTCCGATACACCCTCAGGCTGGGGGCCACTTCCTGAAAGCTCGGGTCGAGCGTGGTGAACTTCAAAGACTCTCGACTTCCCA
>CAZEWA010000509.1:0-2643 GCA_964515685.1 uncultured Polyangiales bacterium | reverse complement strand
GTTTTCCCAGCTTCCACCCTTGCGCAGGCGCGCAGATTCGCACACCTTTGCGCTCCGTGAGTCCCCCCCGCGCCGTTGGCTTTTTCTTACTCGCATTTCTTGCGAGCGGGCTGGCATTCACCAAGCAGGATGCGGCTCAAGGCGTTCGGGCAGAGGCCTATGCAGTGCCTCCCGACGCGGGGTTGGGTGCGCTGTGCGATGCGCTTGGCCAGAGTGACGAAGGCGTCGTCGCGCAGCCTAAGCTGGGGCGCGTGGAGCATGCGGTACGCCAGATGTCCTCCACTCGGGCCCGCGGCACGCATACCACTCCGCGCGCTGCGGGGCCCTTCAGTCTGCTCCATGTGAGGCTACGCCAAAGAGGCTGGATGCTGATGCCGGCTCAGCCGGCCTACGTGCCGAGCCCACAGCTTTTCGACCGTCGACGCGCAGTCAGAAAGTTGCGCAGACGCAACCAGATCGCGAAATCAAACGACGACGACCTCGTCGCGGTCTGAGTCAGCAAGCATCGCAAGCCCAGAGCACAGGGCCTCTGGCGCGGAGGGCGCTCGTTGAAAGAGCTTCCGAACGCGTTCGAAGTTCCGTACGTGCAGAACGTGTCGAGTCTGCGCCACGCACACCTGTGCGCTCCGACGCTGCGTGCACTTATCTGACCGTCACCCTCTTGCGCGTTGCTTGAGCTCGTAAGCCGACCCTCTCGTGGCGGCTTACGGAGTCTGCGCAAATTCCGGTTCTATCTCTTTTTTGATTCTGAGAGGCCTTGCATGTGGTTTTTGGAAAGGCGCTTCCCGGCCGGGAAGTGGAGCCTGAACTCAAGATTGCTTTTAATCCTACTTACGCTTGTCGCACGGAGTGGCCTCGCCCAAGAGGATGCGGCCCCTCGCGTGCCTCGCTTCATGCAGGGTAGGCTGACTCATTCGAGCGGCGACACGGCTGTTGACGATGGACGGTACACCTTACGCTTCGAGCTGTACGACGAAGAGAGTGGGGGAGCGCCGCTGTGGAGTGAGACGCACGAGGATGTGTTGGTAATTGGCGGTGGCTTCAACGTGGCCCTAGGGAGCCTCGTCGCGCTACCGGATGCGTTGCCTGAGGGGCCGCTATTTCTGCAAGTGCAGCACGTAGCGATACGCACGAAGCTCGCAGATGACGGCGAAGTCATGGCTCAGGTTTCATCCACGCAGGCGAACTTGACGATGCGGGAGCCCAGCGAAAGGCCCATTGCTCCTCAAGCAGTTGAGCATGCGCCGATTGCGTCTATGGAAGAGCCGCCAAAGCAGGCAAGCGAGGGCAAGCACGGAGACTTACTCATTACGCCTTCCGGCTATCTCGAGTTTTTCTATTCGCACAACTTCAACCGCCCTGCGAACAACGTCACGGCTCTGCGCGGCTTCGACTTTATCAATGGCTCGTTGATGGTTGGAAACTTCGTGATGGCGCTCGATGCTTCCTATCGGAACTTCTCGGCGCGTCTCGCTATCAACGTGGGCGCCAACCCGAGCCAGTTCTACGAACAGGAGCCCGCGACGACGCCAAGCTACCAGGTGCCTGTGATGGATCGGCATACGTGGCAGTTCATTCAAGAGGCGTTGCTTGGCTGGCAAGTGCCCTGGGTGAACGGACTCACGCTCCAGGCGGGGGTGATGGCGACACCCATCGGTATCGAGGGGTTGCCGAACCACCAGTCTTGGCGCGATAGCATGCAATCCCCGCACATGTTGCCCAAGGACTACCGGGAAAACTGGAACTGGTCGCGCAGCAATTCCTTCATCAACGTGCCCGACTACCACAGCGGTGTGCGCGCCCTGTACTCTCTCAACGACAAGCATCATTTTGGCGCGTTCTTGCTCAATGGTCAGAACGCCAACACCGACAACAACGACGGCAAGACGTTCGCGGCCAGCTATCTCTACCTGCCCAGCCCGTCGTTCCACATGAGTGCGCTCTACATGGGCGGACCCGAGCGTAATCGTGGCGCACCCGAAGGGCAGGGCTTGCGCCACTTGTTCGACTATTGCCTGCGCTGGGAATTGACGAAGAATTGGCACTTCATGACGCAGTTCGCGCCGGGCTTCGAAAACACGCGCTTTGGAACCAATTGGTGGACGATCAACGCGGTATACGCGAGCTATAAGTTCGACAACGGCGTGCGTCTGGCCGTGAGGTACGAGCACCTTCTGGAGCGCGTCAGCCCCGGCTCTTCACCAGTCTTTCTGCGTTCGATAGGTAGCAGCGGCACCGCAGGCCTCTACGGTGTGACGGGCACGCTCTCGGTTCCGATCGTGCCGAACCATCTCATGCTGCGCCTTGAGTACAGACGTGACTGGAGTGAGCAAAACTGGTTCTACAAGGGTGCACTCGAGGCTTCGGACAATCGACACGAACCCTTTATCCCCAATGCGAAATTGCAGAACACGGCCACGGCGGGGCTTGTGGGGTGGTTTTGAGCCTGCGCTGTCTGTGAAAGCACCCCGCCAGCGTCGAACGCTGGCATTCTCCTAGTGTCAGCAGCGCACGGCGCTCGTCGCAAAACCTCTCACCTCCGCCAGTAAGCCTCGTGCTTCGTGCAGAGAAGGTAAGCCGCACCATGTTCGCTCTGCCGGGCTCGGCTCGGTAAGCTCGGCCGCGAGCTCTGTGAGTGCCTGC
>CAZEWA010000508.1:0-2681 GCA_964515685.1 uncultured Polyangiales bacterium | reverse complement strand
TCTAAAAGCTCGCGCGTGATCATCGGACCTCCTGCATGTCCGCAATCAAAGCACGTCGCATGCCAGCCCACTCCGAACTCACCAACTCACGTCGTGAAAGCGGCCAAACGCCAGGCAATCGCGCTTATTTTGCGCACCTTCCATCGTCTCTTCAGCTCGAGCGCAGAGCTGCTGGCACCGCAAATTCTTCTGCGTGAATGTGCAACTCTTGCACTCTCATCGGTGCAGAAGGTGCGCATGGCGCCGTGTTTTTCCTTCTGGTTTCACGGCTTGAAGTGGAGCGAGCGCGTCCGCGTGAGTTGATCGAATCCAAGCACGCTCAGGCTGTGACCGCGCCCCGACATGCCCACGCCACTCCACGGTAGACGAGGGTCCACATGGTCGCAGCGATTCATAAACACCGTCCCGAACTGAAGCTTGAGTGCAAGCCGTTCCGCGCGCGACGCATCCGAGGTCCAGACACTCGCTGTCAGCCCATATTCGGAGTCGTTCATCGCCGCGAGCGCCTCTTCGTCGGATTTCACCTTACGCACCGCCAAAATAGGCCCGAATTGCTCCTCGCGCATCGCGCGGGCATTCTGGGGCACATCACTCAAGAGCGTGGGCTGGAAGAACCTACCCTTTTCGCCCACCTGTGTGCGCTCTCCACCACAAAGCAGCTTCGCACCGCCACGCACCGCATCGCGCACCAGCGCTTCGAGCTCTGCCACGTGATGAGGCTGTGCGATGGGACCGAGGGTTGTAGCCGCGTCGAGCGGATCGCCGAGCACATAACCTTGCGCGAGCGCTCGCGCCCCTTCCACGAAAGCATCGTAGTGAGCCTCATGCACGTACACGCGCTCCACTGCGCAGCAGCTCTGGCCCGAGTTGTACATGGCGCCATCTACCAAGTTTTCCACTGCGCGCTGCACGTCCGCATCTTGCGCCACGTACGCAGGATCGTTGCCGCCAAGCTCGTAGCCTATCTGGAGAAAGCGCCCAGCCGCAGCCTGGCTGACCTTCGCGCCACCCAACACCGAGCCGGTGAACACCACGTGGTCCACACGTGCATCGCCCACCATTTTTGCGGTCAGCTCGTGGCTCGCGTCGAGCGATTGCACGAGCCTCGGGTCCGCACCCGCCTCGAGGAACGCCTGCGCAAACATGGGACCACACAAAGGCGTGCGCGGCGCGTGCCGCACGACCACGGCATTGCCCGCAAGCACGGCCGGCATCACCACATTGACCGCAGTGAGCAATGGATAGTTCCAAGCCGGAAGATCGAGCACCACACCCAACGGTCGCTTTAGGATTCTGCGCGCAATGCCATCCCCGCCCTCGACGGCAAGGGGCGCAAGTCCTGTTTCGGCAAGCTCGATCATCGCTCGGGCGCGCGCCGCCATGGTCTTGAGCTCGCCCTCGGCCTGAGCCTTGGGCTTACCCATCATCCGACTGATTTCGGTCGCCAGGCTGTCAGCGCGCGCCTCCATCGCTCGAACTGCGCGCTCGACCAGCGCCTTTCGCTCATCTAGCGTGAGATTGCCTGCGATTTCTGCACCCTCACGCGCCTTTTCAAGCGTGCGATCGATGTCTGCCTCAGTCGCGAGCGGCACCTCGCAAGCGAGGTTGAGCGTGAAGGGGTTGTCGACCTTGAGTGTGTTGCGTTCCGAGCTCGGCATGTCGCAGGATGTTCGCCCAGTCTGGAGCGCCGTTCAAGGGGGGATCGCTGCCTCCACATCGCGAAGACTCCCCTGCTTTCAGGGTCCTCCGAGGACTCCCTCCTCACTGCCCTGCGCATACGGCAGACTAAGCAAGCTGCTCAAGGCGGCCACGAGGCGATCTGCATCCACCGGCTTAGCCACATGGAGCTGAAAACCGGCAGCGAGAACCCTGCGACGGTCGTCTCCCGTGGCATGTGCTGTCAGTGCCAGCGCAGGCAAGCCTCCACCCCGCTCCGGTCCCAAGGCGCGGATACGCTGGATCAGCTTGTACCCGTCCTCGTCGGGCATCGCGATATCGCAGATTAGCAAGCGAGGGCTAAACGCCTCAAACGATGCCATCGCAGCCGATGCCGATTCCACCGCGAGCACTTCAGCGCCTTTCATCTCCAACATCTCCTGCAGAGCCTCCCTTGTCCCCTCGTCGTCCTCCACGACGAGGATCCGAATCCCCTCGATGTTTAGCTCATTCTGCAATCGCGCGGGCCGCTCTGAAGGTGCGCGCACATGCGGCACGCTCTCGTCCGCAACAGGAAACAGCACCGTAAATGTCGCGCCAAGTCCCTTACCCGGACTCTCGGCCAGCACACTGCCTCCCTGCGCTTCCACCAGCGATTGAACGATAGCCAGGCCCAGGCCAAGTCCTCCGTGGACTCTCGTCTGCAGCGTATTCTCCTGGCTGAAACGAGTGAAGACATCGGGCAAGAAACTGCTCTCGATGCCGGAGCCCGTGTCGACAACACGCAGACGCGCAGAACGCTCAACCTGATCGACAATCAGCGTGATGCTCCCGCCCGACGGCGTAAACTTGATCGCGTTCGTAAGCAAATTCGACACGACTTGCTGTAGACGAAGTCTGTCTGCAAGTATCGGATTCACAGCGACGTCGAGCTGAAGCACGAGCTCAAGCCCCTTCTTCGCGATGGCCTCCGAGAACGTCGCAGCAACCTGCCGAACCACGCTCACCAGGCTTATCCTGCTCTG
>CAZEWA010000507.1:0-2682 GCA_964515685.1 uncultured Polyangiales bacterium | reverse complement strand
GACCTACGGTTTACGAAACCGTTGCTCTACCGACTGAGCTAAGGTGGCAACCCCGCGTAACGGGCCGGATAGTTAGCCTGGAGCCCCAGGCCTGTCAAACTCCAGAAAGCCTGTTGGTGTGCAAGATTGTGGCACCCGAGGCCGAGGAGGATGCCCATGGCCGTCGATTTGCGCTCAGACACGCTCACGAAACCGACGTCGGAGATGCGCCGAGCCATGGCAGATGCCGAAGTGGGCGACGACGTGTACGGCGAGGACCCCACGGCACGAAGGCTCGAGGCACGTGTCGCCGAAATGCTGGGCAAGGAGGCAGCGCTGTTTGTGCCGTCGGGAACCATGGGGAATCAGCTTGCCCTCATGCTCCATTGCCAGCGCGGCGACGCGGTAGTGGTGGGGGAGGGCACACATTGCATGGTCTACGAGACAGGGGCCGGGGCTGCGCTCGCGGGCGTGCAGTTCAGCGTCGCAGGGCAAGGCGGATTGTTCTCAGCCGACGAGCTGGAAGCGGTGGTGACACCGGTCTTTGACGCGTTTCCGCGCACGCGTCTGGTGGTCCTCGAGAACACGCACAACCGCGCGGGAGGGCGGATCTTTCCGCAGCAGCAAGTCGTCGACGTGGCGAATCGCGCACGCCGTCTCGGGCTGTCCGTGCACCTCGATGGCGCACGCCTGTGGAATGCCCATGTCGCGAGCAAGACCCCGCTTTCGGTCCTCGCCGCGCCGGCCGATACCGTCAATGTATGCTTCTCCAAGGGGTTAGGTGCCCCGATTGGCTCGGCCCTCGTGGGTTCGAGTGAGCATGTCCGAGCGGCGCGTCGGCTGCGCAAGATGCTGGGGGGCGGCATGCGTCAGGTCGGCGTTCTGTGTGCGGCGGCACTGTATGCGCTCGAGCATCATATGGAGCGACTGGCAGAAGATCATGCGCTCGCGCAGCGCTTGGCCCGTGGATTGACCGACCTGCCCGGGATAGTGGTTGGAGCGGTCGAATCGAACATCGTGAACATCGATAGCGCGCGGTTTTCCGCAGCCGAGCTTGTCAGCCGACTCGCGCAACAGGGCGTGCTTGTCAACGCGGTGGGCCCCTCACGCGTGCGCGCAGTGACTCATCGCGACGTGAACGTGGGAGACCTACAGCTGGTGCTGGACGGTTTTGCGCGGGCCGTGTAGTACCGTCTACCATGCTTAAGCGGCTCGTTCTCACCTTCTCCCTGTGCTCACTCAGTGCCTGCGCGCCCACCATCTCGATGCCGCGCGGTGAAGAGCATTTGGATGCGCTCGCGGCTGCCGAAGGGCATCTACATCACGGCCGTCTGCAGCAGGCGGTTGCGGCATTCGGGCAAGCGGCGGAGGCCGCCGAGCGGCGGGTCGATCGAGACGAGTCGCTGTACCGGCAAAGTCGTGTTTACGCGCGACTGGGTGACTACAAGAGCGCGCTGCAGATTTGCGACAGGCTGGCGTCCGCCGATCCCATCGCTCGCCGAACCCTGCGCGCACGGCTCGATGCAGGGCGTTACCGGATTTTGCTCGGCGAAAAAGACCGTGCCGATCGCGATCTTCGCGCATTGCTCCTGGAGTATCCCGACTCCGCAGCGGCCAAAGGGGCGCTGCGCATCATGGTTCAGACGCATATCCGTGAGGCGGAGACCGTTGAAAAGGGACTTTTCTGGCTGAAAACGCTCCAGGCCGAGATCGAAGAGGGCAACACGACGCACGAGGCGCTCCTGTACCTCGAAGCCGACATGCTCATTTCGCGAGGCAAGCGTGCAGAAGCCACCGAAGTGCTCGAGCAGCAGATTGAGCAGTACCCCTATCCGCACGGGCGTCGCTGGGACAATGCGCTGTGGATCCTGGCCGATCTTGCGCTCGAGGACGGGGATGCCGAGACGGCGGTCAAGCGGCTCGAAAGCATGATCGCGGTGCACGAATCGAGCTTCATTCTCGGAAGTTACACGCGGCCCATGTTTTCCAAGGCGGCCCTGCGCATCGCGCGCATCTACCGCGACAAGCTCGACGATCCAGCGGCTGCGCTCAAGGCGTTCGCCCGGGTTCGCAGCGAGTTTCCGAACTCCCTGGTGGTCGACGACGCACTCGAGGAAGAGGCGATGCTGCGAATCGACTCCGGGGACGCGAAAAAGGGCTGCGAGTTGCTGCGCGAGGTGACCGAGAAGCACGAGGTTGGCTCGGCGCGCCGTCGTGCTGACGAGCGCATCAAAAAGCACTGCTAGTCAGCTTAAACGCTTCGACCCAAGCCATGCGCAGGGGCCGCACGCTGGGTCGCTCGAATCGTCGCTTTTTGTTCAGAGGGCCGCTTTGCTACAGCCCAGCATGCGGAACGAGCTCAGATGATTTCGTCGTCGGGCGTGCCCGCATCGACGTCTTCGTCCTCTTCGTCCTCTTCGTCATCGTCGTCGTCCGTTTCGGCCTCTTCTTCTTCCTCTTCCTCATCGGTCGAGGCCCGCGCGTACTTAACGTCGATGCCAACATCGACCAACGCGGATTCCAGTAGCTCGAACAGCTCGTCTACGTCGTCTCCAGACCACTCGTCGAGCATCTCGGACAGGAAATCGTAGAAATCGCCGCTGTCGATGCGGCGTTCAATCTCTTCGACCTGTTCTTCGGTAAAGGCCTCCATGATGTCTTCACGGAGCGTGTCGGTGTCGCCTTCCTCGATCGCTTCGTCCG
>CAZEWA010000506.1:0-2697 GCA_964515685.1 uncultured Polyangiales bacterium | reverse complement strand
ATATGAGCCAGACGCGCAAGGTCGCCGTAATCGGCGGCAACCGAATCCCCTTCGTGAAGTCCAACGGAGCGTACGCAGAAGCCAGCAATCAGCAGATGCTGACGGCCACGCTCAAGGGACTCGTCGATCGCTACAACCTGCGCGGCGAGCGCCTGGGTGAAGTGGCCGCGGGCGCGGTCATCAAGCACTCACGCGACTTCAACCTCACGCGTGAGTCGGTGCTCGACGCGGGTCTTTCGCCCGAGACGCCCGCCTACGACGTGCAGCAGGCATGTGGCACCGGCCTCGAGTGTGCGATCCTGGTTTCGAACAAGATTGCGCTCGGCCAGATCGAGTCCGGCATCGCCGGCGGCAGCGACACCACCAGCGATGCGCCCATCGGCGTGGGCGAAGGTCTGCGCAAGATCCTCCTGCGCGTGAACCGCGCCAAGACGCCGGCTGAGCGCTTGATGGCGCTCAAGGACCTGCGCGCCAAGGATCTGATTCCGCTCGTGCCCTCGAACTCCGAGCCCCGCACGCGCAAGTCCATGGGCGACCATTGCGAGATCATGGCCAAGGAATGGCAGATCCCGCGCGCCGAGCAGGACAAGCTCACGTTCCTCAGCCACAAGAACGCGGCGGCTGCGTACGAGGAGGGCTTCTTCGCTGACCTAATCACGCCTTTCAAGGGCGTCAGCAAGGACAACATCCTTCGTCCCGACACCACCTACGAGAAGCTCTCCACGCTCAAGCCTGCTTACGACAAGGTGAACGGCACGCTCACGGCGGGCAACAGCACCAACCTCACGGACGGCGCATCGGCCGTGCTGCTCGCGAGCGAAGAGTGGGCCAAGCAGCGTGGTCTGCCCGTGCGCGCTTACTTCACGCACGCTGAGACGGCTGCCGTGGACTTCTACGGCGAGAAGCCCGAAGGTCTCTTGATGGCACCTGCCTACGCTGTGCCGCGCATGCTCGAGCGCGCCGGCCTCAAGCTGCAGGACTTCGACTTCTACGAGATCCACGAGGCGTTCGCAGCGCAGGTGCTCTGCACGCTCAAGGCCTGGGAAGACCCCCGCTTCTGCAAGGAGAAGCTCGGCCTCTCCAAGGCGCTCGGCTCGATCGACCGCAACAAGCTCAACATCAAGGGCTCGAGCCTCGCGACGGGTCACCCGTTCGCAGCCACAGGCGGCCGCATCATCGCGTCGCTCGCCAAGATGCTCGAGAAGAAGGGCAAGGGCCGCGGCCTCATTTCCATCTGCGCAGCGGGTGGTCAGGGCGTCGTCGCGATCCTCGAGCGCTGAACCGCGTCGGAGCGAGTGCGTTGAGGCGTAGGCAGGACCCAGCGTCCGGTCTCACGCCTCTTCGCGTTTAAGCCGCGCAAGATTGGGCTAGGTAGGTAGGGCTAAGTGCTGCCCTTGAAAGCTTGAATGGCGGCGGCCGCGAAGAGCGGGATGTCGTCCGGCTTTCGACTCGTCACAAGGTTGCCATCGCGCACGACGGCCTCATCGACCCACTTGGCGCCCGCGTTCTGCAAATCGGTGCGCAGCGAGGGCCACGAGGTAACCTGGCGGTCGCGTACTACGTCGGCTTCTACGAGTGTCCAAGGGGCGTGGCAGATGGCAGCGATGGGCTTGTCCGCTCGCGCGAAGCTTTTTATGAAAGCGACCGCGTCTGGGTCCATGCGCAGCGCATCCGGATTGAGTGCGCCACCCGGCAAGAGCAGTCCGTCAAAGTCTGTCGCGCGTGCTTCTGAGAGCGGCAGGTCGACGGACACGCTGTCTGCTTTGTCGTGGTGGTTGAAGCCCTGAATGCGGCCTGCTTTAGGTGAGACCACCACGGTCTTCGCGCCTTCTGCAACCAACGCTTTGCGAGGCGCGGTAAGTTCGACTTGTTCGTAGCCGTCTGTCGCCAAGATTGCGATGCGCTTGCCTTCGAGGTTATTCGCCACGTTTGTCTCCTTTGCTGTGTCGTGAAGTTGTGCACAAAGGAGGCCAGGAGCGAGGTAGGGAATACGCACCTGTGTATGTACTCGGGCGAGTCGAAAAACACGCATGACCGCTAGTTTGAAGTGAACGACCAGGCCCCAAAGCGGCCACATTGTGCGGTAACCCGCCAGTTTGTCACAACGCGGCGCATGGTGTTAAGTTAGCGCCTGGTACATTGTCTGTTGGCTTTACAGGAGGCTGCGGGAAGTTGTCGCAAGGCGTGTAGAAAGCGTTGGTCTAGAGGGCGATGGAGGGCTCTCGGACGATGCCGGGAGTGACGCGGGTCTGGCGAGGACCTGGCGAGGACGCCGGCGCAGCGCCGGATGCAGGCAATCCCGACGCGGGGCCGTGCTGGTATCTAGGGGAGCTGTCCGCAACCTGCACGCAAACCTGCGCAAGCCGCAGCGGTTTCGACACCCGCTCCACCGCCTACGTGGGCACGGCCTGGCAAGGCGGAACTTTGGCGAACGGCCAAACTATTTGGCCGCCTTCGGTGTTGCCGCGGCTCCTGTCGCGGCGCTGCCGACTGACACACTCGGCTTTGGCTGTCATATATGGGGAGGACGGTTCTACTGGCTCGAAGCTGCGAACACTCCGTTTCGTCCAAACGTGAGCGCTCCCGTAGCTCGCGTCGCATGCAGCTGTCTGGAGTGATGCTGCGCTCACAGCGCTGAGAGTAAACTAATGACGATGAGTGCTTTGGGAAGGTTGGCGGCGCTAAGCCTGTTGAGCC
>CAZEWA010000505.1:0-2698 GCA_964515685.1 uncultured Polyangiales bacterium | reverse complement strand
ACGCCGCCTTTTTGATTCGTGACTGCTACGACGCTGCCCATGGGGGCTTCTCCCCTGTATGGGCCCGACCTTCGCATACCGGACTGAGCGATGCCAACCGCGCGCTTTTTTGGTGCGCACACGGATGGGTGGTAGCGTCTGCGTCGATGTAGGACAACGTGGTTTTGAGCGACGCCGGGAACCGCCCGCGCTCCGCTTTGAGACCACCGGGCCAGTGCGAACCAGGAAGCGAGTCGAGGATGTCTGCACCCAAGAACTATCGGAGCTTCGCGGAATTCCAACGTGAGGAGATTCGCCCTGAGCAAAAGCTTGGGTGGTGCATCGACGATCTCTGGAAGGACGCGGACATGCGCATGGAAGGCGCCCAGTTCGAGGAGCGCGACGTCGAGGAACTCGATTTCGGTCGCTGAAATCCAGTTGTGAAATGTTTGTACCCCGCCTCCCGGGGTATTTGGCCCGAGCGAGATGCCCCTCGCTCGGGCTTTCTTTTTAAAGCTTCGTGCTACGTTCCGAAACTCGCTGAAAGGACGCATTTGTGGCCCGCATTGAGATCATGAGTACAAGAGACCTCGAGCGGATGCGTGCGGCGTGCAAGCTAGCGGCCGACACTCTCGTGATGGTGGGGACTAAGTTGCGTGCGGGGATGTCTACCGACGACATCAACACGCTCGTGCACGACTACACGCTTGCTCACGGCGCCATTCCCTCGCCGCTCAACTATCACGGCTTCCCGAAGAGCGTGTGCACGAGCGTCAACGAGGTGGTCTGCCACGGCATCCCGAGCCACTACGTGCTGAAGGACGGCGACATTATCAATGTCGATGTGACCTCGTATTTGCCGGCCAAGGGTGGATTTCACGGCGACACGAGCGCTACTTTCTACATCGGTGAGCCGAGTCCCGAGGCCAAGAAGGTCGTCGAGGTCGCGCGCCACTGCCTCGAACTCGGCATCGCCGAGGTGAAAGACGGAGCGCGGCTCGGCGACATCGGGGCGGCCATTCAGGCCTACGCCGAGGGGCAGGGCTGTTCCGTGGTTCGCGACTACGTGGGCCACGGCATAGGCCGCGTGTTCCACACCGAGCCCCAGGTGCCGCACTTCGGCAACCGCGGCGAGGGCAAGCGCGTGAAGGCGGGCATGGTGTTCACCATCGAGCCGATGATCAACCTCGGCGCCTATGAGTGTGAGGTACTGAGCGACAAATGGACGGTGCTCACGAAGGACCGCAGCCTGTCTGCGCAGTTCGAGCACACGATTTTGGTGACCGAGCGTGGCGCTGAGGTGCTCACGCAGCGTGATGCGCCGCTGAAGTTCAGTGAAGACAAGCCGTGGGCGCAGCTTGGGCCGCTCTCCGCGCCCGCCGCACACAAGGGTTGAACGCGGAGCTATGGCCGTCGGGGCGAAAGCCCCTCGGTCCTTGGCGTCTTCAGTCTTCGTCCTGCGCCGAGAGCTCGATGTAGAGCTCGCCTGCTTCTTCGCTCAGCGTCAGCGCATCGAGGGACAGGCTCAGGCATGGCCCGGTGGTGCACACGCCATCGTTGCGACGAAACTGCGCTCCGTGGGTGCCGCAAAGCAGCCGCCTACCGTCGGCTGTCAAAAATTGGCGTGAGCCCGAATCGATGGGAATGGGCAGGTGGCGGCAGCGATTGAGGTAAGCCCTCGGCTCGCCGTCGTCGCCCAACAGGACCAGCGCCTCACGCGGCCTTCGATCTTGACTCTTGGGCAGCGGGACAGGGATCACCGCTTCGTACGTGAGCTCTGCGCGCGCGCAGGCTCGAACGCGGATGTCAGTCACCCGGTGTACTCCCGATAGGCGTGCTTCGAGACCACGCTCACCAGCGTATTTTCGGGCAGCACGAGTGCCGTCAAAGCGAGGCCGTAGACACAACCTGTGTCGAGGCCGGTTGCAAAGCTCGTGCGCTGCAAGCCGGAAATGGCGTTATGCCCAAACACCACATGCTCTGGGCCGCGGTAGCGTAAGGGCCATAGGTCTCCGTCCTCCAAGCGCGACGACGCAGAGCCATCTTCGCGCAACGTGCGCATGGTCATGAGATCGATCGCGCTCTGTTCTTCCACGGGCTTGCCCGGCACGACGCCCGCGTGCACGACGACGACGTCTTGCTCAGGGATGCGAATGTAGTGGGGGAGCGCTTCCAGCCAGGCGAAGTCCGGTTCCGTCAAAGACTGCGCGACAGCGAGATGGCCGGGCTTCAGCGTAAGCGGCTTTCCTGCCCGGGTCTCGCGGCGATAACGGAGCACGGCGTCGTCGTGATTTCCCACCACGGCCTCGAAGTTGGACTCGCGAGCGAACGCTACCACCCCTTGCGAATCTGGCCCTTTGGCGACCATGTCCCCAACCAAAACCACGCGATCGGCATTGCTCGCGGAGACCTTCTTGAGAAGGCTTTGGAGCTCGTCCAAGCATCCGTGGACATCGCCGATGAAAATGGTTCGTTGCACGGTACGGCTGCTCATGATGGGCGGTCAGCGAAGGGCGGAGCGGAGGCGCACGACGGAATTACGACGTGGTCCGTGGAGTTTAGCCCGATTCGCATTTCCGTTGGTCTGGAGAAGTCGAAGGACGACCGTTTCCGTGACTCCCCCATCAATGGCCGCATCATCGATTACAGAACCATCCAAGTTGTCGTTTGTTCCCGCATCGAGCGGTTCTATTCCCGCATCCGCTGCGTCATCGGTACC
>CAZEWA010000504.1:0-2724 GCA_964515685.1 uncultured Polyangiales bacterium | reverse complement strand
GCGCAGCCAGCCGTCCAGATGCGAATCACACCGCCTTCGCGCCGCTGTTCGAGGATCTTCGGAAAGACGTGCCTTTTCAGAGCATCAAACACATCCGGATCACGAAAGAACGAGGTCACTTGAATCAGTAAGTCATCGCGCAAGCCCTGGACCTCAACCGGGTCATTGCGCAAGCGAGCGACGTATTCCGCCAAAGAACCTAGCCGGTGCAGCACGATTCGACGCGTGAGCCGTCGCTTGACACTCGCGCGCTTGTACGCGCGAAAATCAATGCCGACCTGACTGCGAAGAAGCGCAAAAACCTCTCCGAGTTCCGCCTCGTCGGCAGCAGCGAGAAAAGCGCCGCCTTCAGCGCCGTGAACGAATGGGTGCTTCGCAGCCTGCAGGAGCGCCGCAACGAGACCTTGTATGGGCAACGCGAAATCGACCACACCCGTGCTGATCGCAGCATCGGGCATGCCACTAAATTTGGCCGTGTTCGGAGCCTGCGCGAAGCAAACCCCGCCTTCGGCCTTGACCGCGCGAAGCCCTTCCGCCCCATCCGCACCCGTTCCAGATAACACGACTCCGAACGCCTGCGGCCCCTTATCGAGCGCTAGCGACCTGAAGAAGAAATCGATCGGCAGGTGAGGATGACGCACGTCCAGAGAGCGCGGAAAAAGCCTCAGAACGCCATTCACTACGCTCACATCGGCATCGGATGGCATCACATACACGTGGTTTGGGGAGACTCGGGTCCCATCCCGAATCTCTTCCACAGGCAGCGCTGTTACCCGCTGCAAGGCTTCGCTCAGCCTACTCGGATGCGTGGGGTCTAGGTGTTGGACCAGCACAAATGCCAAGCCGCTGTCCAACGGAAGTTCCTGCAGGAAGGCGACGAATGCTTCCATGCCCCCCGCAGACGCACCCACCCCAACCAATGGAAACGGAGTTTGAGAAGCGCCTGACTCGCTAGGCCTCCTCTTCGCCGCAATTCGGCGTTTTCGTGAGCTCATAAATAACTTCCAGTCGGAACTCAAAGAACATGCAGGCCGCCGGCCAGCGCGCCACCGCGCACCGAGCGGCACCTTCTACAAACTCAGTGCACGGACGCAAACGGTCTCTCGAGTACACATCTGTCAACGAGCTCGAACAGCTCTCGCGCTCTGAATGGCTTGTACAAAACGCGGTCTTCCATTGTTGTAATGAAACCTCGAGAGCGCTCAGAAAACGTCCCACCAGTCATAAACACCATCCGCTCAAGTAGCTTGGCGTGATTCGCGGCTAACTCTGCGTGAAAGTCCATGCCGGTCATTTCAGGCATCATGAGGTCACACAAGATGACGTCGAACATTTCCCCCGCACGGATGCGCGCGAGGGCCTCCAGTGGGCTTGTAACCGTCACCACGTCGAAGGTGTCGCTCAGCATGATCCTGAGTGTCTCACACAACATCGGTTCGTCGTCGAGAGCGAGCAGGCGACGCTTACCCGTCCCCGCTGCAGGCTCAGGCCGCTCAAAAACGGCGTCCTCGCCGTGCAGCGGTTGCGCAGCGGAGCCTGGACCTACGAGCGCGGGTAGCTCTACACGGAAAGTAGTCCCCACCCCCACTTCACTTACAAACGTGAGCTGACCCCCCATGCCTTCGACGATGGTCCGAGACAGACTCAGCCCAAGTCCCATACCTTGCCCCACGGGCTTTGTTGTAAAGAACGGGTCGAAGACGTGGGGCTGCGCCGCGAGGGAGATGCCGCTGCCATTGTCCTCGATGGAGATCACCACGCGACCATTTTCGTATTCCGTAGTTACGACGAGCCTGTTATCCGAAAATTTACCTTCCGGAAGTGCGTGAACCGCGTTGAGCAGAAGGTTGACGAAGACCTGCCCAAGCTCCGAAGAATTCCCCAAAACAAAAGGCATTGGGTTCGCCACCCGAACAAGTTGCGCCCGATGACGAATCTCCCCTAGCGTGAGCCGGATGCTTGCCTCGACCACCTGCTGTACATCGGTGGGCGCAGCACTCGTCGCGTTCGGCGTCGCGAAAGTTGCGATACTTTTTACAACCTCCGAGATGCGCTCGAGCCCATCGGTCATGAGCTCTTGATAGCGCCGCAGACGACGCAGCGGCTCAGCGCCGCTCTCGCCGAGCAACGCTTCGAGCTCTGCCTGACCACTGATGGCCAGCTCATTCGCTCCAGCGGCAAAGGCAAGTGGGTTGTTGATCTCGTGCGCAATCCCTGCCGCGAGCAACCCGAGTGAACGAAGTCGCTCCGCCTGCGCAGCCTGGGCACGCAGACGCACCCTTTCGGCATCGACTACAACGCGGTCGATCGTATCGACAAGCTCATCGACATCGAACGGCTTTTTGAGGTACGCCGAGGCGTCTACGGCTTGCGCCTGGGCTGAGCTGTCGCCCGATATGGCAACAACCGGCACCGATGCCACATGGGGGTGCTTACGCTGCTCAATCCGAAACTCCCAGCCACTCATCTCAGGCATCATCAAGTCGAGCACGATCACATCTGGAACTGGGCCAGCTTCGAGTCCAGACAACGCAGCTCGACCATTGCGTTCACTCCGTACCCTGTAACCACGTCCCTCGAGACACAGAGACAGCGCTTCCAGCAGCTGTTCATCGTCTTCGATGACAAAGACGGAACCGCGCGACGCAGAGGTGTTTACCCTCGCCGTCATCGTCGGAATCATTTCGGTGCGCTCCTCTCCACACTGTGCCAACCGGCCACCTC
>CAZEWA010000503.1:1481-2730 GCA_964515685.1 uncultured Polyangiales bacterium | reverse complement strand
GTGCGAACAGGTGGACACCAAACCCGCCTGGTCAAGCGCACAGGGGGCGGTTTATGGCTGCCTAAAGCCCCTCGCTGCCAGGCCAATGCACGGCTAGCTACTTTACGCGCAGGTACACACGCGGCACTCGCCGGCTGTGCGCGTAGGAAGGCTAGAAAGAGCGCTTTGCGTGCGTTGCGAGCTGCTGTGTGTGCATCTGTTCTCAACCCTAGCTCCACAAGCGCGGCGCGGGCGACTAGACTCAGGGCATGGACTTCAGGTTTTTAGGGCAAACAGGGGTGCGCGTCTCGAAGCTCGGCTTTGGAACCATGAGCTTCGGGGGAGATGCAGACCGTGATGAAAGCGCGCGTCTCTACGCCGCATGCAGAAATGCAGGCCTCAACCTGTTCGACTGCGCAGACGTGTACAACCAAGGCCGCGCTGAGACGATTCTCGGCAAGCTCATCGCGCACGAACGAAACCAAATCGTTCTCACGAGCAAAGCGAGCTTCCCGGCTGGCGAAAACCCGAGCGACCCCAACGCCTGTGGCGCGAGCCGCTACCACCTGGTGCGAGCCTGCGAGGACAGCTTGCGTCGCCTCGGCACCGATCGCATCGACCTCTACTTCGTGCATCGCTTCGATCCGCGCACCGCGCTCGAGGAGACCTTACGCGGCATCGAGCTGTTGGTTCAGAGCGGTAAGATCCTCTACCCTGCCGTCAGTAATTTCGCGGCCTATCAGACGCAGCGTGCACTCGATGTGGCTGAACACCTCGGCTTCGCCAAGCTGGTCGCCATCCAGCCCATGTACAACTTACTCAAGCGCCAAGCCGAAGTAGAACTTCTGCCGATGGCCCGCGACAATCAAATCGGCGTGCTTCCCTACAGCCCGCTGGCCGCAGGCCTGCTCAGCGGCAAGTACTCGGGCGAGCATCCGCCAGAAGAGGGGCGCATGCTCACCAGCAAGAACTACCAAGTGCGCTACGCCGGCACCGATGCACGCAGAGTCGCTTTCGGTTTCACACAGCTCGCTGAGCGCCTGGGCGTATCCCCTGCAGCCTTGGCCATCGCCTGGGTGGGAGCGCATCCGGCGGTGACGGCTCCCTTGCTCGGCGCGCGCAACCTACAGCAGCTCAAGGCGTGCCTCGGAGCACTCGCTATCGACATCGACGAGCCGCTCTACGCGGAGATTTCGGCGCTCACCCCCGCGCCCGCACCCGCGACGGATCGCCAAGACGACGGCACCGAACACGACCTCTGGAAGCGCTA
>CAZEWA010000503.1:0-1381 GCA_964515685.1 uncultured Polyangiales bacterium | reverse complement strand
CTGGCGTCTGCGTCGTCGCCGGCATCCGCCGCATCGCCACAACCTGCATCACCGGCACGAACACCAGCATCGGCGTCGAAGCCGTCTAGGCAGCCCGCGTCGCCGAGTGGGCCCATGGCATCACTCGCGTCGGCATCGAGCCCCGCATCGCCTGGATGCACATCGGCCGGACCTGCATCGCCGCCCGCGTCCAGTTCGGAGCCAGGACTGTCACCGTCACCGTGGTCACCGTCGCCTGGGGCCGAGTCACCGTCGCCACCGCTGTTGCCGCTGCCGTCGTCCGGAGTGTTGGGCTCGCGGAATGGAAAGTCGCTGATGGGCCCCACGCAGGCCACACACAATGCGGCCAACAGCCAAAGCACCCGGCGCGGGGGCGTAGCAGAGAGCTGGAGCTGGCGGAAATCCATGGGCTTACCGTATCGCGGACAGGCTTTAGGGGTCTGAGAGGCCGCTGCATTGGCTCAGCGCGGGGCCGCACTTTGCCTGACGACACTCCGCACAACTGGTTTCGCTCCCCAGCACGCCACATTCGGAGGCGCATTGGTTCGCGGTGCATCGGTCGGCCTCGGTGTAGCACGTAAGACACGCATCGCTCACCGTATCAAGCTCGAACAAGGAACGCTCACAGGGCTGCGCGAGCAGGGCGAATGGAGCCCACCGAGCGCAGGTCGACACCGCATCCTGCACGCGATTTTCGCAGACATCGCGCACAGCCGTGAGGCAGACGCTGCTCGGCGCCGCCGAAGCCCTGAGCTCATGGAGCGTGAAGCCACAGTGGTCGCCCTGGCACGCCTCAGCGCTCTTTGCGGCCACATTCGCGTCTGCATCGATCCCCGCGTCTGCATCCGGCCACCGCCCGCAAGGCACTTCGTCGCCAGTCCCGGCATCGGAGCCACTGCCGTCAGGCCCACCGCTCCCGGGAAGCGAGGGCTCGAACTCTCCGCCGCCACCCTGACTCGGCGGCGCCTCAACCCCCGCGCCCCCACCACCCGGCAAGTCTGTGCCTATGCCCGCCCCTGTACCCGGAGCTTCTTCATCGCTACCAAACGGGAATTCGCTAATGGGCCCGCCGACACAGCCGGCCAGCAGACACAAATAGAGCACCCGGGAGGAGCGGGAACGCATAACTGCGTCAGTTTGGCAGGTTCTCGCTGCGTCTACAAGCACCCTCACCTGGCAGCCTGTGGGCCAGCCGACAGGAAAGAACCAACCAGGCAGCGCGCGCCATGAATTGACTTCGCAAAGAGGCCCTTTATAATCCGCCACCTTCGAACGACACAGCGTGCTCGTTTGGAATCGGCGACGTAGCTCAGTTGGTTAGAGCGGGCGTTTCATACGCGCTAGGTCGGTAGTTCAAATCTACCCGTCGCCACTAAAGATA
>CAZEWA010000502.1:0-2750 GCA_964515685.1 uncultured Polyangiales bacterium | reverse complement strand
CTAGCTCTTGCGTAGGTTCGGCGAACAGCGCGCGCACGCCCTCGGCGGTGACGAGGAACACGTACGGAAAGAGCAGCGCCAGGGCGCGCGTCTCGTCGACGTTGCCGGCGACGATGAACATCGGGAGCAGCGGGAGTGCGATAAGCCCAGCGCTGAAGCGCAGCTCCTTTTCGGTGCGTTGCCAGCCGAGGCGCGCCGGCACGAGCAGGAACAACAGCACGAGTAGGTTGGGACCGCGCGGAGAGAGCAGGGCCGGCGCATGCAACTGACCGAGCAGGAGGTAGTTCGAGGGGGTCGACCAGAAACTGAGGTTGTCGGGAAGATGCCACTCGTTCGGAGCGCCCTCCAGACCAGCGAAGCGCCACCTGACGAAGGCGACCCACGCGCAGCCGAGCACGAACAGTCCAGCACTTACGCTGGTGGCGCGCCTGACGCCGAGGCGGCGATTCAGCAGGGGGAAGAGCGCCGGTGTCACGATCAGCGCGGTTTCTTTGTTCATCTGCAAGAGCGCGAAAAGTAGGACGACCAGCGCGAGGGGCCCGCGCAGACTCGCCCACAGGAGGAGCGTCCACAGGAAAAGCTCAGGCGCGTCGTACAGATACCCGCCGCCCTGGAGCGTGAGCGGTAGCAGGCACATCGCCAGCGAGCTGATGACCAACGCCTGTAGCCCGGAGCTCGGCCGTACTGCATGGAGTAGCCCCGCCATGGCCAGGAAGGTGCCGAACATCGCGAGCCACATGAGCGTGTAGGCGACGTGATGGGCCACCGCGATGCGTGGAGTCCATGCGTTGCTCCCGCCGTAAGCATAGAGATAGCGCTTTAACGGGGATTCCTCGACGAGCCGCGCGCGCGTGTGCGGCGGGAGTCGCGGCTCTATCGCGTCGGTGACGATGCGGACCAGCTCGGGCGCGAGCCGCCGGTACACGAAGGGCTGCGCCGCCGTGGCATCCATCTGCGCGGTCAGACCGTCGCGCGGGTGATTGCCCTTGAAGGCCCACTTGGCCATGTAGGCGTGGGCGTCCATCATGGTTATCCCTCCACCGACGAGCACGGCGAAGGCGAGCAGCCAAGCACGCCGCGCTGTGTGGGGCGAGATGCGGCCGAGGATCAGCCAAAACCCGCTGAGCAGAGCGACCGTCACCGCGCCCGCGAGAATCGTTCCAAGCCAAGCCACCGGCCCCCTATATCTGAGTCCCCAGATGGGTGCAAGAATGGGCTATCTGCGATAGAGTCGACCGATGCGAGCCGTCTGCCTCCTGCTCATTCTCGGGTCCACGCTGTCTCTCGCTAGCTGCAGTCTCGACGGCACGCCCCATCCTACAGACCAGTGGGGCCCCGACGGCTCAAGCGAGCACGACGCAGCGCACGGCGACGATGCCGGCGGGAATGGCCCCGGCACGCCCCATGGCGATGGTGGCCCCGCCCACGACGCCGGGCACGGGGGCGATGGGGATGCGGGCGCGCAGCCCACACGCTTCGAGTCGCGGCGCCTCAGCGACGCGCCGAGCTACACAGGCAGCGTCAACAACAGCAGCACCTGCAGCCAGAGCTACGTAACCCAGGGCTTCGAGCCCGTACCGGTCGCGGGCGGCCCCGAGCGCTACCCCTTGTTTTTGTACTTCGTCGGCACCGCCTTTACTACGCCCGATCCCAGCGCCTCCTACGACAGCATGGCCGCCACGAAAGTGATCGAAGCCATGGCGCGGCGCGGATTTGTCGCGCTGTCTGCAGACTACGATCATGGCCTGCTCGCCTGGCTGAGTGATCACAAGGGCCAGCTCGATTGCCTGTTCGGTTCGAGTCAGACCGAGAGCCTCATCGCCAAAGCGTGCGCACTGCCGCATGTCGACTGCGCACAAGGCATCGCGACCTGGGGCCACAGCATGGGCGGCTACGTCGCAGTCATGGCGCACAACTTCGAGCCACGCGTGCGCGCTGCCTGGGCCACAGGCTACGGCGGCGACGCCACTGCTACGTTGGCGAAGAGCCGCCTGCGCGTGGTCAACGGCGAGGCCGACACCGGCAACGGCACGCAGGCCACCGTAAACACGATCACGGGACTCAGCGCTGCAGACTGCCCCGACCCTGACACATGCCTGCGAACAGACGGCAGCGGCTGGGTTATCGTGCGTGTGTCAGACCTCGCTCTGCCGCAAAGCTCGAGCGCAGATCACTGCTGGTTCGACAAGCGCAGCTGCTCCGACAGCGCCATCACCTTGGAGCCCAGCTGGATCGACCCGAATTCGGATAAGCCCTACGCGCTAGAGAGCAACGCAGACTGGGTGAGTGCGACCGCGCGCAGGCCGTAAGTCGCGCCCGAGCGGCGCGCTCTCAGCCTCGCGGCCCACCCCCCATCGCCCTTGGCACCCCTGACATGCGGCCCCCGCTGCGCACCGATTTGGCCATGAGCCACACTTTTCTTGCGCCCCGAACGCTTGCTCGCTAATACTGAACGCACATACAGTTGCGATTAGGAGCCGCGAAATGCCCACGAACCTGTCCAAGCTTGCCGCAGACCCCGTTCCTCCGCTTGCGCGCGCGGTCATCGACCTCTTCGCGGAGGCGCTACCCGATGTGCGGTTCCCGGACATGGATCGCCAGATGCTGGAAGCCGCTGCCGACGACCTGCGCGCAGCTCAAGTCGAGATAGAACAGCTCGAAGCCGAGCTTTCCGCCGCAAAAACGGCCCTTTCCAATCGTGCAGAGCAGCTCGCCGCACAGGCCCAGCGCGCGCTGTCCTACGCGCGCAT
>CAZEWA010000501.1:0-2751 GCA_964515685.1 uncultured Polyangiales bacterium | reverse complement strand
TCGATGCTCTTCGCGTACTTCTTGCCATCAATGAAGATGGTCTCGGTGCTGTAGTAGAACGCGAGCAGCTCTTCGGTGCTGTAGCCGAGAGCCTTGAGTAGCACCGTCGCGTGCATCTTGCGGCGACGGTCGATGCGAACGTAAATCAGGTCCTTCGGGTCGAACTCGAAGTCGAGCCATGAGCCGCGATAAGGAATGATGCGAGCCTGGTAGAGGAACTTGCCCGACGAATGGGTCTTGCCCTTGTCGTGGTCGAAGAAAACGCCAGGGCTTCTGTGCAGCTGGCTTACGACGACGCGCTCGGTACCGTTGATGATGAACGTTCCGTTCTCCGTCATCAGCGGGATTTCGCCGAAATAGACTTCCTGCTCCTTGATGTCTCGGACGATGCGCTCGCCACCTTCGGCGGGCACGTCATAGATGATGAGCTGGATGGTCACCTTGATCGGCGCCGCGTAGGTCATGCCACGCTGGCGACACTCGTCGACGTCGTACTTCGGACGCTCGAGGGTGTACCCAACAAACACGAGCTCACTCGTGCCGTTGAAGTCGCGGATGGGGAAGACGCTCCGGAACACTCCCTGGAGGCCGATGTCCTCGCGCTCATTGAGCGGCACATTCGACTGCAGGAATTTTTCGTAGGACTTCTTCTGGATATCGATAAGATTAGGAATCTCGATAATTTTCTCGATTTTCCCAAAGCTTTGCCGAATCCGGAAATTCGTCTGAACGGTTTCAACCGACGCCATCTTCGAGGCTCCTCACGCGGCCGAGTCTCGCCCCCTCGGCCTCTTTTAGGCTCACGCCGCAAAAGCGCGCGCTCCACCTGTTCGTTGGCAACCGCCAATCATCCGCAGCAAGCTAAGTAAACACGCACAAACGACACAGCCGGGCGTAGAGGAATCGCTCCCCTACGCCGCGACCATCACGCCACAGCTTTGTTTTCTTTTTGCAGACCCCGTTGGGTACAACGTAGCCCACCCGAAAACAAAAAGCCCACTACTTGACAGTGACCTTTGCTCCGGCCTCTTCGAGCTTCTTCTTGATGCTCTCGGCCTCGTCCTTCGAGACGGCTTCCTTGATCACCTTGGGAGCACCTTCGACGAGGTTCTTCGCGTCGGCAAGGCCCAGGTTGGTGATTTCGCGCACAACCTTGATCACGTTGATCTTCTTGTCACCAGCATTGGTGAGTTCAACGTCGAACTCGGTCTTTTCTTCCACAGGAGCAGCAGCAGCACCGGCCGGGGCGGCCACAGCCACTGCAGCGGGAGCAGCAGAAACGCCCCACTTCTCTTCAAGCGCCTTAATAAGGCCAGCTACTTCCATCACGGTCCAAGCGCTGAGCTCGTCGACCATCTGTTCCTGGTTCATCGTTGCCATGGTGTACTCTCCCGAAATTTGCTACCCGCCATGCTGCGGTGTCGTGTTTGATAACTAGTCGTGTGAAAAAGCGGCTGGACTCAGGTGCTCTCAGCGCCCTCTTCCTGCTTACGCTTGTGCGCGTCGAGCAGGTAAGCGAGGTTTTGGCTGGGTGCCTGAAGCAAGCGCACCAAGCTCTGAGCAGGAGCCTGAAGCGTCGCGAGCAGTTGCGCGCGAAGCTCATTCTTCCCAGGCATGGTCGCGAGCACGCTCTCGACCTGGGCTCCCGACATGACCTTGGCGTCAACGACGCCGCACTTCACGCCGAGTTTCCCGTTCGCATCGTTCACAGCCCGGAACGTCTTGATGATCTTGGCCGCAGCCGAGGGATCCTCAAAACTCCAAGCGATGCCGGTCTGCCCCTTCAGGTGCGCGGAAACTTCTTTGGTATCGAAGTCCGTGCCCTTGAGAGCGATTTTGACCAACGTGTTCTTGACCACGCGGTACTCGACGCCGGCTTTACGGAACTCTGCGCGCAGGCTCGTAAGCTGCTCGACGTTCACTCCGCGAAAGTCGAGAAACACAGCCGTCGTGGCCTTGCTGAACTGGTCGCGGATGAGCGCGACTTCTTCTTGCTTGGCTGCAGTTACGGTCATGACTTACCCCTCCGCCGACGACTGGAACACCGCGGGGTCAACCTTGACTCCGGGGCCCATGGTCGAGCTAAGCGTAATGCTACGAAGGTAAAGCCCCTTAGCCGTGTTCGGCTTGGCCTTCACCAGCGCTTGCACCAGCGCCTTCACGTTGTCCTGCAGCTTGCCCGCCTCGAAGGAGCGCTTGCCGACTGGAACGTGAATAATACCGGCCTTTTCTACGCGAAACTCGACCTTACCGGCCTTCGCTTCACGCACTGCCTTGCTTACGTCGAACGTGACCGTTCCCACCTTCGGGTTTGGCATCAAGCCGCGTGGACCCAGCACTCGGCCGAGCTTACCGACTTGACCCATCATGTCCGGGGTCGCGACCACAGTGTCGAAGTCCAACCAGCCACCCGTCACTTTGGCGACCAAGTCTTCACCACCAACGAAGTCGGCCCCAGCCTGCTCGGCTTCAGAGACCTTCTCGCCGCGTGCGAAAACCAGGACGCGCACAGACTTCCCGATGCCGTGGGGCAAAACCAATGCTCCACGAACCATCTGGTCAGCATGCTTAGGATTGACCCCTAGCTTCACCGCAATATCGACGGTCTCGTCGAACTTTGCGAAGCCGGCCGTCTTCACCAGTGAGCACGCCTCATCTAGCGAGTAGCGCTTACCGCGATCAACCTTACCGGTTGACTCGGTATGCTTCTTTCCTCTCTTCCTCATTCACCCTCCTGGTGGTTGCGCCCTT
>CAZEWA010000500.1:0-2761 GCA_964515685.1 uncultured Polyangiales bacterium | reverse complement strand
CAGATGGGTGTGCCGCACACGATCGGCGTGGTGACAGTAAGGCTGGCGTCGCCTGCATCTGAGTCAACTGCCCCGTCCAAATCCTCCCCAGGGCCTGCATCTGGATCGGCTCCGGCGTCCATTTCGGGATCCGTGGGCAGCGTGCCTTCCCCGGGTGTCGCCGCTTCGAGCAGGAGTGTCTCCAAGGGGATGTCGCCGAGGTCGAGGCAAGCATCCGAGCCGCAGCTCGCGGCCTGCGCCCCCGTGGTGATTTCCTGTTCGTGCCCGCTGAAGGCGCCGAGGGCGCTCAGTGCGCGCAGCACGTGCGGGGTCGCACGGATGGACTCGAGACAGAACCTGCCGTCTGTTCCTGTGGACGTGCGCGCCGTGGCAAGCCGCGTCTGCGCCAGGAGCTCCACGCTCGCGAACGGGGCAGGGCGCAGCTCGGGGTCCACCACGCGCCCGCTGACGCAGCCCAGGCTCTCGAGGGGCCGCGCCGCGCACCACGCGCTGAACTCGTCGGCCATGAACACCGCGTCGTTTCCGACAACCTTTCCTGCGCCTTTGCTCTGGAAGTAAGCTGCTTTTTCATCGAAGTGATAGCTTGCTACCGAAGCACCCTGCTTGAGCCCGTGACCTTTGTGCATGGGCACATGGACCTTGGCCGGGGCGCCGTCGTACAAGAGGCGCTCGTTGTCTTGGTAGAAGCGCACCTCCACGACGCCGAACGCCTCGAGCTTCTGCTTCGCGCCGTCTTTCTCGCGTGCGCTGAGATCACCGGGGGCGGCGCGCATCTTGTTCGGCTCGTTGAGGAGCGCGTAGCGAACCTCCGCTTTTCCGCTCACTCTCTGCTGATCTTTACGGCGCAGGGAGGAGGCGGGCACGGTGATGGCGAAGCCGTCGTCGCCCTTCAAGGTGCTCTCCTTGTCGGCGCGCGCTAGCTCGAGTCGCTTGAGCGGTACGACCTCGAGCGCAGCGCTCACGCTGCTGTTCTCGATCACTTCGAGCGCCGTGTGCGCGCTCGTGTAGTAGTCGCTTTCGACCGCGAGCACGACCTCCTGCCCGACCGGGACGTCGAGGACGAAGATGCCGAGCTCGTCGGTGCGCGTGGAGACGCCCAGCGCGGCAACGCCTACGCCCCCTAGACCTGTGCCCTCGGTGAGCTGCACGCGGCCTTGAATGCGGCCGAGAGGACCGCTGGGGACGGAGCCATCGCTTCCCGCATCGCCGTCAGGACGCCTCGATGGCTCGTCTTCACATCCCAAGCACCCAAGCGAGAACGACAACCACCACGTCAGTACCCAACCTCGACCCCGTCGCATCTTCCCCCCGAGCGTCTGCGCACAGTACGGGCCAGCGTACACGCGTCGCGCGCGCGTAAGGACCCCAGATCGACCTCTTCGGAGCGTTGCGAGTACTTGCTTACATGGATGGAAAAAAGCTCTTAATTCCGAATGCTTGCAGGGCTGATGCCCGCGAGTATCCGCGGACGTCGACACGCTTTACGCTGGCGCCTCGACGTGAGATTTCCCACATTCCAGGAGGCTATAGAGATGCGATCGGTTTGGCTTTCCGCAGCGACGCTGTCCGTCGGGCTCGGGCTCGTTCCAGAAGTGGCGCAGGCCTACTGTACTGTTTACCAACTTACGGCCTGCATCGGCCAAAGCGGAGTGCCACGCGCACAAGCGGGTCAATGCCTGTGCGACATCTACGAGTGGGTCCCGCGTCGCGCCATCAACGCGGAAGACGGAGACGCCATCATCGTTCCCATCGATGGCAGTGGAAGTGACATCGTTTCGTTGGTCACCACGGGCATCGGTCAACTTCACCGACACGCCTTGATGAGCTTCGATGACGGTGCACGCGTCCGTCACAACACCATGTACATCTTCGATGAAGAAGATGGCGTCGAAGGCGGCTCAGATTACGTGGAGCTACGCACACCCTTGGTTGGAAAGATCCGCTTCGACGCGGACGACCTGACCAATGGTCGTCCCGGTGCGGTCAGTCAGACCATCGACACGGCTTACGCGCGATCTCGACTGGCTGACACGGGGCTCGTTCTTAAGCCCGCTCTGCAGATCAATGGCAAGATCACGACCGAGCCCAACCGACCGCTGTTCGAGGCGGCCGTCTCCAGCGCTCGCGCTACGTCGTCTTACTACAAGCTGAGTGACTACTCTCAGATGATCTCGATGTCTCTGCCTTACAACGTGACACGACAGGGCAATCTCAAGGGGTCCCATTGTTCCGGCTACCTTGCGCACTTCTACAAAGCTCAGGGGCTCTCGTTGCCTCCTGTCAGCTATCCGGCGGGGTTGAGGCTCGACGTCGGAGAGGTCCTCTACGACGAAGTGCGCACCGCATGCCGCGACGGAATCGGCGCTTGGAGCAAGATCGCCGCCACCATCACGGGCCACTTCACTCCGTGCAACAACATCGCAAATCAGGTGGTGAACTGCTTTGCAGGGCTGGGCTGCGGCGTCCTCAACAACGACTGGCGTGACGGAGTGGGCTCCGGGAGCGCGACATCGCCGGACAATCTCTTGCCCGCGAGCTTTCGCTATTCTGGCACCACCGCCTACGACTGGGACGGCACGACGCTCTCTAGTGGGCCTATCCCCATGACCGGGCGCATCGTCGCTCATCCAGGCGTTTCTCAAGCCCCCTCAACCTCTGCTGCGAGCGCCTCGCCGTTCCAGCGCGCAGAGGCGCTACGCTACACGGGCGGCTACTACGTCATCACGAACACCGTAACGCTCTGAGATGGTCTCCAGACGAC
>CAZEWA010000499.1:0-2773 GCA_964515685.1 uncultured Polyangiales bacterium | reverse complement strand
TCGCTGGCTTCAAGGGCGTGCGGCGCAGGCAAGAGTTGGTCGCGGTTGCAGACGGTGTGCAGGTCTACGACGACTTTGCGCATCATCCGACGGCTGTGCGTGAGACGTTGCGCGGCATTCGCGCGCGTCACGAGACAGGTCGGCTGTGGGGCTTGTTTGAGCCGCGTAGCGCTACAGCTTCGCGCAGGTTGCATCAAGAGGCTTATGTGGAGGCGTTTGCCTCGGCCGATGTAGCCTTGCTCGCGCCCGTGGGACGTAAGGAGATTGCGAGTGAAGAGCGTCTCGATGTGGCGCTGCTCGCTTCCGAGATAGCGCAACGGGGGCAGCGTGCTGAGGCCCTGCCGTCACTCGAGGCCATCCTCACGTTGCTGCTCGACGAAGTGCAGCCAGGCGATACCATCGTGGTCATGTCGAACGGCGATTTCCAGGGGCTTTTGCCGCGTCTTATCGCGGAGCTCACGCTGCGGAGAGAGCGGGTGCAGGTTCAAGGGGGGGCGCAGTGACGCAGTCCGCGGAGCTTCTCGAACGCATGCCGAACATACTTGCCGAAGTGGAGCGCATCGCACGTGAAGCTGGCGCGCTGGCACGCGAAGGCTACCGGCCCGTGGGCGGCACGACGATTCACAAGAAGGGCGCAATCGATCTGGTGACGGAGTACGACCTGCGTTCCGAAGCGCATATCGTGAAGGAGCTCGGTCGCGTGTTTCCTGATATCGCCGTGGTGGGAGAGGAAGCGCAAGGCAAGACGGATGTGGCGCAGGGCTCGGCTACTGCGCTCAGGTTCTTCGTGGACCCTATCGATGGCACGACCAACTTCGCTCACGGTCATCCCTTTTTCTGCGTCTCGATCGGTCTGTGCCAAGGCACACAGCCTGTGGCAGGCGTGATCTACGCACCCGTGCTCGAGCTGTGCTGGGTGGGTGCGGTCGGGCAGGGAGCAACGCGGAATGGCGCACCCTGTCGCGTGTCGGAGTGTGATGCGCTGGGTGAGGCGCTCTGCGCCACGGGATTCGGCTACGACGTCGCGGGCAAGCAAGACGACAACGTGGCGGAGTTCGGTGCAGTGCAGGCGAGAGCCCGGGGGATTCGGCGTTGCGGCGCAGCGGCTCTGGATCTCGCGCTGGTTTCTGACGGTACCTACGACGCGTACTGGGAGTTCATGTTGCAGCCCTGGGATCTCGCGGCGGGCGCAGCACTCGTGCTTGCGGCGGGCGGCCATGCGACTGGGTTTTCAGGCCAAACGCTCAACGTACTCGAGGGCGCGGTCGTGGCGACGAGCACCGCGCAGGTATCCGTTCAGCTGCGGGAAATCATCGACGGGGTTCGCGGTGGTCGCGCCGTAAGAACGCGCTGACGTATGCGCATTACACTGTCCGAGGACGAACGCTTTCTTGAAGTCGATTTCGAAGCTCCGCAGCGCACCTTGAGTTGGGCTGTCATCGGGGGCGGCTTCGGCGTGCACAGGCGCGTGGTTTGGCATTTCGTTTGTCGCGAAGAGATGGTGGAAGGGCTCGACCCGGTGTCGTTCTTTCACGATCGGCTCAAGGCGCGCGGCTTCGAGGCGGCGGTCGGACTCTTGACGGCACGCTATCTCAGGCCCTACGCGCAACGCCACGTGATCTGCGACGAGGTGGAGGCGCGCGCCATCGTGACGTGCGGGCTCGGCAACGCGCTGCGCGCAGGCGATCCGCCTGCCCAGTTCCAGCGGTTTGGGACGATCAATGTCCTGTGTCACGTCACGCAGCCTCTGAGTGATGCGGGCATGCTCGAGGCCCTGGCGCTCGCGAGTGAAGCGCGCACGTTGGCGCTGCTCGAGCTTCGCTATCCGAGTGTGGTGAGCGAGAGGCCTGCGACCGGCACAGGCACGGACTGCATCGTCATCGCATGTCCGGAGCACGGCACAGCGCACGACTACGCAGGAAAACATACGGCCATCGGTGCAGCGCTCGGGCTCAGCGTGTACGAAGCGACGAAGAAGGCTGCCGAGGTTTGGCTGCAAGAGGCCCAAGAAAGACAGGAACTCACGCATGTCTGACGAACTCAAGACTCAAGAAGAGCAGAACCTCGAGCACAAGCGCCGCATGCAGGCGCTCAAAGCCGAGCAGGATGCGGCTGCGCGAAGCAAGCATGAAAAGCGCGGCGTGATCGTGGTCAATACCGGCGACGGCAAGGGCAAGAGTTCCTCCGCGTTCGGCGTTGCGATTCGCGCTGCGGGGCACGGGCAACGGGTGGGGCTTGTGCAGTTTATCAAGGGGACGTGGAAGACTGGCGAGCAAGCGGCACTCAAGCGTTTTCCTGAGATTACGCACGTGGTGTCGGGCGACGGATTCACGTGGAACACGCAAGACCGCGCTCAGGATATCGCGAGCGCCCGCGCGGGCTTCGAGCGCGCAAAAGAGATGATCGAAGCGACGCGAGCCGGCACGGACCCCTATGACGTGATCATTCTGGATGAGCTCAATATCGCGGTGCACTACGACTATCTTCCCATCGAGGAAGTGGTCTCGGCTCTCTCGGACAAACCCCGTGAACTGAGCATCGTGGTCACGGGCCGCGGCGCGAAGCCTGAGCTCATCGCCATTGCCGACACAGTCACGGAGATGCGTCCCGTCAAGCACGCCTACGAGGCGGGCATCGAAGCACGGCGTGGCATCGAGTTCTAAGGAGGTGTTCCACAGGAAGTGGCCCGCCTCGACGCCGATCCATCCCACTTCCTGTGGAACACCTTCTAAGTGATAGAAGCGCTCCTGCTAGCGTTCGACTGTTCCTCCAC
>CAZEWA010000498.1:0-2776 GCA_964515685.1 uncultured Polyangiales bacterium | reverse complement strand
GTTACATCCACCCTGTGTCCCGCTACATCGAAGAGTTCAAGGCCAAGGTCAAGCCACTCAACCCGGACCGCATCATCTTCGCAGCCATCGTCGGCATTCCGGACGGCACCGAAGAGCAGAGCTTCGATGAGATTTTGGCCCATCCCCGCATGGGCTTCGCCATCGACCCGATCACGGGTGCGGATACCTCGCCTGGCGACCCGACGCACATTCAGACCTCGGCACGTGACGTATGTCGGCGCTGCTTCAGCGCAGAGGGCGCCGCTTGCGAAAGCTTGCACCCGACCAAAAACATCGAGGATATCGAGACCGGCGCAAAGCCTGCCGTCCGCTTCGTGAAGGTCGCCAAGGGCTTCGGTGACAACGGCCTGATCCGCTCCATCTGCGCCCCGAGCTACGCCCCGGCCGTGGACACCATCATCGACAAGATTTCGAAGCAGCTCAAGGGCGCCTGCCTGCCTCGCGAGCTGAACCCGAACGCCGAGGGCGTCGTGGAATGCGACGTTGTCGAAATCCTTGAGCAAGGCAAGACCCAAGCCGATTGCCAAGCCGCCCGCGGCCGCAAGTTCCTCGAGACCCGAGACGGACGCACGGTGTGCTCCATCAACCAGGTGCCGGTTCAGAACAAAACGCTCGTCGACAACCCGAATCCGCTCGAAGGCGTGAATCCGAGGACTGGCTGGTACTACGACACCTTCTCGCCGAAGGTCACGGAAGAGTGCCCGGACGGCATGCGTCGCCGCATTTCGTTCTCGAGCGCCGACGCAGAGCCCGTCAATGCCGTGGTCAAGTTCGAGTGCTTCCAGCCCGTGGTCAGCAGCGAAGATCAGGCCATCGGTAAGGCCGCTGTGAACCTGGCGTGCGACGCTGCCGGCATCAGCTGCGAAGACCGCAAGGACCCCACGGACGGCTTTAGCCTTGTCTGCGAGCCGTCTTCGAAGACCTGCCAGATCGGCTGCCAGCAGGACACCCACTGCCCCGTGGGCTGGGTGTGCGACGCGGAAGGCGCGAAGATCTGCATCAACCCCACCTGCCTGCCGCCGAACCTTCGCTGAAGAACGGTCGCAGCGAGCGCCTGGGCGCTAACTAACGAAAGACGCCGGCCCCTGAGGGCTGGCGTTTTGCATTGAGGTGCCTAGGCTCGAGGGAACGCGAGAGCGAAGGCGCGTCAGTCGGGGAGCCCCGGGCAGTGCCCGGGGCTCCCCGACTGACGCGCCGCTTTCCGGCATCCGGCTCTTCGTCCACGGGTTCGCTACGTCCGGTAGATGCTGTGGACGACCTCGGGGCACGGAAGCGGGTGGCGCTTCAGAACGCGCTCGAAGCGCGACCACGGCATCGCACCGCGTCCTGTCCGACGGCTCCGCTCCTTGACCCCGGCGGGACCGACATGCCAAGGCCGTACGGTGCGTCAATACTGCGAGCACGTCAGCATACGATGCTCGCTCCCACGAATGTGCTTTCGAGGCTCGATCACGAGGCAATTGAACTCCCTGTGTACGCTTCGCAGCGCCGGTTGCCCGACGGCCACGCCACACTCGGTTCCGGGTGGTGGCCGCTTTCCCGGGCAGCGGTCGATCCGCTGCAAGGTTCGTCCGAGAGGTTCAGTCTTCCTCCTCTCCCAGGCTTGGCCTAGCACACATGCCGTTCAGATAAGCAGCCGCATGAGAGGAGCGCTCGTTCGGCGGGGAGCAGTCTCCGGCACCCCGACCGCTCGTCGCAGTAGCGCTCGGAAACGCTTGAGCGGAGCAGCTCGCTGGGGAAAAGGCAGTTGCCGCGTGGAGTTCCACGCTAAGCACAGTCGGCGCAACAAGCATGGCGCGAGCCCCCGTGCTGCAGACAGCTGGGCTCGATACGTGTCAGCGAAGACGTGCTCCTCCGCGCTCGCACAGACTGGCTTCTAGCGTTTGCGTATCCGAACAACCCAGGCGTCGCTGCAAGCGTGCGTTTCTCCTGGGCGCAGCGTCAGGTCCTGGGGCTGCTCGGAAAAGACGCTCTGTGGTTCGGAGCAAACCAGGTTCGCAGCTTCGCGGCGGAAGAGTGAGCGCACGAACACCGTAGGCGGAAGCTCACCTTCCACGGGCTCCGACAAATAGGAGGCAAACGGGTTGGCGGGGCGCAGCTGGACCCGCCGATAGAGTGAACAGTCGTCACTGACCACGACGCCTTCATTGTCGGTGACGCACACACCAGGGTACACGTTCGAGCTGGGAGTCGTACCCGCGATCGAGGCGGTCGGGAAATTCGTGCCGCACGATGGCGTCGAGCACGTCGCCCCCTCGAACTCCCAGGGACCGATCTCTACGACGAAACGGTCGCCCTCTCGAACATCGTTGATGAGACAACTAGGAGCGCGGTCGGGGAACGCGTAGCTGACATAGCGAAACGGGGAGCTCTCGTCGTATCGGCTCAAGACTTCAATCTCGA
The DNA here is from genome assembly GCA_964515685.1 of uncultured Polyangiales bacterium. GTDB lineage: Bacteria > Myxococcota_A > Polyangia > Polyangiales > DASUME01 > DASUME01. The sequence continues at coordinate 352 of CAZEWA010000498.1, read as the reverse complement.
ACTTGCTCCCGGGTTCCGCGCCCTCTGCACAAGGCAGTATCGGCTGAAAGCACCCCGCGAGAGAGATGACTGTGACACACCCAAAAGCTTGTCTATTCATCATACGCTGCTCCCTCATCTCGCCCCATCAGCGCTACTGTCAAAATATCACTCCCATCTCACAAGTGATGGTCTTGTTGGAGGTCATCACGACCGTGCACTCGTTGTAGTGCTCAGCGCGCCGCTGCTCGGTAGGGCTGCGCTGCGAGCAAAGCCTGGGCTCTAGCGCGTAGCGCGGGATCGAGCGTTCCCTGGACGGCTTGCTCGAACGCTTGGGCGAGCTCGCGCGCCGTCTGAAAGCGGTCCTCGCGAC
>CAZEWA010000497.1:0-2782 GCA_964515685.1 uncultured Polyangiales bacterium | reverse complement strand
GTCGCGCACGCGGCTTCCGAAGCTTCGCCAACTTTCGCGTCTCGATCCTCTTCCGTCATGGCGGCCTCAAGCTCTACCCGGGTCAAGACACTCAGGTTCTAACCACCTGAAACCCTGATGGGCCTCGACCGTTAGTCCGCTCGTCTGCTGCTCCGAAATCCACTTCTGCCATTCTGCTGGCGACCGACGTTCGCGCTTTTTACTCACGACCGTGCAGTGCTCGCGAAGCGCTCGCCATGCCGCGAGGTGTTGCGTCAGGGGCTGACTTTGCGGGATCATCTCGGTGGCTTCGGCATGCGGCGGGGTCCAGTCTTCGCCCTCTGGACAATGATTTCTAGGCCGACCGTGACTCACCGCTTACTGACACGGAGGGCATCGCTGAAGGTGTCCGTTGCCTGGTGGCGCAACAGATGTTGCGCCTTCCTCACGACTACGACAGCTCCAGCGAGAGTTGGCGTGGATTTTCCCTTACTTTCTGGGAGTTACCTGAATATCGGTGGCCCGCAGCAGTAGGGTCCGCATTAACTTGAATAGGTCGAGTTTTCGGGGTACCGTTGAGTTCTCCTGAGAAGGACGGTTGCGCAATCCCTTGCCGCGTGGAGAGAACCAGAATGTCAAAATTTATTTGGGTGCTGCCGTTTTCGCTCTTACCTGGACTGCTAGGTGGATGCGAGGATTCCAAGAGCGAGGGACAAGCCAACTCCAACAGCAAGAGCGACGGCGTGGACGACGTCATGGATTCCGTTCACGATGTGGTCGACAGCAATGATTGTTCGGAGGACATCGCCCGCATTCAGGCACTGGTCGATAAGGCCGTAGACGATGCATCAGAAGAAGGATGTTCGAACGATGACGAATGCATCCGGCTTGAAATCGCTTTCGTCTGCGCTCGCTCCTGCGACGGCGCTGTTGTACCGATCTCTCGCAAGGACCAAGTGGTATCCGGACTGGAAGCTGCAGCGGAAGAGTGCCGTACACTGTTGGACGAGAGGGAGTACTGTCAGCTTCCACCATCGGTACTCTGCAGCGAACTAGCACTCCCTTTCTGCGACAACGGCGTTTGCCGCTAAAACGCGTCCCTGGTGTGCCAAAAATCGCATGGTCGTTGCCACAGGCCTGGCCAGCCAAAGCGCGCAAAGCCGTGAGCGAGGATGCCGCAGCGGAGAAAGCGGTCGAAGGAGTCGCTGACGAACCGTGGCAAGCCACCAGCTTCAGAGGCGACCTTGGTGAAGGTGGCCCGGTGCCGGGCGACCACCAGCTGGTGAAGCGGTGTGCTAAGCCGGCCGCCTCCAGCACTACGGCGCACAATTGGCATCGTAATTACAAGGTTTTTGGGATGCGCCGTCGAGCAGTACTGAAGAACGCCTGAAGGCGGGCCCGCTTGAGCACCTGGGGCGCTTTCTTCAGGGCCTTCAACGGCCCCGCAGCTCCGCCAAGATGATCGGATGATCGAGCGCCTGACGACCGCCGACGGCCTGGCCGAGAGGCACCAGAGCGGCCGACGCAACCACGCGAAACGCCGTAGCCGCCACTCGGAACGCCGCCCGCTGCTCCGGACGCGTACGTGCTGGCAGCGCCGACGCCCCTCTGCGCCCTCGCGCGCTACGTCCCGCGCGTGGGCTGGTGTCGAGACGAGGTAAGAGCACCAGCGTGTCGGCAAAGCCGAGCACTCCAGACCGCGTAAACCAGACGGTCCGAATCGATCCGCGTGATCCGCGGCGAACCGCGGTTACTTATCCGTACAGAGGCTTCAAACGCTGACCCTGCGGTCGCTCTCCGTTCGCTTGATGGCCACGCGCTCAGTATGCGCGGATAGCGGACCTGCGCATTCATGCCAAGCGTGGGAGGTTTACTGCACTGCAGGCAGTGCTAAGGCCGTCCTCAAACCTTCACCACCAACACTTCGTCTGCTCAGGAACCGTGCTGAGCGTGGTCGCCAAAAACGTGACGGCGGTGGGTCCGAACAGCGCTCCCGAAAGCCAGGCCCTGGCCGGGAGCGCACGACGCGTTTCGCGTGGCACGCTGAGCATCAGAACGGCTCCGGTAAGCGCGAGGCTTAGGCCCAGCCCGCCGAGCACAGCTCCTGCCGCACGCGGCGCGGTCCGATCGTAGGGCTCGTACTCGCCCTGCGAATAGCAGCTTCCGTTTCGCCCTGCCGCAAGCACGCCCGCCGCAGCACCGAGCACCATGCCTGAGCCGATGGCCGCCAAGATGCGGCCGCGGCGAAGGCGCCGTCGCACTTCCTTCGGATAGCCGTGAGCTGTTGTTGGTGGCTGAGCTTGCGTAACCTCACTCGCAGCACTTACGTCAGATGCCATGTACAGCGCAGCGATCATCGCGGGGTCTAGCGATGCCGAATGATCGGGCGCTGCGAGTGAAGCCGCTTCCTGAGCGACCACTGGAAGAGTCCACAGCGCACTGAGCAAACCCCAGCAGCAACAGAAGCGGTAGGCCATGCCTGCGCTTCAGCAAGCGCAGTGCCACGCATACTCGGGCTGCCACTAAGTCCAGCTTGTGCTGTCGAATACCGAGTACGCGGGCCTTGTCTTCACACTGTTGCGAAAGTGTGGGGCATGTTCACTTCACCCCGGCCCAAGGCTTGTTTGGGCTTCCTGCTGAGCTCGGGCTCGCCATGCGCGTGCTTACCGTCTTCTGATGCTGGCGTTCGCTGCCCCAATTCAAAACCCTACGTCGACCTCGCCTTCTTCTACCATCTCGGACAAGGCACTCACTCTTCGCTTGTGACCTCGGATCCAGCCCCAAAGCGCTGGCGCGAGCGTTC
>CAZEWA010000496.1:0-2800 GCA_964515685.1 uncultured Polyangiales bacterium | reverse complement strand
ACCCCCTGCAACGGATCTTGCATCCCGCTACTGCCGCGGCGCCTCGCTAAACTCACGCGTGATGCGCGACCACCCTTTCCAAAATCGCCGCTCGTTTCTCTCGACCTTGGCGGCCACGCTAGGCGTAGCTCCCATGGCGCGGGCGAGTGGCTCGCTGCCCTCGTCTGCAGCGCCTCGGCGTAGGCTTACGCTGCCACGCCGGTCCGGATTCAAGCCACGCAATGTCATCCTGGTCGTCACGGACGATCAGCGTTACGACGCGCTCGGCTTCATGCGCGCTCAGACGTTCGTGGAGACGCCTCACTTGGATGCGCTTGCGGCGCGTGGTGTGCATTTTGCCAACGCATTCGTGAGCACGGCGCTGTGCTCGCCATCGCGCGCCACCATTCTCACGAGCCTCTACGCCCATCAGCACCGCGTGGTCGACAACAACCATCCAGTGGCCCCTGGGCTCGTGTTCTTTCCGGAGTATCTGCAGCGGGCCGGCTACGAGACTGCGTTGATCGGTAAGTGGCACATGGGTGGCGACGGAGATGCTCCGCAACGCGGTTTCCAGCACTGGGTCAGCTTCAAAGGTCAGGGCTCCTATCTCCCGACGCCAGACGGACTCAATGTCAACGGGCAGCGAGTTCCGCAGCGCGGCTACATCACAGACGAACTTACAGAGTACGCGCTCGATTGGCTCAAGCAGCGCAAAGGCAAGCGCCCGTTCTTCATGATGCTCGCCCACAAGGCTGTGCACTCGAGGCTCGTGCCGGCAGAGCGTCACCAGGGCCGCTTCGCAAACGCCACGTTTCGCCCACCGCGCAGCATGTCCCCGAGCGAGGCCCAACAGGCCCTGCGCCCGATGTGGGTCAAGAATCAACGCAACAGCGTGCACGGAGCCGAGTTCCCCTATCAAGATCCGCAAGGCAAACTTGCAGACTACTTCCAGCGCTACGCGGAGACATTGCTCTCGGTCGACGAGAGCCTGGGCGCACTCGTCGACCAGCTCAGAGCGAGCGGCCAGCTCGATTCGACCGTGATCATGTTCATGAGCGACAACGGTTTTGCCTTCGGTGAGCACGGACTCATCGACAAGCGCACGGCCTATGAGGAGTCCATGCGCATCCCGCTCATCGTCTCCTGCCCGGAACTCTTCGAGCCGGGCAAGGTGGTCACTGAACTCTCTGCAAATCTCGACGTCGCCCCCACCGTGCTCGAGCTGGCTGGCCTCAAGCCACCAGCGCATATGCGTGGACACAGCCTCGTGCCGCTCGCGGAGGGAAAAGCTATCCCATGGCGCGACGCAGTTCTTTACGAGTACTTCTGGGAGCGAAACTACCCGCAGACTCCCACGCTGCATGCCCTGCGCAGCGACACACACAAATACATTCGCGCGCACGGAGTATGGGATCTCGATGAGCTGTTCGACCTGCGTACGGATCCCGGTGAGGAGGACAATCTGATCTTCGCACCCGGCCATGAGGGCCTTGCGGCTGCGTTGAACGCGCGTCTCTTCGAGCTCTTGGCGGAGACGTCCGGGATGGATCTGCCGATGAAACCGGATATGGGCGATAGGTATCTGCTGCGACGTGCGGACGGATCGAAAGCGGCAACCTTCCCCGAGCCGTTCTTCAAGCGCGACTAGCTACTCAGCCGCACTCCGTGTGCGCTTCTGCGCCATGCGCTCGCGACGTACTTCGCGGCCGTGCTCACACAGCGTCTCGAGCGCCTCTTTCGCGCGGTCGCGCAGCGCCTTCACGTCGGCCTCGTTGTCGCTGCGCGCGCCAGATGCAAACGCGATGGGCTCGCCGATGAAGTAGTGGAACTGCGTAGGCCGCAGCCTGGGCAGATAAACTGGCGGAATGTAATCTGGCTTAACGAAGAGCTGCGCGACCCGGCCGGGCAGCGAGTTGCGCACGGTCTCGCTGTCGACCACCTGCGTGAACAGGTCGTCACTGCCGATGCACGCCACCGGCACGATGGGCACCTGGGCATCGAGTGCCGTGCGCGCGAAGCCGAGCCTCCCCTCCCAATCGAGCTGGTAGCGCTCATGCGTGGAGCGCAGCGTCTCTCGCGCCCCGCCCGGGTACACCAACACGTGCTCTCCATGAGCGAGCAAAGCCCGCGCGTTCTCGGGATTGCCTTCGACGCCCGCCACGTCGCGCGCCATCTTGCGACCGACGGGATTCGTGAAAAACAGCCGGTCACTCAGGCAACGCACGATGCGTCCATTGGCGAGGAAGATCGCCTGAATCAAGAGCCCCGTGTCGACGGCCAGCGGACCGTGATTGCCCACCAGGAGCGCCGGGCCGCTCGGCAAGCGCTCCACATGGTGGAGACGGGTCTTGATCACGCGTGCGAGCGGATAGTTGCGCAACGCGTGCTCCACCCTGGCGCGGTCGATGCGCAGGTGCTGAGGCAACTCAACGGGGCTTGATGCAGTAATCGGGCTCACAGTTTCCACACGAAGCAAAAGGTGCGCGCGCATCTACAAGGCGAGCGGCCTTGCGTCGAGCCGGGGGTTGCGTCTTGGCGCGCTGAGCGTTCGGCTACACGCGATTTCCCTGCGATCTCCCTACCGTGCACGCTCCGCCGCTACAAACGCAAATGCGCCCACGCGCTCCGTACACTCGTGGGCGACGAGCGTGCCTTACTCTGCGGGCGTGACGTTAGGCGCGAGCACGACTTCGGGCGCCGACGCTACCGGCTGCGGCTGGCTCGCGTTTCTTCGCCTTTGGCTGCGTGCGTCGGCGCGGGCTTCGGCTTCGCGTAGTGGTCCGAACAGCACAAGTTCATCCTTGGGATCGAGCTCAGA
>CAZEWA010000495.1:0-2804 GCA_964515685.1 uncultured Polyangiales bacterium | reverse complement strand
GCTTCGCTATGACCGCTTAATTCCGCACGTTTGTCAGTTGTCCGGGCACGGTGTGACCCGCATCTTACAACGGAGTTCGAGTGTCGACGTCCGACACTTCGAGTCGAAAGGAGTACCTCGTGCACAATCGCGACATCACTGTCAGCGCCAAGAAGTCCGTCGCACTATCGGGAACTGCAGCCGGCAACACCGGATTGAGCAGCGTGGGGCGCAACGGCGACGAGCTCTGCTATCGCGGCTACAGCGTAGTTGACCTGGCTGAGCACTGTGAGTTCGAGGAGGTCGCTCACCTGTTGATCCATGGCGTCCTTCCCAACGTAGCCACACTCAGGAACTACAAGCGCAAGCTGCAGAGTCTGCGCGCGCTACCTGCGGCTGTGCGGCGCGCGCTGGAGTGTCTGCCCGCCGCCTCACACCCGATGGACGTCCTCCGCACAGGGGTCTCGGTGCTGGGCTGCGTCTTGCCGGAGCGCGAGGAACAATCCATCGCTGAAGCCCGCGAGATAGCCGATCGCTTACTCGCTTCGCTCGGATCGATGTTGACCTACTGGCACCACTACGCCTGCTCGGGTCGACGCATCGACTTGGAGAACGATGAGGAATCTATCGCCGGGCATTTCCTGCACACGTTGCACGGAAGCGTCTCGGCTCCTTGGACCCATGCCATGCAACTGTCCCTGGTCGTCTACGCCGAACATGAGTTCAACGCGTCGACCTTCACCGGCCGGGTGATCGCGGGGACCGGTTCGGATCTCTACTCTTCCATCGCAGGCTCGCTGGGCGCGCTTCGCGGCATCAAGCACGGCGGAGCCAATCAGATCGCGTTCCAGGTCATGAGCCGCTATCACGACGCCGATCAGGCCGAACTCGACATTGCGCGTCGAGTCGACGAAAAAGAGGTGATCATCGGCTTCGGGCACCCCGTCTACACGATCTCCGATCCTCGTAACGCAATCGTCAAGAATGCCGCACGTCGTCTGTGCGACGAGGAGGGGCGGCAAGGACTCTTCCAGATCGCGGCGCGCATCGAAGAGACGATGTGGAACAAGAAGAAGATGTTCCCCAACGTCGACTGGTACATGGCCGCGCTTTACTGCGCTCTTCGTATTCCGCTCGGCATGTTCACTCCCTTGTTCGCCATGGCGCGCGTCGCTGGTTGGGCCGCGCACGTGATGGAGCAGCGCGCCGACAATAAGATCATTCGACCTGCCGCGAACTACGTCGGCCCCGAGCGCCGCGCATTCGAGCCGATCCAGGCTCGCCCCTGAACTCACTACACAGAAAAGAGAAAGTCGACATGCTGACCACGCACAACCTCGGTTTCCCCCGGATAGGTCCCAAGCGAGAGCTCAAGCTTACCCTCGAATCTTACTGGAAAGGCACGACGTCACGCGGAGACCTCGAGGCAATCGGCGCCGAGCTACGCAAGAAAAACTGGCAGAGCCAGGCCAAGCTCGACTTCGTTCCAGCGCTGGACTTTGCGTTCTACGATCAAGTGCTCGACATGAGTTTCACGCTAGGCAATCTGCCGGACCGCGTGCAGGGTTTCGCGGGCGAGTCACTAGACAACTACTTCCGCGTCGCGCGCGGTCGCTCGACCCCCAGCGCAGGCGACGGCGTGCAGGCCGGTGAGATGACCAAGTGGTTCGACACCAACTATCACTACATCGTCCCGGAGTTCAGCCGAGACACAGCGTTCAAGCTGGACACGAGTCGAGTCCGCCTCCAGCTGGAGGAAGCCCGCGCCCAGGGTGTCAAGTTCAAGCCGGTCATCGTCGGGCCGGTCACCTACCTTTGGCTCGGCAAGTCCAAGGACGACTCCGACAAGCTCGCGCTCTTGTCGCGCCTCTTGCCCGTCTATCGCGCCCTGCTCGACGAGCTGACCCAGCTCGGTGCCGAGTGGGTGCAGATCGATGAACCCATCCTGGTGACCGAGCTGTCACAGGCCTATCGCGAGGCGTTCACTAGCGCCTACGCCGCGCTCTCGAGCGCCAACACCAAGTTGTTGCTCGCGACATACTTCGGCCAGCTCTTGGAGAACCGGGAGCTCGTCTGCAAGCTGCCGGTCCACGGCGTGCACGTGGATGCGACCCAGGGCCGCGCGGATGTGGAAGCGCTGGTCGAGAAGCTGCCCACAGATCGCGTGCTCTCGGTCGGCGTGATCAGCGGTCGCAACATCTGGAAGTCAGACCTTGCGGCGGCTCTCGATTGGCTAGAACCCCTGTATCGACGGCTCGGGGCACGCCTATGGCTCGCCCCCTCGTGCTCGTTGCTGCACGTGCCGGTGGACCTCGAGAGCGAACGAGAGCTCGACCGCGAGGTACGCTCGTGGCTCGCATTCGCGCTGCAAAAGATCGACGAGGTCGCTGTGCTGGCGCGCGCTCTGCGTGACGGCCGACAGAGCGTGGAGGTCGAACTGCGAGACAATGCCGCGGCCATCCAGGCACGACAGAGCTCACCCCGTGTGCACAATCAGCGCGTCAAGTCTGAGATCGCAAAGCTCAACGCCGATCTGGGACGCCGCAAGAGTCCGTACACTGCTCGTGCGGCCAAGCAATCGGCTCATCTGAAGCTGCCGAAGTACCCGACCACGACCATCGGCTCCTTTCCGCAGACGGGCGAGATCCGTCAGGCTCGCAGTCGCTTCAAGCGTGGCGAGCTCGACGCTACCTCGTACCAGGAAGCCATGCGCAATGAGATAGCCCGCGCGGTAGCGGAGCAAGAGAAGCTTGGCCTGGACGTGTTCGTACATGGTGAGGCCGAGCGCAACGACATGGTGGAGTACTTCGGCGAGCAGCTCGACG
>CAZEWA010000494.1:0-2854 GCA_964515685.1 uncultured Polyangiales bacterium | reverse complement strand
GTAGGCCCGTTCTCCATTCAATAACTATCTGGCGCGATTGCAAGCGCGTCAACGCTCAAGCCTCCCTTTCCGTGAAGCGTGCCTCCTCGACGTGTTCCGCGGTTTGAGCCCACCTTCGAGCGAGGTCGAACGAATCCAGGCACTTTTTCGAATTTCTATCGAGGATTCGGCGATGCGGCACGGCCGAAAGAGTTCATCCCACTGCTTCGCCGCAGTACGCCTAACGGACACGGCCCACCCCAGACTCTGAGAGTGCTTGCGACGCTGTGACTGCGCCTCCTTGTCACTGTCATCCGATACCATGTGGGTATTTTCGGACATGGCGATGTGAGAACACGCTCTCTACAATCGTCCGAGATGCGTCACGTGGGGACCCCGACGCTGGCGTGCCTCGATGAGCGCACCTCTCTCGAGCACGAAGGGGCACGCAGGAGTGCAGATGACGAAGAGAAGAGTAAGATGGCGTGGCGCGCTGATGTTCGCGCTGATGAGCTTCGCCGTGGCGAACGGCGGCTGCGACTCCGAGAGCACCAACGACTCCGAGAGCGCCAACGAAGTCAGCTCCCTCAGGGAGTTGGGGATCGACGACGGAGCGAGTCAGGGCCAAAAGACCTCTGCGCTGGTGACGGGTAAAGAAGAAGTCGTGATGAAGCTGGCCACGGGCGCCCAGGTGAAGGTGCCGCAGGGCGCGGTCAAGAGCCAGGTTAACCTCGGTCTCCGGCGCCCGGACGACAAGCAAGCGCTTGCGTTGGTAAAGAGCGTTCCCGCCAAGGACAAGCTCGCCAGCGCGCCCTACGTGGTGACTCCACACGGCACGCAGTTCGAGAAGGAGGTGGAGATAACCCTTCCTGTGTCCAAGGAGCGCGACTCACAGAGGCTTAAAGTGTTGTGGCTGAGCGACGAGAAGGACACCAAGTGGAAAGAGCAGGGCAAGCCAAAGGTCGTGGCGAACGGTAAGGCTACCTTTTCGGTCAAACACTTCAGCGTCCTCTTGTTGGTGGAGGGAGAGCTGAACGGCGGTGGAGCCCGCGACGGCGGAGATGGAGACTCTCTCGGCCAGGATAGCGGCATCGCGGATGGGGGAGGAGAGGAGTCCGACGGTGGAGGCATGCACGACGCTTCAACGGGGCTCGCCTGCGGTCCCGACGCCTGGGATCATGACGCCGACCCGTCGACGCTCTGCGTGCCGCACACAGAGTGCCCGAGCGGAACGTCCGTACCAGGTACGGCTACCTCGGACGCGGTATGCACGCTTGGGAGTCCTGTCCGCGCTCTTGCGGCGGGCGACTTCCATGCTTGCGCGCTGCATGAAGACGGCACCATCACCTGTTGGGGAGACAACCGCTACAACCAGCTCGGCGGCGAATCCGTGGGCGCTTTATCCGCGACACCGATCGCCGTAAGCGGGCTCGAAGGCGCAATCGCCATCACCGCAGGTGCTAGGCATAGCTGCGCGTTGCGTACGGCCGGCACCGTCGTTTGTTGGGGAGAAAGTGCATACGATCAGCTCGGCGGAGAGTCCGAAGGCAGCTCATCCGCCACACCGGTTGCGGTGACCGGACTCGCTCAGGTTACCGCCATCGTGGCGGGCGGCAGCCACACTTGCGCGCTGCTCGAAGGGGGTACCGTGGCTTGTTGGGGATACAACGAATTCGGACAGCTCGGCGGAGCATCCGAGGGCTTCACATCCCTCACGCCGATTGAAGTGGACGGGCTCTCTGACGCAACCGCGCTCGCGGCAGACGGCGGGCATACCTGCGCGCTGCGGGCTGGCGGTACCGTCGTCTGTTGGGGAAACAACGAACACAACCAGCTCGGCGGACCAACCGAGGACTACACATCGGTTACGCCGGTTGCGGTGAGCGGGTTCTCCGACGCGACCGCCATCGCGACAGGCGAGCGGCACACCTGCGCGTTGCGTGCAGACGGCACTATCGCGTGTTGGGGGTACAATTCCCACGGTCAGCTCGGCCAGCTTGCCGTAGGTGACTCATCCTTCACACCGATTGCAGTGAGCGGGCTCTCCGGCGCGACCGCCATCAGCGCGCACTTCTGGCATACTTGCGTGCTGATCGACGGCGGCAGCGTCATTTGTTGGGGATACAATGAAAACGGCCACCTCGGCGAAGGCAGTGAAGAGACCGCGCCACTCATTGCGGTGAACGGACTCACCGACGTCACGGCTCTTTCGGCAGGCGAAAACTTTACCTGTGCACTGCGCGCAGGCGGCAGCGTCGCTTGTTGGGGAAGAAACCACTACAGTCAGCTCGGACCATACCATTCATGGCAGTAAGGTAGGCGCTGCTCGTATCGCGTACAGTGGGCCCCGTGATAGGACACGCCAACCATGTCTTACCCACCTTGATCGGGGTTGTGAAGACGCGAATGGGAGCGGTCGTCAGCAGCTCTCCGAGCATGCGCGTACTTTCCAGTATGCATCGATCCAGAGTGAACACCGGGGCGAAGAGGCGTACGCCAAACTTGAAGAGCTTGATTCAGACAGAACGACCCGTGGGGTCCTCTAGGTTGACGGGGTCTCCCGCGGCATACCATCGACCATCAACGCAAGAGCGAAGACCCGCTTTCGCTCAGCGCCAAGTACACGTTTGATGACTGGGGGGAGACCTTTGTGAGGCCAATCCAGCAGGTTTCTACGAGTCGTCTCTGCGCTTTGCCATCTACCATGCGACGAACCCGCATCCGCGCACGGGCGCCTTCCTTGCGCCGAGTGAGACCAAGCGTACGGCGGTCAAGGTCTTCGCGAGCGGGATGGCCAAGGCCGACCTCGCGTACGTGCCAGTGCTCGAGTGGTGGGCCGACAACTACCGCCTTTTGCGCGATGCCCTGACTCGTC
>CAZEWA010000493.1:0-2882 GCA_964515685.1 uncultured Polyangiales bacterium | reverse complement strand
CCTGCGCAGCCCTGGGACTGGTTCCCGCCGAACTCGAGCAAAAACACCGCGCTCAAAGCGAGCACGATGACAATGAGACCTACGTTTTGAATCGATTGACGCATGTTTGCTCTAGCCCTGGAGGTAGCCCTGGCACGGAAAAGGCCGGAACCATATCGAACCCACCCCCCTACGGCAAGCACCCTGCCCTAGGGGGGTACCCCCCAAGCAGGGGTCCTGGCGTGCGGAAACGCTGGCTTGGGGCCGGAGGAACGGCGCTCGCTGCGCTGGGAAAGTCGCCTGCCGCCCCTGCTCACATGGCGAGGCTGTGCTCGCGCAGAGGCTGTGCTCGCGCAGCTGATTACCTGAAGAGTTGCCTCTTGGCGAGATTCGACAGGGGGCAGCTCAGCGTGATTCCGGTGGCGGAGTTCTCGGGACGAGGAGAACTTCATCTCGGGTTTCGGGGATGCCCTGGGAGAGCGGCGTTCGGTGTAGGAAGGTGGTCCTCATGTGCCTGAACTTCGATGCCCTCGTGGCCCAAGCGCATTTCGATCACGCAGAGAAAGGCGCGAGGAAGATCGTGCGTCGGCATTCACGCAGCGACGACCATACAGGCGAGGAGAAGGAGGTGCTCTTGCAAAATCGGAATCTCGACAGGGCGGTCGTTCGACGGTGTTTGGAGGACTTGCTCAAGCTGATTGACGACCACCAAACTGGTCGCTTCGAAGAGCCGCAGAACGGGAGGAGTTGGTGGGGTCGAAGTACGACGTTCAGAAAGATGGTCACCATACTTCTCGTCGCGTTCGCAGCCTCTTTCATCGTGCTCTGGATCGATGAGTCGTTTCGAACGCCCGCTGCTCCTCTGGCATTTACGGCCTACCTTTGTTTGATGGTCGTGGTGGCCGTCAATCTGGCGTTTGCCATACTTCTTCTGTTTGGTAATCTAAGGAATCCTTGGAAAAACCAGTTTCCAAGCACAAAGGAACAAATTCTGAAGGACGGCGACTTCGTAAACTCTGCCTTTCAGTACGACGGCGAAGTGCTCCGGTTCGCCATGCAGGGGTTGGAACGCGAGCGCAATGCGATTGAAGTGCGGACCGGTCCCCTTGTTCGCACGGTGCTTCCAAGCGGCTTGCTGGCCATCTTCGGGCTCGTTTGGGCCATGGCCAACGCTCAGCCCCAGAACACAGGCTACATTGTCCACTTGACGGTCTTTTCCTCGTTCATGTGTCAAGCGCTGGCTTCGTTTGCTTTTCTGACGAACTCCACCGAGCGTTACGTCAGTTTGCTCAGATACGAGATTGAGCGACGCGAGCGCGTAGAGAATGCAAACACGGCGGTGGGCCGATGAGGCCGGTGGCTCTCGGCACGCTAGAACGGCGTTGCGGCATCGGGCCCCACTGTGGTTGCACTCGGTTTGGGGAGAGATGCCCAAGCGGAATCCTTCCGTTGGAAATCCATCTCCGCAAGCGCTTCGGTTTCTCTTCGTCTGGCAGCTGACCGCTGTCGCGGCATTTCTCTGAAGTCCCGTACGCAGCTCATCGGTGTCGCTGGTGTGAATTATTCGGAGGTTGTTTCACCCTTCGGCCTGCGATTCGTAAATCCCGTAGAAAGACTTAACCATGGAGCTCTCGTCAGGGGGGATTAGCTCCCGTCGATGGAAAGTATAGAGATGACCGCTCGAAACATATTTTTCTGGATAGGATGTCCAATTCTCTCTGAGTGCGGTGCCACATGACGGGCAGGTAAGGGTCTGCAGTTTCTGTTCCAGTGGAGGTCCAACGTAGACCTCGATGGCCACCGTCACGGCGAAGATTTCCCCGCACGTGAGGCATGTGATCAAGGAATGGCCGGAGTTGTCCTCGGGATACGAAATGAACAAAGTGTCGACTTCGGTAGATCCGGGCCGCTGCTGCTCTATCTGCCAACAGCGTACGTCGATTTTTTTCATTCGATCACCCGCACGGCCTGCGAGGAGCCATTAAGGACGTTCGTGTTCGTGGTGTTGGGAGCTCGCAGCGAAGGTGCACTGATGCTCTGGACGTTTAGCGGGTGAGAGGACACGTAACGTTGCGGAGCTATCGTGGCGACTGCGCTTACGCCTGGGTCGTAGTGCACCTCGAGAATGGCTGGCTTCACACCTGGACTGTGATGAGCGAACTCGGCCGTGGCGCCGGCCGGAGACGAGTTCACATAGACTCCTCCAGACCCAAGTCGTCCCGGCTTGGTGCCAGCACGGAAACCGCCATCGAGGATAGCGGAAGCTGCTTGGGGGTGCGTGGCATGGTAGCCGATAGCTTTTGTCGTTGCGGACGTCGAGGTGTCCAGCGCTTTGTCCGCCCTCTTCCCCGCCCCCGCGAGCGCTCCCAGCGCCTTGCTCGCGTCCTTGACGTCGCCGAGGCTGATGGGCGCGACTTCGGTCGCGAGCGAGACGCCAGCGATGACGCGATCGGTGACCGAAGCGCTTGCGTCGAAGAGCGTGACGGCGTCTTCGAAGGTGCCGTAGATCGACTGCGCTACGTCTCCCGTCTTGAGTAGCCTGACGCCGAACTTGAAGGCCTTGGTCCAGACGGAACGCCCAGTGGGGTCTGCGAGGTTGACGGGATCGCTTGCCGCATAGCTGTAGGCCTGAAACGCGATCGGGTTGAGCTGCGCATTGGGATTGAAGAGCGGCTCGGGATCGACTGCGAGGAAGCGTCCGAGGCGTGCGTCGTAAGGGCGGGCGTGGAAGTTGCCGAGCTCTGTGGCGTCGAGCTCGTTGCCTGCGAAGGCCCATGGCTCTTGCGCACTCGCAGGTTCGCGCTCCGCGCCGTAGGCGTGGTAGCTGCGCTCTTCGACGACGTTGCCGTGGCGGTCGAGGGTGGCGACTGGAGAGCCGCGCTCGTCGTTCAGGTAGAAGGTGG
>CAZEWA010000492.1:0-2885 GCA_964515685.1 uncultured Polyangiales bacterium | reverse complement strand
CGCGGGTGTCCACATGGCGCCGATACGACTGTCCACGTCACGCGAAATACGCAGCGAGGGCATCCGAGTTAGCTTCCGATGCGCTGAAACAGGGGTTCAAGGCTCAGAAGAGTGTTTCCGGCCCGCTCAAGTTCGTGGACGAAGGCGGGGTCGTGCGTCTCACGATAAAGCAGGGCAGCAGTCGAGCACCAGGAAGCGGCTTCGCACACGCGGAGTTTCGCAATGCGGCCGGCCAACGGGTCGACGCCCTCGGAAACGCAGTAACGAGAACCAGCCCCGCCAATCACACGCCGATAGAGTACGACCTGTGGAACTGGGTGCAGTGATGGTGGAGCAGCAACCGTATTGGGAAATTCCAGGTCTCCAGGAAATCTATCTTGAGGACAGCTACGTTCTCGGGATTCGAGAGGATGGCCATGAGCTGGCCTTCGACATGGAGTTCGTTCTGAGAGAAGGGCATGCACTTTTCGAAGCGCCCGGACCGGAACGGCAGTACTGCTATCGTCGCGGCAGTTTGATCTTTCGGGGCGTCGAGGCGACGAAGTGGATCGAGCGACGCTCCGTCGCTTCATGGGATGCGAGCGGGGAACAGGACTTGGGAAACATCGACTCGCTGATCAATGAATCGGGCTGGTTTAAGCTGGAGGGGGACTGGGGAAGCGTCCATTTGCGGGCGGCACGTGTAGAGGCAGCGCTCGATAGTTGAGTCCTGATAGTGGGGCGGTCTTGGCTCCCCTGCCGCAGGGGGGGGGAGCAGAGGTTGGCCGAACGCTTGGTGGGACGCTGCTCCGCTCTGCAACACAGGCGTTCAAGAACACACCCTTTACGCAGGCTGGGCGAGCGCTGACCAAGCACCCTGAGGTCATCGGCCTCACGAAGGAGACGCTCAATCAAACGCTGCGAAGTCCGGCCGCCATCAATGCCGCCGCGGAAGGCGCGCTTGGAGGCATCTTGCGGGACGGGACAGCTGTGGTTCGTGATCTTGGACGGTACGGGGCCGACGCTCGAGATCCGAGCCGCTAGCGGATTCGGTGCGCGCTTCTCGGCCGCAACGAACGAGTTCATCGGCTTCATCACGCCGGGACTGTAGGAAGAAGGAAGGAACCGGCCATGTCGCTCAGGATTCAGAAATTCGTTCCCATCGACCGCGACTACCCAATCTATGAGATCATCAACGATGCGAATGAGGTGCTCCTCGACGTTTCGCGGACGGATTCCGGTGACTATGAGCTCATGTGTCACAAGGCTGCTGTAAACACCGCGCTGGATCTTGACACGGTACTACGGCTTATCTCCCAAGCCAGGGCGCTGCTCGCTGAGGAGGAACCGGGATGATCGTGTTGCTGCATCGCCGCAAGGGGGATAGCCTCGTCGAGAGTACTTGGAGGCGCGCTTGAAGCAGCAGGTCATGTGCGGCCTGCTGGCGCGGCTACGCATCACATAGTCGCAGGCGGGGCTGAGGCCGCGGCGCCTGCGAGAGCGGTTCTCCAGCGTTTTGGCATCGGGATCAATGACGCCGTCAACGGAGTGTTCTTGCCGGCATCGCGAGCAGCGCCGAACGCCGCGGGAGCAGCGGTGCATTCGACGGTCCATACCCGGGCCTACTACCAAGCCGTGAACGAAGCGCTGGGATAAGCGACAACCAGAGCGGAGGCGCTTGAGGTTCTGAATGCTTTACGGCAAGGATTGCTGGGAGGTGGACTCTGATGGGTGAGGTTTACATCCCGCAATCGGCCGAGGGGTTTGAGTTCTGTCATCCGGAGCATCAGGAGGACTTCGAGACGCTCAATCTTGCGATCGACGGTACGCCCAAGGGCGCAGCATGGCGGTCGCCACCGATGCGGCTAGTTCACGAGGATGAGGGGAAGAGGCTCGCTGAATCGGACTCCCCATGGCTAGGATCGCACGCGCTAGTTTTTCGCCGGCAAGCGATTAGCAAGCTGGCGCCGGTTCTACATGAATACGGCGAGCTGCTTCCTCTGGCGTGCGCCGAAGCTGAGCTCGTCGTGTTCAACAGCACTCGCGTGATCGATGCATTGGATGAGAATGCGTCGAGGTTACTGCGCTTCTCCAATGGACGGATCATGCGCGTGACGCGCTATGCATTTCGTCCCGAGACGGTCTGTGCTGTCGACATCTTCAAGATTCCAAGTCTCCGCGTTAGTCCTACATTCGTGAGCGATCGCTTCGTCCGAGCATGGAAGTCATCGGGTCTTCGCGGCCTGGTCTTCAACAAAGTTTGGTCAGCCTGAGGGCTCTGTTGCGTTGCCGACGGAAGGGTGAGGTTTGCTTCTAGGTCACCCGCGCCGAGTGCTACGCAGCCAGTTGGAAGAAGGTTTCGGGGGGTGAAAGTAAGGTTTGGCCCGGAGCGGACGCAAGTTGGCCTTTGCGGAGCATGTGGACGAGTTCGATGCCGCCCAGCGCGACCCGCGCCGTCCGGAACGACTTGAAGCCGAGCATCGGGGGGGTACGCCGCTTGATGTTGCGGTGGTCCTGCTCGACGATGTTGTTGAGGTACTTGAATTGCCGAATCTCGATGGCCGGCCCCTCTTGGGCGTCGTTGCAAGCCTCGATGCCCGCCTTGTTGGCTCCGCTCTTGTCGATGTTGATGAGGGACGGCAAGCAGTTCTGGCTGATGGCCTTCTCCAAGAAACGTCGGGCCGCATTGGAATCTCGGCGAGCGGTCAGCAGGAAGTCGATGGTGTCGCCGCGTTGGTCCACTGCGCGGTACAGGTAGCGGTGCTGGCCGTTCACTTTCACGTAGGTTTCGTCCATTCGCCAACGGCCGCCCACCGGCGCCTTGCGCGCCTTAAACGCGGCCATCAGCTCAGGCGTGCACCGGTGCACCCAGCGGAAAATCGACGTGTGGTCGACGAATATTCCGC
>CAZEWA010000491.1:0-2894 GCA_964515685.1 uncultured Polyangiales bacterium | reverse complement strand
TCCCCGCCGCAGCCGTCCTCGGCCACGCCGCACTCGAAGCCCTGCTCTTCGCAGCCCTGAGGAATGCAGGCATCGGGTCCCGCATCGACTTCAGGTACGTGGTCCCCGTCTCCGTCGCCCGGGTCAACTGGGTCGTCGTCGCCGTCTCCATCGCCTCCTCCATCGCGGGACGTGGTGGGGCCCCCGGAGTCCAAGGTCGTCCCCATCTCGCCGCCATCGGCTCCCGGCGTGCGGTCAGTCGAGTCAGACGCGCAGGCGAGAACCTGAGCCGCCAAGAACAGAAGCGGTAACAACCTACGAGCAGGGGTCATATAGAGAGGGAGGAAAACCCGACTTGGCCTGCTTTTCAAGCCTTTCCTCTGAAACAGTAGTTTTGCAATAGAGCGTGTGGGTGGGGTCACCAAGCTCGAAGGTCAGGCCAAGTGTCGTCTACGAACCGCGAGCCGGCCGCGGAGCCTGGTGAACGGCGAAATTGGGCGGTCCAAGGTGAGCCAACACGATTTTCCCGTCCCCGTTGCTTGGGCCCCCCGATGCCTTATCCTCCGGCCCCTGATGACTGCCGCCGAGATGCAAAAGGCCTACGACCCCTCCTCGACCGAAGCCAAGTGGTACAGCTACTGGCAGGAACACGGATTTTTTCGTGCCGAGAGCGACCCGAACGACAAGCGCCCGACCTACGTGATCTCCATGCCGCCGCCCAACGTAACGGGCAGCTTACATATGGGCCACGCCTGTCGGACGACGTTCGAAGATCTGCTGATTCGCTACCACCGCATGCGGGGCTACAACGCCCTCTGGGTGCCCGGAACGGACCATGCGGGCATTGCCACGCAGGTGGTGGTCGAACGGCAGCTCAAGGCGGAAGGACTCACGCGCCACGATCTGGGCCGCGAGAAATTCATCGAGCGTGTCTGGACTTGGCGCCATCAGGCCGGCGACCGCATCCTCGAGCAAAAACGCGTCATGGGAGCCAGCGCGGATTGGTCGCGCAACAAGTTCACCATGGACCCGGATCTGTGCGTCGCCGTGCGCGAAGCCTTCGTGCGCCTCTATGAAGAGGGCCTCGTTTACAGGGCCACACGGCTTGTTAACTGGGATGTCGTCTCGCAGACGGTGCTCAGCGATCTCGAAGTCGAGACCGACGAGAACATCGAAGGCGAGTTGTACGAGTTCGCTTACAAAACCGAGGGCGGCGGCGAAATCGTCGTGGCCACCACGCGCCCCGAGACCATGCTGGGCGACACCGCCATCGCCGTGCACCCCGAGGATCCGCGTTACACGCACCTGCACGGCACGTTCGTCACGCATCCTTTCGTGGATCGCAAGATTCCCATCATCACCGATGCGGAGCTTGTGGACATGAGCTTCGGCACGGGCGCTGTAAAGGTGACGCCGGCCCACGACTTCAACGACTTCGCCACGGGCAAGCGGCACAAGCTCGAAGAGATCAACATCTTCACGCTCGACGGCAAGGTCAATGAACAAGGCGGTGAGTTCACCGGCCTCGACCGCTTCATTGCACGCAAGGTCGTGAAGAAGCGCTTGGCCGAGCTTGGCCTCGAGCGCGGCAGCAAAAAGCACATGATGACGCTGCCCAAGTCGCAGCGTTCCGGCACGGTGGTCGAGCCCATGATCTCGACGCAGTGGTTCATCAACATGAAGCCGCTGGCCGAACCGGCCATTCAGGCCGTGGAAAACGGCGAAACCGTGATCATTCCGGAAGATTGGTCGAAGACCTACTTCCATTGGATGCGCAACATCCAAGACTGGTGCATCTCGCGCCAGCTGTGGTGGGGCCACTCGATTCCGGCCTGGTATTGTCAGAAGTGCGAGCACGTGAATGTGAGTCGCACCGACCCGACGGCTTGCGAGAAATGCGGGAGCACCGAGCTCAAAGCCGACGAAGATGTGCTCGACACCTGGTTTAGCTCGGGATTGTGGCCGTTTTCTACGCTGGGCTGGCCCAATCAGACGAACGACCTCGAGAAATTCTACCCCACGAGCGACATGGAGACGGGCTACGATATCCTGTTCTTCTGGGTCGCACGCATGATGATGATGGGCATCCATTTCATGGGGAAGCCGCCTTTCAAGCGCATCCTTCTCGCAGGAATGGTCACCGACGAAAACGGCGACAAGATGTCCAAGGTGAAGGGCAACGTCATCGATCCGTTGGACCTCATCTACGGCGCCACTTCGCAGCAGCTCATCGAAAAAGCCAAGAGAAACGGTTCGAGCGAGAGCGGCATCAAGTACATCACCAAGGCTTATCCCGAGGGCTTTCAAGCTTACGGATCGGACGCTGTCCGCTACACGCTCTTGAGCTACTCGCCGCAGGCGCGCCGCATCGCGCTCAGCGTCAAGCGCATCGAAGGCTACCGCAACTTCTGCAACAAGCTCTGGAACGCCGCGCGCTACGCCATGATGCAGATCGAGGGTAAAGGCGCGGAGGCGAGCGGTGAGCGCCCGCAGGTGACAGCCCTTATCAATCGCTGGATCCTGTCGCGACTCGATGTCGCGCTCGCTGCAGCGAATCGAGGCATACACGACTATCGACTCGATGACGCTTCGCTCGCGCTTTACCACTTCGTGTGGAACGAGCTGTGCGATTGGTATCTCGAGCTCACCAAGCCCCTGCTGGCAGGCAACGACGAGGCTCTGGCGCATGAGACGCGTCAGACGCTCGTGCACGTGTTGGAGACGGTGCTGCGCGCACTGCATCCGATGATGCCGTTCATCACCGAGGAAATCTGGCAGAACGTTCCCAAGCGCACAGGGCACGCCCTAGCCTGCGCAGTTGCACGCTATCCGCAGGCGGGAGAAGAAGGCCTGCGCGACGAACAGGCGGAAAAGGAGCTCACTTGGTTGAGCGCTGTCATCACCGCCACACGCAC
>CAZEWA010000490.1:0-2922 GCA_964515685.1 uncultured Polyangiales bacterium | reverse complement strand
GCTTCAATGCAGCCGCGTTCTGAAGAACGCGGAGAGGGCTCCCGGGGGAGCCGTGTGATTCTAACTGGATGGGGCGCGGATTGCGAGCGGGTCGATTGCACCCTTGTGCGAGTTTGGGCATGGCGCGTTGGGCTGGGGCAGGTTGAACAGATTTGTATTTTGTTTTCAATGAGCTGCGAGCCTGCGAGCGGGTGAGGGGGTTGATGCGTCACCGAGGCGCTCGCAGGGGAAGACGTGAGTTAGGTTACTAAGGCGCGGCGTTCGGGGGGCGTGTAGGGGAGGCCGAGGGCGCGGATGGCTTCACGCGCGCGGCCGTCGGCGGGGCCGATGCTGATGAAGAGAACCTGATCTTCGTCATCTTGAATGACACTTCCAAGCTTAGCACGGAGCTCGACTTGTTCGCGGTCGTTGAGTTCGCAGCGAAATACAGAGAGCTGCAGGTGTTCGCCGTAGCCGCGCATTACCCTGAAAACACGCCTCAGGCGCTTGGGGTCGCAGACGTCGTAGCTGACGATATAGGCTTGCCTCATAGCTAGCGCGTCCGAAAGGCGGGGAGTTCTTGAATCTCTCCTGTGAACCGCCTGCCCAGCAGGCGTGCTTGCACTTCGAGCACGCGTCGATAGCTGATGCGGTAGCCGAACACCGGGTGGGTCACGAGTTGATCCATGCGCCGCTCATAGGCCAGGATGAAGCGTTTGCGTGCGTCCATCGTGAGCGCGCATGCGCCGGGACCGCGCAGAAAGTCGCTCTCGCCGATCACGCCCGTGTTGATCACGTTGATCACGACGGAGTCCGCAATCAGTGGACGAAATTCTTCCATCAGGTCGAGCGCGAGCGCAGGGCGTCCAAAGCGTGGTTGGTGATAAAAACCAAGCAGTGGGTCGAGCCCGGCCGTGGCGATGGCAAGAGCGAGCTCCTTCGATAGCAGCGCATAGGCAAAAGACAGTAAGGCATTTATGGGATCCCGCGGTGGCCTGCGGTTACGTCCCTCGAAGTCGAAGGTGTCGGTGAGGCGACTCTTCATCATGTTCGAAAATGCGCCGAAATAGGCTCGCGCGGCGCTGCCTTCGAAGCCGAGTAGCGATTCGAGAGACACCGCTTCGGTGGCCTTGCGGGAGAGTTGCTTGAGTTCCGACAGCACCACCTCATCGGCTTGCTCACTGTTGCGGCGCAACATCGTGCGGCAGTTGAGTATCTTGGAGTTCACTGCGGAGCGTGCAAGTTCGAGGCAGAAGATCTTGTCGCTCAGGCGAGCATGCTGTGCGACGCGCAGCTCGATGTTGTTCGTGTCGTGCGCGAAAGTGCGCCCTAGAAACCAACCGCCGTAGGAAAAGTAGACGAGCGGAATGCTGCGTTCGAGCAGGGCGCGCACGGCAGGCGTGCTGATTTGCACATTGCCAAACAAGCAGACCTGAGAGGTGTTGGGCAGGCGTGCCTCGGCGTTACCTTCCTTGGTACGCACCACGAGCCGCTCGCCATCGAGGCCGACCGTCGCGCCTTGCACCTGCGCGTAAAGCGGCACGCGGTCGTCGCACGCAGCGTGCAAGCGCCTCAAGTTCGTGTTGAGCTTGGGACTTACGAGCCCCCACGGGTCTTCTTCCATGGGGCCTGTAGCGTCGCCCTCAGGGAGCTTCGCAGGGGTGGGGGCGAGACCCAGGCCCGTCAGCAACGTTGTTTCGTCGGGCAGGCATATCCCTACGAGCGAGCAGCCATGGCACTTGGGGCTATCGACCAGTGGATCCGGCAACACACCTGCTGCAGCCAGGAATCGAGCACGCCGTACGGCTTCGAGTGTGGTGCGAATCAGTGAGTCGTCGAGCACCACCGGCACGCGCCTGCGGTCTGCCGCAAAGTAGATGCTTCCCTCCTTGCAGGCGTAGCCGCGATCACGCAGCAAGAGAGCTTGCGCGCAGACCTGTGCGCGCTCTGGAAGGTAGGCGAGCTCGGGCACGTCTGGCGCATGGCCGCGCTTGTATTCCACAGGAATTACGCTGCCATCTTCCCCTTCGTCGATGATGTCGATCTTAGCGGTGATGCCGAGCGTTTCCGAAGAGAGCCACACGGAGCGTGCTTGGTATGGCGGTGCATCGACCTCTTTCTCAAGCGCCTGCTCGTCTTCGGGCTTGGCTTTGCCGCGCCGCTTGCGTGGCTTATCCACACGCGCATGCACGATGGTGCGGCCTTCCAGCGTAAATGCATTGTCTTCAAACTCGCCCTGCGACCACTCCAGGTACATCAAGCGCTCACAGTAGAGCACCTCGTTGATCATGCGTGCAGGTACAAGATCAGGTGGTGCCGCAGGCAGCGCGATGCGTCCGAGAAGCTTGGGGCGCTCGAGCGGCTCGGGCTCCACAGCTTCTGCGGCGGACTTGGGAGGGAGGTGGGTCACGCTACTATTCCGACAGGACTTGTCTCCGAGATCAAGACTCCTGATGCGTCGGCCTGCCTAACATCAACCCGCCCCCGAGATGACGTGTCTTTCCGAGGA
The DNA here is from genome assembly GCA_964515685.1 of uncultured Polyangiales bacterium. GTDB lineage: Bacteria > Myxococcota_A > Polyangia > Polyangiales > DASUME01 > DASUME01. The sequence goes on along the minus strand of CAZEWA010000490.1, from coordinate 434 downwards.
CTAGCGGCCCTTGGACATACCGGCTGAAGGTCAGATGGACCATGGCTTGCAGACCGCGTCCTGCGACACCGGATACGCGCGTAACCTCCACCTCGGGTCGTGGCAGGCCGCTCTTGCTGCACTCTGCGCGCACCTCCTCTGCGATGGCCTCGCTGGGCTGCTGCTTACCCTTGGGGTGTCTTTGCACCGTGTAAGGGGTAAGGCTTGTCCAACGTTGCGAAGTGCCGAAGACCGCGTCGTCCTCTGCCCAGGTGGGAATAGCCTCAAGGCGCAAGAGGCCTGCCCGCCCCGCGCGCAGCTCGCAGAAATCGTCGAGCGCCGCCTTTAGGAGCGAAATGTGCTTGGTTTCGTGGGCGGATGGCTCGCGTCGTTCGATTACGTGGGGTGCGATGACCAGCAAGCGTCCACGTGGGTCGTACTGAAAAGTAAGGTGC
>CAZEWA010000489.1:1462-2926 GCA_964515685.1 uncultured Polyangiales bacterium | reverse complement strand
GTTCATCAAGATGGACAACGAGAGCCGCGTGATGGTGGAGCGCATCATCACCGCCACGGAAGGCTCCCCCGGCGCCTACGAAGAAGGTCGCGGCCCCGACGGCAGCATCGACAGCGAGCTGCCGCCGGCGCAGGAAGCGACGAGCGGAAACTTCTTCCCAGACCTGCCACCCGCAGAGCTCCCGCCCCCGGAAGATCGCACTGCGGTGCGTGAAGCGGCCGAATTTCTGGCGGCGGCGCTCTCCGAAGCAACCGACGAAGCCGCGGCGCGCGAAGCTGAACAGAAAGCCAACGAGGCCCGGAAGCGCACCGCCGAGATCGAAGCTCAGCGTGTAGCCGCCGCGGAAGAGCAGCGCAAAGCGCAGACAGAAGGCCTGCCGTCGATGATCATCGACCCTGGCTTGAGCTCGCCGCCTCAGGCCCTCGACACTTCTTCTTCATCGCTCGAGTCGGAGCGTCCGGACGCCGTCAAAAACTCGTCTCTTCCGCCACCACCCGCAGCTGCAGTGGCAGCCGCACGGCCGCCCGCACCGCCACCTGCTCCCGCTGCTGAGGCTGCCGCACCGAAGGCGCAAGCCCCGATGCCGATGCCCGTGCCGGTCGCAGCTGCACCCACCGTGCCGCTGCATACTGGCCCTTCCGTGCCTGCAGGCGGGCCCAAGAAGAGCCCTGTGTTGCCCATCGCGGCCATCGCAGCGGTGCTCGTTGTGGCAGGCTTCGTCGCGCTACGCGGCGGGCCCAACGCAGGCGAGCCCCAGGCCTCCGCCATCGATGCACCGCAGCTGCCAGTCCAGCCCGTGCAGCCGGAACCTGTAGAGCCGGAACCTTTGGAGCCTGAGCCTGCTGCGGAAGCGGCTCCCGAGAACGTCGAGCCGGAACCTGCGCAGCCTGAGCCAGAAGCTGAGCCTGTGGAGCTCGTGCAGCTACGCGTGTCGACGCTGCCTGTAGGTGCAGAAATCGTTGTCGACGGCCAGGTACAGGGTAAAGCACCGCTCGCCCTCGACCTCGCAAAGGACGTGGCCGTCAACATCGAGGCCCGTCTGCCGGCGCATCAGCCTGTAACCCAGGAGCTGACGCCGACGAACGGCAGCAAGCCCCTGCGCCTGACGCTCAAGGCCCTGCCCTTCGTGTTGCACGTGGAGACAACGCCCCCGGGCGCCGCCGTCAATGTGTCCGGTAAGCGCGGAACGTCGCCCGTGGATCTCACGTGGTCCGAGGCTCCCAAGTCCTCGCTCAAGGCGGTGGCGAAGCTCGCCGGATACGAAAATGCCGAGGCGCCTCTGACCTTGGAGGCGTTCGAGCAAGGCGAGGAAGCCATGAAGGCTTCGCTCAGCCTCTCCTTGAACGCGCTGCCAGAAAAGCCGGCCGCACCGGTCGTAAAGCCCAAGCCCGCTCCCGCTGCCAAGCCCCAAGCGAGCGCAACGAGCAGCGATTCCAGCGCCGAGTCTGGACAGGCGGCTGAGCC
>CAZEWA010000489.1:0-1362 GCA_964515685.1 uncultured Polyangiales bacterium | reverse complement strand
AACCAAAACAGCAGGAAGAAGAACGCTGGCACTTCGAACAAGAAGACGATGACCAGCGTCACTACGCGCGCCTTCGGGAACATCACGATGTACGCGCCGAGCACGCCTGAAATCGCTCCCGAGGCGCCCACGAGCGGGATTTGACTGCTCGGATCGATCAGGCTGTGCGCCAACACAGACACCACGCCCGTCAGCAAGTAAAACGCGAAAAAGCGCGCGTGACCGAGCCTGTCTTCGACGTTGTCCCCAAACACGTGCAGAAACCACATGTTGGATGCGAGATGGCCCAGGCCGCCGTGCATGAACATGCTGGTGAAGGGCGTGGATAGGCTCGGCCCGTAGCCGGAAAACAGGTGGTAGGGAATCACGCCGTGCTGCAGCACGAACTGCTCGCTTTGCTGCCCCGTGAGCACCAAGAATTGGTAGACGAACACGGCGAGATTGGCGGCGATCAACAGGTACGTAACGACAGGAGCGGTCCGAGTGGGGTTGATGTCGCGCAGCGGGAGGAACACCCTCTGCCTCGTACCACACCGAAAGTGCGTGCGCAGGCCGCTCCCTGGGCCCACCGGCGAGGGATCGGTGCTAGACCAGGCTCGCCATGCGTGCAGCGGATTTGCTCGGTCCTGAGGGCCCCCTAGCGCAAGCTATCGAGGGTTATGAGCACCGTCCGCAACAACTCGCGATGGCTGCACTCGTCGAGCGCGCGCTCGAAGACGAGAGCGTAGCCCTCGTCGAGGCAGGCACAGGCACTGGGAAAACGCTCGCCTACCTGTTGCCGGCGCTGATGTCTGGCAAAAAAGTCGTCATCTCCACGGGCAGCAAGACCCTGCAAGACCAGATCATGCAAAAGGACTTGCCGCTGCTCGAGAGCACCCTCGGCGTGTCTATCTCCGTTGCGTTGATGAAGGGCCTCAGCAACTACCTCTGTCTCAGGCGCTACGAGGAGTTCATCCACAGCCCTGAAGCGGATTTCCCTGCCTTCACTCGGCATCTGCCGCTGCTTCGCGATTTCCGCGCGCGCTCCCACACGGGCGAGCGCTCGGACTTTCTGGCCTTGCCCGAAGACGCCGCAATCTGGGGGCAGGTGCAAAGTGGCTCCGATACGCGCATCGGCCCGCGCTGCACGCACTACGAGCGCTGCTTCGTCACCAAGATGCGCAGAGAGGCCGAGGACGCCCAGATTGTGGTGGTCAATCACCACCTATTTTTCGCTGATTTGGCGCTGCGCGACAGCCCCCATGGCGGCGGCGTCCTGCCCGACTACGACGCTGTGATCTTCGACGAAGCACATCAAATCGAAGATGTCGTCACCGAGTTCTTTGGCGTGCGGCTGAGCACAACGCGCCTCGAGACCTTGGT
>CAZEWA010000488.1:0-2927 GCA_964515685.1 uncultured Polyangiales bacterium | reverse complement strand
CCCGCCGCCTGCAGCAGCACGAGCACGGCGGCGGGGCTCCAGTGGCTGACGAGCGACGTGTACACGGGCGCAGAGTTCCGCGCGCCCGGGACCTTTGGCAATCCGAGCTGGGCCGCAGCGTTCCTCGCGCCGCTCGTGCCACTGTCACTCGGCCTCGGGGCCACCGCGCCGCGGCGCTGGCCACACTACGCCACAGCCGCGCTGCTCGGCCTCGCCACGCTGGCCACGCTGTCGAAGGGAGGCGCGCTCACGCTCGCCGCAGGCGTCCTCGCCTTCGTCGTGCTCGACCGCAAGGTCTCCGGACGCCGGCGGATCGCGCTCCTCGCCGTCGCCTCGGCATCTGTCGCGTGCGCGCTCGCGGTCGCTTGGCGCGAGGACCTCTTCGTGACCGCGCCGTGGTTGCGTGGGCGCATTTTCCTCTGGCGCAACGCGCTCCACCTCGCGGGCGAGCACCCGCTCACCGGGCTCGGCCTTGGCGGTTACGTGCCGGCCTACGGTCGCTCCGCCGCGACCTTGCTCGACGGCGATCCCGCCGCGTTCGCGCCGCTCTCCAGCGTGGACTTCGTCCACGACGACGTCCTGCAGTACGCGGCCGAGGGCGGCTTCGTCACCGCGGCGGCGTTCGTGCTCGTGGTGGTGCTCGCGCTCGCGTGCGCCCATCGGCGCGGCGATCCGCTGGCGCGCGCGGTGGGCGCGGCGGTGGCGGCGATATTCGTCAACGGGCTCGCCGACTCGCCGATGCGGGTGCCGTCCACGTTCGTGCTGTTCTTCTTCTTGCTCGGATGGCTGGCTTCCGCGTCGGGGGGCGAGAGCGCGAACCCGCTCGCCGCGTCGGGCGATGGCTTCGGGCGACCTGCGGCCCGCTCCCGCCGAGCCGAGCTCGTGCTGGTCGCCGTCGCGGTCCTCGGCGCGCTCCAAGGCGTACGCTTCACCGCCGGCAACGCCTACTGGACCCGCGGGCGCGACGCGCTCCTCGAAGGTCACCCAGCGGTCGCCGACCTCGAGCGCGCGCGCTTCTTCCTTCCCGAGCACGGACGGAGCGCGTCGCAGCACGCGCGAGCGCTCGCGCGCGCTGGCAAGATCGAGGCCGCGCTCGACGCGTTGGCCGTGGCGGCGACGCTTCGCTTCGACTTCGACGACGAGATCCTCCGGTGCGACTTGCAGGCGCGCTCGCTCGACCGCGACGCGGCGATTCGCCTGTGGCAGGAGCTCGCAGGCCGCTTTCCTTCGCTCGTCACGCCGTACCTTCGCCTCGGCACGCTACACCTCCAGGCAAATGATCACGACGCAGCGATCGCTGCATTCCAGACCGTGCTCCACAACCCGCAGCCTACCGAACGCGCCGAGGCCGTCCGGCGGCAGGCCCGCGGATTTCTACGAGTTTTGCAGCCCGGCAGCTCGGCGCGCCCCTGACGCTACTCGGGCGGGCGCACGGCTGCAGTCATTGTGGTAGATCCGCCCGAACAATGCGACGACGGTAGCGGTAACGGAGCTCCGGGGGAACTTGCTCGATCGATTGCTACGTGATTGTCCACCGAGGTCGTTGGAGCTGCGAAGCAGCGGCCTTGGGCGCCGCGCATTCTGGTATCGCGCGATAGCTTTCGCCTTGGTGTCTCTTTGTGCACTGGCTGGTTGTGCGGCGCAGAAGGACGAGTGCTCGCGTCCTGACGAGTACTGGTGCAACGGCAGCGTCGTTGAATCGTGCCACGAGGATCGGGGCCATAAGTACATCGTTTCTGTCTACGATTGCTCCCTCCTGGCTGCCCAGTGCGAGGAGCACGATGGGGAGGCGGACTGCGTGTTCGCTGAGCTCTCGTGTTCCGATAGACCCCCTATGTCGTGCGAGGACAGCTGGCACGTCGTCTGTCGAGAGGGTTGGTCCTCACCCGTGCCCGTTCATGATTGCGAAGACATACGATCCTATTGCGTCGAAACCTACTTGGGCACAGCGGGCTGTTCCAGCGTACCCGAGTCATGCTCTTTGGATACGCCCCAGGCGAGGTGTTACGAAGGACGGCGTTTCGTGTGTCGCGAGGGCTTCTGGGAGCGGGCGGGCACCTCGGAGGGCACGACCTGCACGGAGCTCTCGGTCCCGTAGTGACAGCGGATGCCGCCGCGCGGCCTCGGAGGCCTCTGCGGCTGAAGCAGGCTCGCAAAGCCTGCCCTCAGGTCGCGCCTCCCCGTTTGTGCGGCCTATCTTCCGTGAAAGGAGAAAGGCTCCCAAAGAGTCCCCTTGGTAGGTCTTGTGGGAGGTAGATCCACAATCGTAACGAACACGGGCTAGGGATCGCCAGCGCGGTCCTTGCTTGAGTCAAAACGGTGTGGGCGAACCTGCCGACGTGCCCTGCACAACGGGTCGTGCGCCGAGGGAGAAGCCTCACTGGCCACCATGCCCTCCCCAGGCTAGCCCTTCTTTAGTAACATCCTGGATTACGTGTCCTCGTCTGCGTCTTTGAACTTCGCCTTCCTCGCCATCCACGACCCGCAGCTTGCCAAGGCGGCAGCCGACGCGGAGCGCCTGTTCGCCGAGCATCCACCCGCCTGTCTGATGCTACTGCGTGTGTTCGGCGAGCTGCTCGCCAAGCGTGTGGCCGCCAGCGCCGGCGCGGCACGAGAGTCCACGCGAACCCACCAAGCCCATCGACCGAACCGCGGGCACCCACGGGAGCACACGAGCACACCAGACCAGGCTCGCATCGCATCAGCCAACGAAGCGTCCGTGGGGGAAGGGGCTTGGCCTCGGCCGCGCATTGGAGCCCCCGCGTGGCGCAACGAACAGAAGTGAGAACTGCCCAGCGGCACACCGCATCAGAGCAAGCCGGGCGCCGTCCTCGGCGCTTCTTGCGCACCACCGGCCGCAGACACCCCATACTGTACGAGCGTGGCGCAAGGCATCAAAGCGACGCGCGACGCAGCAGGGAGCAGCT
>CAZEWA010000487.1:0-2927 GCA_964515685.1 uncultured Polyangiales bacterium | reverse complement strand
TGGATCTCGACCGGGTTTTGGTCCTGGCCCGTGTAGCGCCGGGCCAAGTTCGTATACACCGCGAGCTCGAAGTCGTTGGCGGCCGGTGGTTGGATCACTCCTTCTGCTACGTGGAACTCCCACACCGCACGCTTCCCTGACTCGACCAGCCGTGTGCCGGCCGAGTCGTTCATCAGGCGCAAATAGCGCGACGCGGCGTGTGCAGCGTCGCGCAGGGTGGCACAGGTGCTGCTGGCGTACTCCATGACGCCGAGATCGCTGGGGCCGAACAGGTCGGCTGCCTTCATGCCGAGTGCCGGATTTCCGCAGACCTCGACCGCGCGCGCCAAGAGGTGCATCGCCGTGTCATGGGGGATCCGCGTGTCCGGGTCGCTGAACTCTCGGACCCCGAGGCCAGCCTCCTCGAGCATCGCCATGCCCTTGGGGTGCAGCGCGATGATGCGCCCAAAGGGCCACAGCAGGCGGATGGAGATGGTGGGGATGGGGAGGGGACGACGCACGTGCAAGTGCTACCGGAGTTGTTGCTATGCGCTCAAATCTGGCGCAAGCCCCGCCATCGGCCAGTGAGCGAGCTGCGAGCGAGGAGGACATTCGGAGCATAGGGCGCGCGCTGACGCTGTCAGCGTTCCTTCGCGCCCGCCGTGGTGAGGTGAGTCATGAACGCGCGCACGCGGCTCGTGCTGCGCAGCTCGGCCAGCGTCAGGGCCCACACGTCGCGGCTGAGGTCGCGCAGTACCGGGCCGATGCGACTCAACGACGGGTCCGCGTCGCCTTCGAAGCACGCGAGAAAGTGCACCCCGATACCCGCGGCGATGGCCGGCCGCAACATCATCGCGCCCTGGTTGACGCGCATGCTGACCCGCGCGCCGCGGGCGTGCTTCGCGAGCCAGCCGTCGAGCCAGCGCGCCATCTGCGGCTCGTCCCAGTGGAGCCAAGGGTATGCCGACAAAGGCGCGTCAGCGCCCACGCGGCGGATCAGCTCCCTGCCGCCATATACGGCGAACTCGACGCGCTTGAGTCTCTTGCCGACGAGGTTGTCCGGCGGCTTGTTGGTGAGCCGCAGCGCGACGTCGGCCTCGCCCTTCGTGAGCGAAACGATGTCGTCCTTGACGGCGACGCGCAGCTCCACGGTCGGGTGCTGCGCGATGAATGACGCGAAGTCGGGCAGGTGCCGTTGGTACAGCAGATCCATCGTGGTGACGCGCAGCGGCCCTTTCAGCGCGGCGTCGCGGCCGACGACTCGGCGCTCGAGCGCCTGCACCCGCGCCTCGACTTCCTCGGCCACCGCCATCAGCTCGCGGCCTGACGCCGTCGGCTCGAAGGCCTCGCGGTGCTGGTCAAACAGCCGCACGCCCAGCCGCCGCTCGATGTCGCGCAGCCGCCGACCGACGGTGGAGTGGCTCACGCCCAGCTTCGCCCCCGCGCGCACCAGCCGCTTCTCGCGGCCCAGAAAGAGCACGTACCGCAGGTCGTCCCATTCCATTGCTGTGCATTTTAGCACACGTCGTGTGCATGACTGTGCATTGTCGCGCAGTGGTCAGGTACGTACAGTCCTCCGCATGAGAGCCATCATCCAGTCCGGCTACGGCGGCCCCGAGGTCTTTTCGCTGCGTGACATCGCGCGTCCGGACCCTGGCCCCGGAGAGGTCCTGGTGCGCGTCAGGGCGTCGTCGGTGAATCGCGCCGACTGGTACGCGATGACGGGTACGCCGTTCCCCATTCGTTTCTGGTGGGGGCTCTTGCGGCCGAAGCTGCCGGTCGCTGGCATCGACGTCGCTGGCGTCGTGGAGGCGGTCGCGCGTGACGTGACGGCCTTCAAGCCCGGCGACGAGGTCTATGGGGAGGTCCGCGAGGCGTGGGCCGAGTATGTGTGCGTCGACGCGAAGAAGCTGGCGCGCCGCCCGCAGAGCGTGAGCTGGGAAGAAGCGGCGGCGCTGCCGGTGGCTGGCGTCACCGCGCTGCAGGGCCTGCGTGACGTGGCGAAGGTGACGCCGGGGCGAAAGGTGCTGATCAACGGCGCGTCGGGCGGCGTGGGGACGTTCGCGGTGCAGATCGCCCGGGCGTTGGGCGCGGAAGTGACCGCGGTGTGCAGCGGCCGCAACGCAGAACTCGTCACCCGCCTCGGCGCACACCACGTCGTCGACTACACGAAGGAGCGGCTGGACGGCGCGTGGGACGTCATCTTCGACGTGGCGGGCAATACGCCCATCGCGCGGTGCCGCCGCATGCTGAGGCCCGGCGGCGTCTACCTCTCTTCGTGCGGCGCGCTGAGCTGGGTCCTCAAGGCGGCGCTGGCGAGCATGCTGCCAGGCCCGCGCGTGGTGGTCTTCGCGGCGCAATCGACCCCGGCCTTGCTCGACGCGCTGCGAGCGCTGGTCGACGCGGGCGCCGTTTCCATCCCCGTCGATCGCCGCTACCAGCTGGCCGACGTGCCCGAGGCGCTGCGCTACCAGGGCGAAGGCCGCACGCGCGGCAAGTGCATCATCACCATCAGCGAAGCTTGACGGGCTCGGTGCTAGATCTTGGGAGGCACGTTGCTTGCTCCAAGCCCTCGTATGTTGGAGTGGTTTGAAGCCATCACTTCTGGTTGGGAAGGTAGGCGTTGATGACGGTCAAGCGAATGGACAACGTCGGCATCGTGGTGGAATCTCTCGATGCCGCTATCTCCTTCTTCACCGAGCTGGGCCTCGAGTTCGAAGGGCGAGCCACGATCGAAGGAGAGTGGGCAGGGCGCGTCACCGGCCTCTGCGACCAGCGGGTCGAGATAGCCATGATGCGTACGCCGGACGGGCACAGCCGGCTCGAGCTCTCACGATTTCTCACGCCGCCTGTCGTCGCCGATCACCGGAAAGCCCCGGTGAACGCGCTCGGCTACTTACGCGTCATGTTCACCGTGGAGGACATCGACGATACGCTCACGCGGCTCC
>CAZEWA010000486.1:0-2930 GCA_964515685.1 uncultured Polyangiales bacterium | reverse complement strand
CACCTGCTCATCCACCAGAAGGGCGCCTTCAACTCGCCCGTGTGGTTCAACTGCGGTCTCTTTCAGCGCTACGGCATCGAGGGCTCGGGCGGCAACTACGCCTTCGATCCGGTCGTCGGCCATGCTGTCGTGACCAAGACCGCCTACGAGCAGCCCCAGTGCTCCGCCTGCTTCATCCAGAGCGTCTCGGACGACCTGATGGGCATCTACGAGCTGATCAAGAACGAAGCGCGCCTGTTCAAGTACGGCTCGGGCACGGGCTCGAACTTCTCCAAGATCCGCGGCAGCACCGAGAAGCTCTCGGGCGGCGGCACGAGTTCCGGCTTGATGAGCTTCCTCGAGGTGTTCGACCGTGCAGCCGGCGCCACCAAGTCGGGCGGCACCACGCGTCGCGCGGCCAAGATGGTCTGCCTCGACATGGACCACCCGGAGATCGAGAGCTTCATCACCTGGAAGGTGCGTGAAGAGCGTAAGGTCGCGGCGCTTATCAAGGCTGGATACTCGAGCGACTTCAACGGCGACGCCTACCACACCGTCAGCGGCCAGAACTCGAACAACTCCGTGCGCGTCACCGACGCCTTCATGAAGGCAGTCGAGCAAGATGGCGAGTGGCGCACCTACGAACGCCTCAGCGGTAAGGTCGCAAGCACCTACAAGGCGCGCGATTTGTGGAAGAAGCTCGCCGAAGCTGCGTGGGCATGCGCCGATCCAGGCGTGCAGTACGACACCACGATCAACGATTGGCACACGGCTGCTGGCACCGACCGCATCAACGCGTCGAACCCCTGCAGCGAGTACATGTTCCTCGACGACACGGCCTGCAATCTGTCGTCCATCAACCTTACGAAGTTCCTGTCTGACGACGGCGTGTTCGACATCGAAGGCTACCGTCAGGCCGTGCGCGTGCTCTTCATCGCCCAGGAAATCCTGGTCGATTACTCGAGCTACCCCACGCAGCAGATAGCTCAGAACAGCCACGAGTACCGTCCGCTCGGTCTCGGCTACGCGAACCTCGGCACGCTCTTGATGCGCCTTGGCATCCCGTACGACAGCGACGAGGGTCGAGCGCTGTGCGCTGGTCTCACCGCCATCCTGTGCGGACACGCCTATGCCGTGAGCGCGCAGATGGCTGAGAGTAAGGGGCCGTTTGCGGGTTACGCGCAGAACCGCGACCCCATGCTGCGCGTGATGCGCAAGCACCAGAACGCAGCCCACACCTTCCAGAACGACTTCCGCGCCCAGGGCGGTACGGCAGACGACGTGATTCGCTCGGTGCTCGCAGCGGGTGCGGCCGACTGGGATGCCGCAGTACGCGCCGGCGAAAAGCACGGCTACCGCAACGCGCAGTCCACCGTGCTCGCGCCCACCGGCACCATCGGTCTCTTGATGGATTGCGACACCACCGGCATCGAGCCGGACTTCGCGCTCGTGAAGTTCAAGAAGCTCGCAGGCGGCGGCTACTTCAAGATCGTCAACCAGAGTGTGCCGGCTGCGTTGAAGCGCCTCGGCTACTCCGACGCTCAGGTTGCAGACATCGTCGCCTTCATCAGCGGCACCAACACCTTCACCGGTGCGCCCCACTTGAGCCGCAAGCTGCTCGCGCAGAAGGGGCTCACCGACGCCGAGATCGCCAAGGCCGAAAAGGCGCTCGTGGGCGTGTTCGACGTGGGCCAGGCCCTCGCACTGTGGGTCATCGGCAAAGAAGCTTACGACCGGCTCGGAGTTCCCCCCGAGTTGGCTGCCAAACCTGGATTCAACCTGCTCAAGCACTTCGGGTTGACTGCAAGTCAGATCGAAGAGCTGAACGACACCGTGCTAGGTCGACAGACCATCGAAGGTGCCCCCCACCTCCGAGACGAAGACCTTCCCGTGTTCGACTGCGCGAACCGCTGCGGCAAGAAGGGCAAGCGCTTCCTCGCTCCGATGTCCCACCTGCGCATGATGGCCGCCGCTCAACCCTTCTTGAGCGGCGCTATCTCCAAGACCGTCAACCTGCCCCATGACGCCACGGTGGATGATGTAGCCGACGTGTACATGCAGGGTTGGAAGCTCGGCCTCAAGGCCGTCGCTCTGTACCGCGATGGTTGCAAGCTCAGCCAGCCGCTCAACAGCGGCAACGAAGACAGTAAGGAAAAGGCAGACAGTAAGGCCGAAGCACCCAAGGCAGCGGTTCCCGCGTCTGTGGCCGCAGCCCCTGCGCCTGCGATCCGCTCCGTGGCCACGATCCGCGAAGGCCTCACGCCCCCTCCCACCGTGCGCCATCGCCTGCCCAAGAAGCGTAAGGGCTTCACCCAGGAAGCGCGCGTGGCAGGCCACAAGGTCTTCCTTCGCACCGGCGAATACGAAGACGGCGCACTCGGCGAAATCTTCGTCGACATGCACAAAGAAGGCGCAGCGTTCCGCAGCTTGATGAACTGCTTTGCCATCAGCGTCTCCATGGGTCTGCAGCACGGAGTGCCGCTCGCCAGCTACGTCGAACAGTTCACGTTCACGCGCTTCGAGCCCCAAGGGCCGGTGGAAGGTCACCCGAACATCAAGTTCGCCACCAGCATCATCGACTACATCTTCCGCACCCTCGGCGTGGAATACATCAAGCGCTACGACCTCGCCCACGTACCTCCGGACGAAGCCGCCGACATGGCCGACCCGACGGACGTAGGCGCCGTGATGGCCTACAACCCGAGTGAAGCCAGCAGTCTGCCCCCGCCCCCCAACACGCCCAGCGCGAGTGAGAAGGTTCAGGTCGCCGCAGGCGATTACGGCGCAGGCAGCCAGAGCGTGCTCTCCCAGCACCTGGGCGAGATGATGGGTGATGCGCCGATGTGCGACACCTGCGGGCATATTACGGTGCGGAATGGCGCTTGTTATAAGTGCTTGAATTGCGGCGCCAGCATGGGCTGCAGTTGAAGTCAGAACGTTAGCTATCAGCG
>CAZEWA010000485.1:0-2944 GCA_964515685.1 uncultured Polyangiales bacterium | reverse complement strand
ATATCGCGGGCATGGGTGCGGACATCTACGAGAGCTACGTGGCGGCCATGGTCGCCGCCATGGCGCTCGGCCTCACGCTGCCCCAGGTGGACCTGCAGCCCCTCGCGCCTACGCTCACCAATGAAGCGGAGCTGCGCGCGACTGCCGTAGGCTTGCCGATTCTTCTATCCACCCTGGGCCTCGCCGTCTCCATCCTCGGGATCTTCGTCACGCGGATGCTGAACAAGCTACCGCCAGCCAAGGTGCTTCGACTCGCACTGTTGCTGCCTCCATTTCTGACTGTGGGAGCGGGCCTGGTGGTCCTCGGCCAGTTCGGCATTGCCGATGCGGCGCTCATCACGCTCGGCGCAGGCGCTCTCGGCGGCGCCATCGTCGGACTCATCACCGACTATTACACGTCCATGGGGCCCATCCGCAAAATCGCCCAAGCGTCTCTCACAGGTCCTGGTACCAACGTGATTCGCGGACTTGCCGTGGGCCTCGAGAGCTGCGCGATTCCGCTCCTTACGCTGTGCATCGTCGGCTGGGTCAGCAACTACGTGCTCGGCCTGTACGGCATTGCACTGTCCGCTGTGGGCATGCTCGCGGGTACGGCCATCGTGATGACCGTCGATGCCTACGGTCCCATCGCAGACAACGGCGGCGGCATCTCTGAGATGGCCGGTCTCGGCCCCGACGTGCGCAAGATTACCGACGAGCTCGATGCCGTAGGCAACACCACGGCGGCTGTGGGCAAGGGCTTCGCCATCGGTTCCGCAGTGCTCACGGTGGTCGCGCTGTTCGCCGCCTTCAACATGGAAGTCAACGCCAGCCGCGCAGCGGAAGGCTTGCCGAACCTCAACCTCAACCTCGTCGATGCAGACGTGCTGATGGGCCTGTTGTTTGGCGCCATCCTGCCCTGCCTCGTCGGTGCTTCCACGATGACCGCGGTCGGCAATGCCGCAGGCGCCATCGTCGAAGAAATCCGCCGCCAGTTCCGTGAAATTCCGGGCCTTCTCGAGGGCAAGGAAGGCGCGGAGCCCGACTCGGCACGCATCGTCGACCTCGCGACCAGTGCTGCCATCGCCCAGATGTTGGTACCGGGCGCCATCGCCATCGTCGCGCCCGTGCTCATCGGCTTCGTCCTGGGCGCCAAGGTGCTCGCAGGCGCGCTCGCAGGCGCACTCGCGGTCGGCGCCACGCTCTCGCTCTTGATGGCCAACGCGGGCGGTGCTTGGGACAACGCCAAGAAGTTCATCGAGAAGGGCGGCCTGCCTAACCACAAGAAGGGCTCAGACGCGCACAAAGCGGCCGTCGTAGGCGACACCGTAGGCGACCCCTTCAAGGATACTTCGGGCCCCGGCGTCTCCATCCTCATCAAGGTGATGGCCGTTGTCTCGCTCTTGATCGCACCGCTTATCACCTGAGCGCTTGCGCATCGGGCTCGGGCTGGCCATCGTGGCCCTCGATGTCGTCTTCCGAGTCCGCCCTTCGCACTACCTCAGGCCCGCGTCCCACTGCCGTCATCGTGGGGGTTCAGCTCACCGACGTGACCGACGCGGCCTTCGAAGCTTCGCTCAGCGAGCTTGCACGCCTGGCCGACACGCTCGGGCTGCAGGTCATCGGCCGCGTCACCCAGCGACGCAACACGCTAGCCACGGCCGCCGTCGTTGGCGCGGGCAAGCTGCGCACCCTCGCCGCGTATACCGGTGGCCTTGGCTTCGTGCCAGCCTACGCGCCCCCAGGCAAGAGCAAGACCGACGAAGACGAGGCGCAGGAACTCGAAGCCCTGCGCGCCGAGGAAGCGCTGCAGCGCGAGCTCGAGCACGACGACGGGCAGGACGACGAGCAAGCCGAGACCCCCATCGGCAAAGCTGAGCTAGTCCTCGTGGACCACGACCTTACGCCGTCACAAATGCGCAACTTGGAGCGTGCGACGGGAGCCGAAGTCCTCGATCGCTCCATGGTCATCCTGTCGATCTTCCAGCGCCATGCGCGCACGCGCGAAGCCAAGATGCAGGTGGAAATCGCGCGCCTGGCCTACATGGCGCCGCGCATGCGAGAGGCGAGCGCGGGGCAAGACAGACAGCGCGGAGGCATTGGCGGTAAGGGTGCGGGAGAGTCCGCACTGGAGCTCGACCGCAGGCGCATCCGGGACCGCATCGCAGAGCTCAAGCGCGAACTCGAGATCGTCAAACGCGAAGCCGATACGCGGCGCAGTCGACGTGTACAGACCGACACGCATACGGTGGCCCTTGTCGGTTACACGAATGCGGGCAAATCGTCCCTCATGCGCGCGCTTACGGGCGACGAGGTGTACGTAGCAGATCAGCTGTTTGCCACGCTCGACACCACCGTGCGCGCCCTCAAACCCGAGACGCGGCCACGCGTGTTGGTTTCAGACACCGTGGGCTTCATCAAAAAGCTACCACACGACCTCGTTGCCTCCTTCCGTTCGACGCTGGAAGAGGCGCGCGATGCAGGGCTCTTACTGCACTTGCTCGACGCGAGTGATCCCGCGTTTCGCGACCAGTTCCAAGTGACGCGCGAAGTGCTCGCGGAAATCGGTGCCGAAGGGAATCAGGCGCTTCTGGTCCTCAACAAGTCAGATCGCCTATCCGAAGCGGAGCAGCAAGCACTACGCGCAGAGTTTCCGACGGCCGTCCTCATGTCGGCGCGCATTCCGGAGCAAGTACGCGAACTGCACCAGCGCATCGTGAATCACTTCGAACAGAGCATGGTGGAAGAGGACCTGCTCGTTCCCTACGCGCAATCCCGACTCACCGCGCTGTTTCATGAGCGCTGCAAGGTGTTGTCGGAAACGTACGAAGAGGCAGGGGTCCGCCTGCGTGTCCGCGCTCCGGCGTCGGTACTAGGCGGACTCAAGAGTGAGCTTTCTCCGGCCTAATTCCAATGCCGTTCAGATAAGCTTCCGCCTAGGAGAGCGCGCGCTTGTCGAGGTCGC
>CAZEWA010000484.1:0-2962 GCA_964515685.1 uncultured Polyangiales bacterium | reverse complement strand
TGCCGGCAAGCAAATCGGCGGGGGTGAAGGCAGCGGGCGACTTCCCGGAAAGAAATCGGCTCTCCGATCACCCCGACTACCGCCCCCGCACCCAACTTCCGAGTACTGGGCTCTGATTCTTGGATCAAAGGCATCAACTGTGGGGCCATCTTGACGGGAAAAACAGGCGACCTGGTAAAGATAGTGGCAAGCCGCACGACCACGCTGCGCGCTACCGCTGAGCCACCGAACGACGAGATCATCGAGGTCAGCGCTGGAGAGCAAGCGGCCGCAGGCCCACTGGTGCTCAAGGCTGCCGAGCCCTTCACGGTTCTCTGGGATAACCGCAAGTGGACGGGGAAACCACAAGACTGGGAGCGTCTCGAGGTAGAGCAAGCAAGCCCTGATCGAAACGATTAGGAAGTTCCGCTGCTCGCGCCGAAGCAGCGGAATTGTTGCGGGCGGCGCCCGTCACGTAATCACGCTCGAACTAGAAACGCCCAGCTGTCGTATCCGTAGTCCACCGCGTACAAGTAGCGTTTTGCGCGCCAGTGCCAGAATCTGGCGGTGAAGACCCAACGAAATCCTTTAGGCGGAGCTTTACGTTTAGTAGCCATGGTGCAACCTCGTGCGCCCGAAAGCGCAACTGAAACCCACGGCAGCAAGGGGCTTGACCGATAGATCGGTGGCCCCCATCATCAAGGTTGTGTGTGGTCCTGACGATGGCTGCCGATAGGCAATCGATTGTTTGGCCGAATCGCCGAGGAGCTCGCGACTGGTACTCGCGAGTTTCTTGCTTTTCGGCCGTCTGATAACAGCTAGCGCGGTGTCTTGCCTCACTTCCTCCCGCAGTAGTGGTTAGGCGATACAGGCGTCGCCACGCAGGTCCTTGGACCTGAGTGAAAGATTTGGATTGGTCAGCGTAGAAATGCTGACCGTCGGGCCGAAGATCCATCAACGATCCTCTCCGTGTCGCGGCGACCGTTGGTGATCGAAGGCTCGCTGCACGGTCTGACGGGCGAGCTCCGGATCAAGGTCGGCGACGTGCGCCATCAGTTGCAGGTAAATGCGCTCGACGTCGCTGCGCGATAGACCGTCACGAGGCAGCTCATAACGGAATTGCCGTCCCGGACTCAACTCGAAGGACTTTAGATCAGAGGGCGACCGGCCGCGTCGACGTGTCTCGGTTGCTTGCTTTGAGGCGCGCAGATCGTTGGGGCGAGCACGGAACTCCAGATACTCGCGCAGCGCAGCTGCAGCCCGGCTCTTGTACGTTGTTGCCGTCGCCGCGAGAGTCCCTTTGTCCAGCATGCGTTGAGTGAGTGCATCGATGTTGTTGAGCAGCCAAGACGCGTCGTCAGGCGCACTGGCGTCGCGCTCCTTCCACAGTTGCGCGGTCGCCGTCTTACGGAGCCGAGCCTGAACCGGGTTGAGCAGGCCCTCCTCGACCAAGGCGTCGTGCCAGCGGAGGACAGAATCGACTGTGGGTTGCTGTAGGGCGAAGTCGCCAACTCGGGATGGCATTTTCTTATGCTAGCACAGATCAATGATTTACACAGATCTTAAAGATCGGCACTGAACAGATCCTTCGGTGCGGACGTTCAGCGCGATGGATTGGGGCCAGTTTCCCTAAAGCCCCTCCCGAACACCAAGCATGTGGCTTTATGTAAACTTCATCCTACAAGTGAAAAATCGGCACACCATTGATTTTGATCAGGTCGTTCTGAAATCCGAGCTGAATCAACAAGGGAGTGCTTGAGCGCAGAGCCAGGTCGGCAGCGCGGTCTTTGTTCGTGCGATGTTTCGGTGTCTCAGAGGCCTCTGCGGCAGCCCTAACTCCGACGGAACTCAGCTCCCGTCGACCGGCGGGTGCGCATGCCTCAACTCGAGCTACTCAGGCCAGACACCACCAAACCTTCGGCGAGGAGATGCATCGCGTAGTGATGTGCGCACAGCGCGAGTTCATGCGCGGCAGCACCGCGTCGACCCCCACGCCTATCTCGCCGATGTCCTTGTCCGCATCGACGACCATCCGAACAAGGACCTCGACGACCCCAACGGCAACGTCAGCGCGAAGTTCGAGGAAATTCGGCGCGTGCTAGAGCGCGAAGGTATCCTGCCCGGAAAGTGAGATGCTCGGGTTCGCGCAAGTCTGGTATCCGCTACGCGCTCAAGCGCGCTCGCCGGCTACTCGCCCCTCACACCCGCAATCTCTCCAGCACGATGTCTACACGCCCGCCTTCGAAGGGCAGATGCCCTGACACCACAAGCAAGTTGAATCGCCCATCCGCAAGCCACGCCAGTAGTCGTTCACTCAGGTAGCTTCTCAACGCTCGAGGCTCGGCGGCGACCTCGACGACAAGCTCCTCGCGCCCGTCCACCAGCGCGATGACGTCGCCGACATCGTGGCTCATCAGATAGTCGCCACCACCACGTCCCAAGAAGGCCTCGATTTTGGTCGCCAGCACGTACGGAGCCGTGACGAGTTGGATCTCGGTTCCACTCGGCAGCTCGTACGGTCGTGCCTTGCCAAGCGCGTCCGGATACCAGCGATTCGAGAAGCCGAGGATTTCCGGCTCTACTGGCATGACGTCGAGCAACAACTCTTCGGCCTTCTAACAGTGGGCGCCGCCTCCCCCTTCGCGGAACCCCCGTGCACGCAAGCGCTCCGCGAAACCCACCAGGAAGGAAGCTCGCGAGCGCCCCGCGGTGATGACATCCACGTCCTTCGTCGCGCGCACTTCGTCCGCAGCCGGATCGGTGAGCAGCAACTCGATGGTTGCGCCGCCCAAGAACGCGACCTCGGCACAGAGTTCGGGGCCTAGGCATTCAGCAACTTTCTCGATCCGTTTTAGCGACGAGCCGCGCGTGGGTCAGTGTCTCCTTCAACAACTGGATTGCCAGTTTCTGCTCGCGGGGACGTCCGATGCGCAGCGCATCAATCAGGGCGAGCGCATGGTAGAGCTTTTCGTCCCGCAGCACG
>CAZEWA010000483.1:0-2974 GCA_964515685.1 uncultured Polyangiales bacterium | reverse complement strand
TGCGTTGATGGTCGATGCTCGCGGTGATGCGAGAAGCCTTGTCGAGAGACAGCTCCAGGTCTCGACGCGCTTGGTCTCCCTTGCGTGCTTCTAGGCGTGTCAGCCGGTCGCGAGCATCGTAGTGCCTACGTTCGACGACGCCGTTACCGAGCTTCATGGTCTCGAGCTGTCCGGCTGCGCTGTAAGCGATGTCCGAAGCCACAGCCCCCACAGAGCGCAACAGACCGCGAGCGTCGTAGGCGTAGGGTACAAAGCTGCCGTCAGGATAGCCACGACGCGTCGGTCGATCCGCTGCATCAAAGTCTGTCCACGTAGTGTGCTCGGTGCCGTCCTTCCAGCGGCGCACACGCGTCGATAGAAGACCTCGTTCCGAGTACCCATGGAACACCGCGCCTGCCGCGTCTTCGATCCATCCGACGCGACCTGCAACACGCTTGAAGTCTGCGTGCTCCTCGCTAGGCGCATCGTAGTGAATACGAACGGCAAGCTCTTCCGGGCTACCGGGAAGCGCGTGCCATTCTTCGTGCACACGGCCAAGGACATCGTGGGTATAGCGAACCACACGGCCAGTCGGGTCCACACGTCGCTCGAGGTCACCCGCGTCCGAGTAGACCTGATTCCATGCACCCGCATTGGGGTCCTCGATGCTCACCAGCTTCCCGTGCCCATCGTAGCCGTAGACGCGCACACGCCCTGCCGCGTCCTCCATGCGCGTGATGTATCCGAGAGGATTGTAGTCGTAGCGCGCGGTGGTGATCTCCTTCACGCCTTCACGCTCGATCACCGCGCGGACTCTTCCCAGGCCGTCATCGAAGAACAGGGTCGGAGTGTCGTAGTGCGGTGACGTGGGGTCCGTGTCATTGGCGTCCCAGGCCTTCCGCGCAAGAGGACTGTACTCGGTGCGCGTTTCGGCCCCATCGAACTCGCGGGTCAAGACATCGCGACCCAGCGCGTCGTACTTGAATTCGGTGCCTCGCGCTGCCCAGTCGGGAGGTGGCGTGTCGAGCGTGCCGAAGCCTGGGCGCCCTTGATAGCTGAGCCAACCGCGAGGGCCGTATTTGCCGAGATTCTCATAGACCCATTCTCCCTCGCGAACGCCTTCATGAGCTTCAGCGCGGACACGTCCGAGTCCGTCGGTGTCGGTGAGTGAAATAAGGGTGCCCGGCTCGCCGCTCGCTTCACGCTGTTCATCACGCACAGTCGAGAGCGGGTTACCTAAATCGTAGGAGAACAATCGTGTGGGCAGCTCCTCTGTGTCGCCCTCCTCGATGATGGATGTGGGCCTTCCAAGCGCGTCGTATCGGTACTTGGTCACATCCCCGTTGGGGCCTTCGAACTCGAGCACTGTACCGAAGGCGCGATCAAAACTCGTCACACGCCAAGTAAGGCTGTGCGCGTCATGGATCACTTGGCGCTCGCTGGTCGGAAACGTGTGGGTCTCGGCGTCGTACTCGACCTCTCGGCGCCCACCGCGCGGATTGAGCAGCACAGTGGTATTGCCGAACCTGTCATGCTCGAAGCGCGCATTCGCCACGAACCTCTCGCCGCTCACCCAAGTCTCGGTGCGTGTCACCGCGCCACGCTCCACCTGACCGAGTGGGAGCCCTTCGAAAGCCTCACCGTCGTGGTAGGTGCGTGTCTCTGCCACGCGGGTGCCGCTAGCGTCCTCGGTGCGCTCGGTGGCGACGCGGTCCACCAGCCACGCACCAGGATTGACGGCGAAGGTACGGCGCGTGATCTTCTCGTCGCTTCCGCAACTCGTGTCTTCCTCGCACACCTCGCCGTAGAGCGCCTCGAACACAACATTGCCGTAGGCGTCGTGATCCCACTCGCTGCGCAACGCACGGGCCTCGCGTGTGCCCTCATAGAGCATGGTGTCGGTCTGCCGGACGAACCCATAGCGCACCGGCACGTCGCCTGAGGCCCTCTCGATCTCCCTTAGGGCGAAGAGGCTCTCGATTCGATCGAAGACGTGTCCGTCCTCACCGCGACGCTCAGAGGAGCGCAGCATGCCCTTGAAGGCTTCGTCGTCCAGGCCGACGTCGAAGTGACGCGCGGTGATCAAGGTAGGCTGGGTTTCGTCGCCGCGCTCGCTCACTTCCGAATACGAGAATCCTCGAAACTCGCGCTCTTCAGGGTGGTAATAGCCACCACCGTAGCGGTATTCGGTGCGCATCGTATTCTCAAGACTGTCGGATACCGTGAGCGCCCCTACGAGCATCTGCCCAATAGGATTGCGGCTCGAGCCTTCCCAGCCACTCAGACGCTCCCAGGCGCGCATCTCGGCCATTCCGGCGTACTCGATGGTGACCACCTTGCCGAGACCGTTCTCGATGCGCGTGAGCAAGCCTGGAGTTCCTCGGGGAAGCACGTCGAGGTACTGCCAAGTCGACACGCCCGCGGGATCGATCCATACGATGTCGATGGTGCCGTTGCCGTTCATGTCCGCGAGGCGAAGGACCGCGTTGCCCGAGTGAGGCGGAGCATCCAGCGTGTGTCCCTCGGTAAACGAAGCCGCCGCGAGGTTGAGCCAATAGCGCACCTCCTGTGCACCTATGAAGACGAGGTCAGCCAGACCATCACCATTCAGGTCACGAACCTGCAGACCAGCCTCCTCTTGTGTCGTAAGGTTGGGCCCCCGATCGAGTGTCTCTGCCGCACCGAATCCGCGTTCTCCTTGCCCCGGCCACATACGCACGGAGCCAGAACGGACCATCACAAGATCCGTCAGCCCGTCGCCATTCATGTCTGCCGTGCGCAGCCCCCTCGAAAAGGCGAGTACTTCGCGCGGGTCCAATCGTCCCAGCTTGGTTGCCTGCGAGAACTTCCCAAGCCCACGATTGAACCCAGCTGTGAGCTCACCGGTGTTCGGGTCGGTGCGTAGCCAGTCGGTAAGCTTGTCATGATTCAAGTCGAGCAAACGCACGTCGGCGTCTTCGAAGCTGAATGAAGGATTGGGCGTGATCGTGACCGC
>CAZEWA010000482.1:0-2989 GCA_964515685.1 uncultured Polyangiales bacterium | reverse complement strand
CGAACACGGAGCGTTATTCCATGAGTGAAGCAACAGCAGCACACGGTCACGGGGATGGACACGGGCATCATGGCCCGGCCTATCTCGCGCACCATTTCGAGACACCCGCGCAGCAGTTCGACGCGGCTAAGTTGGGCATGTGGCTCTTCTTGGCTCAGGAGCTTCTGTTCTTTTCCGGTTTGTTCGTCGCGTACCTCGTGTTTCGCATGTGGTACCCGGAAGCTTGGTCGGTTTGCTCGCATGAGCTCGACTGGAAGATGGGCACGGCGAACACGCTGGTGCTTCTCTTCAGCAGCTTGACCGCAGTTTTGGCCGTTCGCTCGGCTCAGCTCGGTGAGCGTAAGAAAACGAGTGCCTACCTGCTCATCACGGTGGCTTGCGCGTTCATCTTCTTGATCGTCAAGTACTTCGAGTACGCGCATAAGTTCGACGCTGGGCTTCTGCCGGGGCAGTACTTCGCTCCCGTCGCTGGGCACACGGTTTCGGCCGTTTTCCCGCCCGGATCCGCATCGTTCTTCTCGGTCTACTTCATGGCCACGGGCGTGCACGGTATCCACGTGATCGTCGGCATCGGCGTGATGCTTTGGATCTGGCGCCGCAACGAGCGTGGTGAGTTCAGCAAGGAGTTCTGGACGCCGGTGGACCTGGTTGCCTTGTACTGGCACTTGGTCGACTTGATCTGGATCTACCTGTTCCCCTTCCTCTACCTGATTGACTGAGGCAGTCATGAGCGCGCACGAACATTCGAGTCACGGCCATAGCGAAGCTCCCGACGACGGGATGGTGCACGTACATGTGCATCCAGCTTCGACCTACTACAAGATCTTCGCGGCACTGGTGTTCTTCACGCTGCTCACGGTCGGCGTGGCCCAGGTTCATCTCGGGGACTGGAACTTCTTTGTTGCGGTCGCGATTGCCACTATAAAAGCGACACTCGTCGCTGCGTTCTTCATGCACTTGAAGGACGACAACCGCTTCAACCTCGTGATCTTCATGGGCTCGCTGGTGTTCATTGGCGTGTTCTTCGTCTACACGATGAACGACACCCAGCACCGCGGTCGCTGGGACGACTCCTACGGCACTGAGGTCAACTCACACGGTGAGCGCGCTCCTGGGCGTGGCGTGTACGAGGCCATCGAGCTGAAGGTGGAAGAGGGTCACGGACACGGCGCGGGACACTGAGCACTTCGTGAGCAGCTTGCGTCACAGCTCGAGCCATCTCTTCGCGGGGGTGGCTTCTTGTTTTCTCGCTGCGAGCGTACTTGCCGGGTGTGACCGCTTTCAGTTCAAGCATGTCCCGGTGGACTCGGTCGAGGAGCTTGGATACCCGACCTGCGCGGCAGACGCGACGCCCAATAGCGAGCTGCTAGGGCAGGGGCACCTGCGCTCCGGTCCCAACCATCTCGATAAGGGCATCGTGGAGCGCTTCTCGATTCAACGTCGGGATTGCCTCTACGTCGCCACGGTGCGCCAGGAATGGGCCATGGGTACCGCCGACGTCGAGGTTCTCTACGACGACGCCATGATGCCCTTGCGTATCTGGAAGCGGATGACGCTGCCTGGGCTGCCGAATGCAGGCGAGCGCGCGGATATTCGTCGCTACGAGCTGCGCACGGATCCCGTGAGCATGAAGCGTCGCGAGATGTCTGGTGTGGTGGACTTCGAGCTCATCAAGGGTGGAAAGCCAGTCGCTGTCATCGGGCCTGGGCGCGGCTTGATCACGATGTGGATTCAGCGCGCCAAGCTCGCGCCGGGCGAGAAAGTTCGCGAGCTTGCGATAGATGTGCGCGGACTCGAGAAGATTAGCCTCGTGACGCTGACCCGTGAGGCCGATACCGTGCACGAGGTTTTGGGACCCGTTCGCGCCTACACGATCTACGGTCGTGAGGCAGTCTTCACCGACGACAAGGACGTGGTGGTCGGCGACCTGGCCGGCATGTGGCCCGATGACAAGGTGCCGTTCCCAGCGCCCGATCCGGTGCCGACGTATGGCCCGCTCGACCCCGTCGGCACGCCGTAGCGCGAGACGCGTTCCGTACGGCTATGAGATGTGCCCTGGGTCCGGGCTTGCGCCAGGCGCGGCCGAGAAGCGCGGGTCGGCTATCGACTACTCCTCCAAAGTGTCAACCGCGAAGCGCCTGGCGACGGCATCCTGATAGCCCGGCGCTACCCTGGGACCTATCAGCAAAAAGAGGTCGCCGCTGAGATAGGGAAAATTCTGTACGCGCTCGGCTTCGAAGGCGGCGTTGGCGGCTTGAATGGCTTCTACGTAGGTCTCAGAGCGCAGCTGGCCTAAGCGCAGGCGGATGGCGTCCCGCGTCTCTTCGTCGTTCACGGTGGCGTAGACCTCCTCGAGCTGACGTATGGCGAGCTCTTTCTGTCCGAGGCGCGTGAGCAATGTGGAGTTGTTCAGGGCGAGCCATGGTGGTCCTGCGCCCTTGAGACCCGCGATGTGCAAGTGGGTCGCGGACTCCTCGAGGATGCGGTCCTTTTGTGCGCGATCATCCTTGATGGTGGGTGCTAACTCGAAGCGCAGGTAGGAGCCCAAGTCCCAGCGCAATCCGCCGTCGTTGGGCCAGCGGTTCACGGCGCGGCGCAGGTAGTCTGCGCCCAGGCGCATTTCTTCAGGGGTCGGCGCTACCGGTCTGTAGATCAGGCCGATGCTCACCCAACGATAGGCTGCGCGAAAATCGGGGGCGAGCGTGAGAATGGCATCGGTGTACTGCACGAGGTGGCGCACAGGGCCGCGCGCGCCCAGTTCTTCGCCGAAGTACACGAGCGCGCGGCACCACAAGAGGTCTGCGAGCGCGCTCTGGTAGCCGAAGCTCATCACAGGCAACCACTCAGGCGGAGGCAGGTAGTAGGTGTCCTCGTAGCGTTGAGAGCTTTGGTGATCGTCGAACGCGGAAAGTCGCGCGCTGCGCGTGGCGAAGGCCACGACTGCGAGAGCGACGAGCGTCCCTAGGGTGCGCGCAAACATGAGCAGAGT
>CAZEWA010000481.1:0-2994 GCA_964515685.1 uncultured Polyangiales bacterium | reverse complement strand
CCGGGCCTCTCGAGCTTCGCCTACGACCAGGACCTCACCGCCCTACTGCGAATCGCAGCCCTCGTACCCCTGTGTTACGCGCTGTACGCGACGCTGGTGGGCAGCCTGAACGGCCGCAGACTCTTCCACAAGCAAGCGGGCCTCGACATCACCTTCTCCACGGTGCGCACGCTGGGCATCGTCGGCGCCGCGGCACTCGGTTACGGCGCGCAGGGCGCTCTGGGCGGCTTCGCACTGGCTGCGCTGACCATCACCACCATCGCTCTGTTCACGGTGGGCACGGGCGAGCAGGGCCCAAAGCTCCCCATCTGGACCTGGTTTTCCTTCCTCCTGCCCATCGTCCTGTTCCAGGCCACGCTCAACGGCACGCTCCTGCTCGACGTGTGGGTACTCAAGAACACTGCGGCCGAGCTCGGCCTCGAAGCCGGGCTGTCCATGGCGGAGGCCGCGGACCAAGCCTCGCGCTTCGTGGGCTTGTATCGCGCCGGACAGAACTTCGCCTTCGTGCCCTACCAGGTCATCCTGTCGGTCACCTTCATCGTGTTCCCGCTCGTCTCGCGCGCCACGGCTGCAGGCGACCTGACGTCGGCTCGGGTCCACATCAAGAACGCCCTGCGCTTTTCTGTCATCGTGTTGTTCGCGCTGGCGGCGCCGCTGAGCGGGGCGGCCGATGGGCTGATTCTGCTGGTTTTTGGGTCCAAGTTTGCGGCCGGCGCCGACGCCCTGCGCGTGCTCGTCTTCGGCCAAATCGCCCTCGCGCTATTCGTCATCGTCGCCACCGTTCTGACCAGTGCGGGCAAGCCCCTGCTCTCGGCCTCCATCGGATTCATCGCCTTGGTCATCGTCCTCGTTGCCAATCGCGTGATGGTGCGTTGGGTGGGACTCGGCGACGCGACCCTTTCCGCCGCCGCCCTCGCCACGAGCATCGGTCCCTTCGTGGCACTCATCTTTGCCACCTGGGCGATGCGCGGCTTGCTCGGAGTCAGCCTGCCCTGGCTCACGCTCTTGCGCTGCGCAGGTGCCGCTGTTGTCGCGCTCTATGTCGCGCAAAAACTGCCAAAAACGGCAGTTTTTTCCCCATTCGCGCTGGTGATTGTGGGTCTCTGCTACCTCGCCACCTGCGTCTTGCTACGCGAGCTCACGCTGCGTGACATTCCGCCGAGCCTGCTCAAGCGTCTGCAAAGAAGGCGTGAGCTCTAGGCGCGGGGCTTCGGAGCTTTGCGCTTGCTTGGCACTTTGGCGCGGCCCTTGTCGTGCTGCGCGCTGCGCAAAAAATCGCCGCTCTTGCCGCCGGTCTTCTCGAGCAATGCAATGTCCTCGATGACCATGGCGCGGTCGATGGCCTTGAGCATGTCGTAGAGCGTCAGCGCCGCGACGCTCACCGCCGTCAGCGCTTCCATCTCCACACCCGTGCGGTCGAAGGCCTCGGCCTGCGCTTCGATGCAGACTCGGTCCTTACCCTGCAAGCTAAGTTCCAGCTTCACCTTGGTGAGCTGCAGCTGGTGACACATGGGGATAAGCTCCCAAGTGCGCTTCGCTGCCTGAATGCCTGCAATGCGCGCCGACGCCAGCACGTCGCCCTTCGGCGTGGTCTGGTCACGCAGCGCACGCAAGGTCGAAGGTCGCATGCGGACGAATCCGCGAGCTCTCGCTGTGCGGACGGTTACAGCTTTGTCGCCCACGTCGACCATGCGCGCTTGTCCCTGCGCATCGAGATGCGTCAGGCGTTTTTCAGCCTTGGCCATGTATCGGTGACTAGCACGAAGAGAGCTCTCAGCCCTGGACAACCGCTGTCGCTGTCTGCACGCGGCCTGAACCGCCTGTTCCCCTTCGTGACGTACGCCGATCTCGCTCAAGCCTGTGACCCTGTTGCGCGATGCGCCCCAGCGTCTTCCTCAAACCTCAGTTCATGACGTCGGTGACAGGACTCGCCGGTGCTGCTGCTGCGGCGGCGGCGGCGGATGCTGCGTGGCTAGCGCGGGGCTCTGCGCCATGGCTGCTAAACACCAGACCATCTGTGCCGATCATGCGGGCCACCAGCTCGACCCTGGAGCGCACACCCAACTTCGGATAGATGCGCTTGAGGTAGGTGTGCACGGTGCCCACGGTCAGATGCGTTTCGGACGCGATCTGGCGGGTCGACGCCCCGGACATGAGCAGAGCGACGACATCACGCTCGCGTGGTGTGAGCGGCGCCTTGTGGAGAGCCTCGCTGACATCCTCGAGACCATTCTTGCGCGGTTCATGGCGCATACGCGCTGAGTAACTGAGGCAGCGTCCCATAATGCGTGCAGCCCAGCGGGCCGTTCGCAGGTCATGGGGTTCAAGGCGATCTTTGCCCTCGGGCAAAACCAAGATCACCTGGCCGAGTGTCTGACGTCCGTACCGAAGCGGCAATCCGATGCGTGTGCGACCTTCACCCAACGCATCGCTCGTGACGGTCTCTCCGCCCTCGAGTTCCACGACATATCCGTCTGCACCGCACAGGCGCGCCACAAGTTCACCCGCGCGCGCCGGGTAGGTACGAACTGGATCCAAGCGAGTAAGGCCATCGACCATATCTAGGAACTGAAACGGCAGCACTGGTTCCCCCAATCTGCGCCATTTGTCCCGCCCCCCGGGACTGAATAGCGCTGTTGAGCTATTGAGAACCGTGTTGGGGGCTGTGTCAACCTGAAGGTGAGATCCTGGCGTACCTAATCTCAGACCAACCTGGGCTAACCATTGTGGCATTTTGCCCCTCCCAGGCTTTTCCACACCCCTCAAAAAGGGTCTTCGAGACGGTAATCTCTCCAGCTAGCCCATGGGCCAACCACAAGCAGGGACCGGGGAAAGCGCTTACTGGGGGATAGCCAACCATGACGCGCAGCGTCGTTTGCGTGATCAGGTCCTGGGGGTATGGTCGGGGCCCCGAGGGAAAAATGGAAAATGTGATCATTGTCGGCTCCGGGCCGGCTGGTTTGACGGCTGCCATCTACGCCGCGCGCGCCAACC
>CAZEWA010000480.1:0-3010 GCA_964515685.1 uncultured Polyangiales bacterium | reverse complement strand
CTAAGAGGCTAGCCGTGGTTGGGTATCGTCCTCGAGCGCTTGGCTTGATCGCTGTGTTGTGTGGGTTGTTTGCCTCGCCGGCATTCGCGGCCCCCACGCAGAAAGCGCGCCCCAAAACACGCACTTCTGCGCAAGCCAAGTCCACGCGTGAATCCCCGGCTCGCTTGCGCGCTGCCCGCTTGAACCTCGGAACCCGCAAGACTGCGGGCGAGCTCTTGGCAGGTCGCGTTTCAGCCGATTGGTTGCGCAGCGTAGGCGAAAAAGGCGGTCCCTCCATTCTGCGCTTCCCTGTCGCCAAGGGCTGGTTTGTGCGCGGCTTCGGCTCAGGCGCAGGCGGCTACCACCAGGCCATGGACATCGGCGGCAAGCTCGGCTCGAACGTACGCGCCGCCGCAGCAGGCATGGTCGGATACGCGGGAAACGAGCTGTCCGGCTACGGCAACATCGTGATGCTCATCCACGCTGGCGGCTTCATAACGACCTATGCGCACAACGCCAAAAACCTGGTCATTCCCGGCCAACAGGTCGAGCGCGGACAGGTGATAGCCGAGCTCGGGAGCACGGGAAAAAGCCAGGGCCCCCACGTGCACTTCGAGTTCCTGTACAAGGGTCAAAACTGTGATCCGGCCAGCCTTTTTCGGCCGGGCGTGAGACGCCGCGACGGCACCATGCAGCAAGTGCCTCGGGCCACGTGGAGTCAGGGCAAAAAGCGGCCGGCCGGCCTCCGCTGCCATCCGCGCAAGCACCACCCTGCCA
Source organism: uncultured Polyangiales bacterium (assembly GCA_964515685.1). Lineage (GTDB taxonomy): Bacteria > Myxococcota_A > Polyangia > Polyangiales > DASUME01 > DASUME01. Next base: position 2,254 of record CAZEWA010000480.1, on the reverse strand, counting down.
CCAAGAGCTCATCGTCGGGCTCCGGTACCGACACGCATACCGAAGCCGTGGACGACGCCACCGAGTAGCGCACGAAGGTCAGGGCGGTATTCCCATCGCCTTCGAAGGCAGCGTGGGCGTTCGGCGGAACGAAAGATCCGCGCCAGGCTCCGTGCTACATCTGCGCCACATCATGGTTTCCGACAACGAGCCCCGCGGCTTCGTCCCAGGTCCACTGGACGATCTCGCTCCTGGTCTACGGCAGAAAAGCGAACGCTGGCCCGCCCTCCCCGTCCATCCGCGTATCCTCGAGGCTGCACGGGAAGACGACTCTTTCTCGCTGGTCATGGCGTCCTTTGCGCCCGCCGCAAACCTCAAGACGTTTCACGCTGCGCTGAAGCCACTCGTTGAGGCAGCCCTCCTGTCGGAGCTCTCGCGGCCTGTGGAAGAACTGCGAACCCGCAGAGGCCCACTGCGCGAGCTCGAGCTGTACTCGTTTACCGCTCATCCCTTCGACGCCACGCCCGCCCTTTCTACCTTCGGCTTAGGTCCCGCGCCGCTCGACGATGCACGCAGCCGCACGACGCTCGCCCTATTGCGTCGCGAGAGTCAGCTTATCGACGGTCTGAGCACGGACGAGCCGCTGTCGAGGCACTCCGTGAAGGTCGTTCCTTCAAGCCACCCGCTTTGTAAACCGCTAGCCGATGCGCTGCTGACACGCGTGCAGAGTCCGTTCGGTGCAGAGCCTGGCGTGCTGGCGCGAGAACTATGCGAATTTTTGAACCACCAAGGGTTCCGTGGTGTCGAGCCGACGCGCAGTGGCATCGAGCGCCTCGAGACGGTCATCACGCACGACGCTCCGTTCGTGATTCGCTACATGCATCCCATCGTCTTTCAAGCGTTGTGCGATTTGATTGCCGTAGCCGCCATCACGACCTGGAAGCGCGACGTCGAATGGGGCGTCTGCGAACCCGATCCCGACACCCAGGTCACGCCTCCCCCGGTCGTTCGCGTACACCGCGATGGCGACACCTTTCACGTGCCGCTCGGAGAGCACATCCTGAAGTGGTCCATCATGCCCGCCCAAGTTGGAGAGACGATTCCAACGCTCGGCGCATGGGCTGAACACGAATTCGGATAAACGCCTTAACGGAATCGGGGCCCCTTTGAACGACGAAATAGACTTCTTTGCGAGTCGGAACCTCGGAGAGCTCGTCAAGTGTCGCGGGGTTCAAGTCGAACATATCGCGCTCTGGATCGCGCGCGACGCGCATCCGCGAATGTCACCTTCCCTGATGGTGTCTCAGCTCGACGTGCTGGCATCGGATTTTGCCCCTGAAGAGCCCGCACGCCTTTCCGCCCCTGAGCAGGCAGCAGCGCTTACCGCGCACCTGTCTGCAAAGCTTGGTTTCGAGGGCAATCGCAAGCTGTACGACGACCCCGAAAACAGCTACCTCGACAGCGTACTGCAGCGCCGCACGGGCATTCCCATCAGCCTCGCTGTGGTCTACATGGCGGTGGCTCGCCGGGTAGGCATCCCGACCTTGCCTGTGGCTTTCCCCGGGCATTTCCTCATTCGCGTGGGGGCTCCGAGCGGCGTGCTCGTAGATCCCTTCGAAGGCCGCCTGTTGTCGACTTCCGAGCCGGACGACGTAAGCGCGTTGCTCACGCGCGTGGCCGGACCTTCGGCTGTGCTTAGGCCGGAACACCTTGCTCCAGTCGGCGTCAGCGAAGTTGCACAGCGCATGTTGCTGAACCTCAAGCGTCTCCACGATGCGCAAAGAAACTATGCGCAGGGGCTCGTGGTCACCGACCGACTCGTGGAGCTCACGGGCTCGCCCGAATTGCGGCGAGACCGAGGCATGCTGGCGCTCAAGCTGGGCGCCACCCAAGTCGCGGCCAGCGACCTCGCGCACTACCTGCTCAAGCGCCCCAATGCGAGCGACGCCGCAGAGATTCGCAGCGCCCTCGCGCGCTCACGCAAAGACGTTCCGCGAGCGAACTGACGACGCCGAAACGGAAACGCTGCCGCGCCTAACGCGACGCCTCAGGAGGCTTCGCCCAGCTCCGCCAAGAGCGCGTCGACCCCAGGGAAGTTTGCGTTCTCGGCTTTGGCCTTCTTCGCCCAAAGCACAGCGCGACGGGGCTCGCCCTTTTGCGCGACGATGACAGCCTGACGATAGAAGGCCTCGGCGCGCGTCATGGGCGCTTCAGACTTCAGCATGGTGATGGCACGCAGCGCCTTGAGCGCCGTGTCGAGGTCGCCCATGTGCTG
>CAZEWA010000479.1:0-3039 GCA_964515685.1 uncultured Polyangiales bacterium | reverse complement strand
AGACCATGGCCGAAAGTCCACTGATCGACACCAAGAACGATCTGACCATCGCGCAACACGTGGCGAAGTTGTCAGATCGAGCCATCCAGCGAATCACAGGCGGAAACGCGTTCCTGCGCGGCCGACTCTACGCGCGGCGCAATGCCGTAGTGGACCTGCTCACGAGCGGAACCACGGCCAGCGCGAAGATCTTGGTTCGAGCGGACCAACCCTATGAAACGCAGCTCGGACTCACGAGCGAGGGCCAGATCATCTCGCATTGCTCGTGCCCAGCGTGGCGAGGCCCGACCGGGCACTGTAAGCACGTTGCGGCGGTGCTAGTGGCCTTGCGGGATCGCGAACGACCACCGCGCGCCAAGGGCGAGGAAGCCGATCCAAGGCTGCAGGAGGGCCCGAGGCTCCAAGATGCGCCGCTGCCTAGGCAAGCTGCCGCGTCTGGCTCAAACGGGCATGTGCAGGCCGCGTCGGCTGCCCAGTCGAGCTTGTCCATGCGGGACAGTGGAGGCCGCTCCCAAGCCCTTGCGTCGTCGAGCCTCGACGGCGGGGTGGGCGCAAACGGCAAGCGCCGTCGATCGCGGCGCAGGCGTCGCGGCGCGGGCGACGGCACGCAGGAACCGATGGTAGCGCAATCCGCACCGCAGCCCGTGATCAGCGCTCGCTCCGAGGCACGCAGCGAGCTGAGAGCGGAAGTTCGCGGCGAATCGCGAGGCAGTTTGGATGCCTGGCTCCCGCCTCAGCTTTCTCGCCCTGCAGAGCTCGAGTTCCGACTTGCGGTGCGTCCGGCTTCCATCGCCGTCACGACCGTACTCGCTGGCACGCGTCAGACCGTGCCGCTCAACGATGCGCTCTCTTCTTTCAGTGGCATCGCGACCGTCGTGCGTCCGCTGATCCGCGATTTGGCGCGGCACACCACACGCGGCGCTCCTTCCACCGCAGAGGTGCGCGGCGAAGACGCAGCCGAGATTCTGACGCGCCTGAAGGGCCGTCGCGTCTTGCTCGAGCCAGCTTCCATGGAGCTGCGCTTCACGGAAGAACCGCTGCGCCCGAAGATCGAGCTCGATCTCGCCAATGGCGGCTCCGTGCGTATTCGCGTGGTGTTCGAGCTTCCGTCTACGGGCCGTAGGTTTCCACTCTCGAGCGGCGCTTGGTTCGAAGGCACACCCGGCTGGTACGTAGACACCACCGAAGGCGTGGCGCGCCCCGTTGCGGATAACGTGACGCCCGCTTGGTTGCAGCGCCTCTATCGCTCGCCCGCGCTGGTGCACCCCGTGGCCGACCTTCCGCACGTGCTCACGGATTTCTTGCCGCGCGTGGCAGCTTCGTTGAGTGCAGCGTTACCTGAGCTTGAGTCCGTCGCCGATGTTGTCGATGTGGCGCCCAAGTTTGCGCTGCGTGCAGCCGGCGACTTGGTCGAGGCGCGTGCGCGCATCCAGGTTCGCTATCGCGACTACGCGTTCGATGTGCCGCCCCGTGACTTGCCGCCTCCGCTTTCGTTCGTGGACAACCAGTCCAAGGAGTCGCGAGCCGATACCGGTCGCCCGCGCGTGGTGCGGCGTGAAGTGGGCCTCGAAATGACCGCGACCCAAGAGCTCTTGAACCTAGGCTTCGAGCCCGATGGGACGGAGCTTGTAGTGCGGGGTGACAAGGCCATCGCGTTTTGGACCACGGGCATCTCCAAGCTGCCCGCCGAATGGGATCGCTTCATTCCGAACGATCTCGCGGATGTTCAGGTTCGAAAGAGCCCCGTCACGGCGCGCATGCGCGTTTCGAGCGGCGTGGAGTGGCTAAACCTCGACATGATGTTCGGCGCCGAGGGTGTGGCGGTGAGTCAGGAAGAGCTCGCCATGTGCCTCGCTCAGGGCAAGAAGCTCGTGCGCCTCGAGGACGGCACCTACGCACCGGTGCAGGCCGATGAGGTCAGTGCGGTGCTCGAGCGCATGGCCGAGATCTTTGCAGGCGTTGGTGACGACAAGCGCGTGCCGCTTTCACAGGCAGGTCGCGTGCAGGAGCTGATGCGCATCGTCTCCGACCAGAACGTGCAGAGCACGGCCAAGAGCTTGTTCGGTAAGCTCGAGGACCTGGGTCAGGTCGAGAGCGTCGCCAAGCCGCGCACACTGCGCGCCACGCTGCGCCCCTACCAGAAAGACGGTTTCTCGTGGCTGGTCTTTCTGCACAACCTCGGCACCGGCGGCATTCTCGCCGACGACATGGGCCTTGGTAAGACGCTGCAATCCATTGCGCTCTTGCTCTGGGCGAAGGGCAAAGAAGACCGCAAGCTCAACCTCGTTGTTGCGCCCACCTCGGTGGTGCCGAACTGGCAGCGCGAGATCGAGAAGTTTGCGCCGAGCTTCAAGACCGTGCTTTGGCAGGGACCCGACCGCCACGAGAAGGCTGAAGAGCTCGAAGACGCGGATGTGATGATCACGAGCTACGCGCTGTTGCGTCGCGACGAGGAATTCTTGCAAAGCCTCGGTTTCCGCTACGTGATCTTGGACGAAGCGCAGCACATCAAGAACCCCATGAGCGCCACGGCGCGTGCGGCCAAGCGCCTCAAGAGCGACCGCCGCCTGGCCATGACGGGTACACCCATCGAGAACCGCCTGAGCGAAATCTGGTCGATTTGCGACTTCGTTTCGCCCGGTTTGCTCAGCAGCTTGAGCCAGTTCGAAGAGAAGTACGCACGTCCCATCGAGCGCGGCGACAAAGATGCGGCGCAGAGGCTACGCGCCACCATCCATCCCTTCGTTCTGCGTCGTACGAAGCTTGAGGTTGCCCAGGACCTGCCCGCGAAGATCGTGCAGGAAATGGTGGTGCCGATGGCCGAGGAGCAACAGAAGCTCTACAAGCAGATCCTTCGTCAGGTGCGCGAGAGCGTGCTCAGCGAGGTCGAAAAGCAGGGCATTCAGAAGTCCTCGATTCAGATCCTCGCAGCGCTTACGCGCCTGCGTCAGGTCGCTTGCGACCCACGCCTACTCGGGCTGGATGGCAACTTCGAGGAAGAGAGCGGCAAGCTCAACGCGCTCAAGGAAATCGTCAGCG
>CAZEWA010000478.1:0-3043 GCA_964515685.1 uncultured Polyangiales bacterium | reverse complement strand
CCCCCGATGGGACGCTACGGAGAGGAGACCTAGCGATGCGAAAGCAGATGTTCCTGTCCAAGATCCACCGGGCAACGGTGACCCACGCGGACCTCGAGTACGAGGGAAGCGTCACCATTGACACTGACCTTATGGAAGCGGCAGATATTCTGGAGCACGAATCCGTGCACATCTGGAATGTCACACAAGGCACGCGCCTCATGACCTACGCGTTGCGAGGTCCAGCCGGTTCCGGGGTTATCTGTATCAACGGGGCCGCCGCGCATCTCAACAAGCCCGGCGACCTCTGCATCATTGCGACCTTCGGCGACATGGACGTCGAAGAGGCGCGCAAGCACGAGCCCAAGGTCGTGTTCGTGGACAGCAAGAACCGGATCATCGAGCTCGACAAGGAGCGCGCAGGTCCGCAGATGCCACGAAAACTCGAGATTGTGGCGTAACGCAAAAAGCCGCCCAGTAGAGCGGCTTTTGTAGCGGCAGCGAAGGGTGCCGGTGCTGGGTTCGCTCAGTAGAGTGAGCCTAGAAAATCATCGGGCACGGCACGATGACTTCCACATCGTGGACCTGTCCGTCCTGAATCTGGGCGCAGGCTTCCCCGTTGAGACGGACGATTTTGCCGTCGATGGACCAACCGTCCACTTCGGACAACGAGACTTCTTTGCCGTCGATGACCACGGTCACGTCGTCGGGATCCGCGTTGCTGCCGGCGTGGTAGTCGCAGGGCGTAATGGCGTTGGCTATCGTCTTGAGCTGCTCCAAGAGCGACTGGCTGTCTTCCACAGGGATGAACTTGTTGGTGCCGCCCCGTTGGGCGAGGCCATTCATCACGTTGGCGCTGTTCGCATCGATGATGTCGTAGCCGATCACGAATGTCTTGATGTCGTTCTTGAAGAGGGCGTCCACGGCGTCATTGGCCGCCTTGATAGAAACGTCGTCGGGAGTCGATGGGAGGGTGCCGCAGGTGGGATCACCGTCGGTGACCAGCAAAACATAGGCGGTTCCGAGCACGCCGCCGTCGCTGAACCGCTGCTGGAAGACCTTGAGGGCTTCGGCGAGGGCAGGTCCCGTAGGCGTGTTGCCAATCGGCACTAACGTCGGTGCTTTGGCGGTCAGCGCGCCCCTGATGGCCGGCGCGGATTCGAGCATGAAAGGTACGTCCAATTCGCCTGCGCCACAGCCATTTCCCCCGGCAGTGGGGAACGTCAACAGGCCGAAGCGAATCTTGTCCTGAAGCTCCTCGACAGCCTTGTTGATGGCCATCGCGGATGGATCCCATCGGTTCACAAACGTGGTGTTCGCTCCGATCATGCTGGTGGAGCGATCTTGCACGATGAGCACATCGGGAGAAATCGGTTGAGCGAATGTCCGCGTCCCGTCGCAGTTGTTGTCGCTGAGACCGTCATTATGGCCGGGGTTACCATTCCCAGCGTTGCCGCCGGGTACGGGATCCTGACCTGTCTGCGAAGAGTCCCCGTCACCTGTAGGATGCCCCGCGTTTGGGTCGCCTTGGACGGCGCGAGGATCGGAGCCCACGCTAGGGGGAGTGCCCTCCGCGCACGCGACGAGACCGAGAAGCAGCCCGAAATATTTGTGCATGCGAAGCATGGCTTCGTCGCTATCACGAGCGAAAGCGGCTCCTTCTCGCATTGTGCAGGGTGCGGCCTCAGGCGTCGTATTTGAGCGTGCGGGAGAAAGCGAAGGCTGAGTGAAGCACAACGCACCGGTAATTTCGTGCTGTGACGGCTGAGCGCTCGCCGCCTGTGCTCGCCGCGCGGCTGCCGGACCTTCCTGCAAAACTGCTAGCCGAGGAGTCGATTTTCTCGCGATACGCGGTATAAGGGGCCGCTCCAAGCCGGGGTGGCGAAATGGCAAACGCGGGCGACTTAAAATCGCCGGCCCTAAAACGGCATGCGGGTTCGAGTCCCGCCCTCGGCACCGCTAAGTTGTTGTTTTGGCTAATCAATTTGGGTTCCTTCTGTCGAGTGTGCAACGGATTGTGATCCGGACACGAATGTCTCAGCTGTCGAACGCGAACACGAGACGCGTCCCATCGGGACCCGCTCCGCGCGTCGGTCATGGCTTCGCACCGCCGCCCGAGAGGTTCGCTTCCCACGCGACCGCATCGGCAAGCCACACCAGGCCCCGCTCGGTGGGCCACGAGTAGCGAAGACTGGTGCCGTACTCGATGAGCCCGCAGCAGATCGCGAGCTCGGCGCAAAGGGCCATCTGCGCCTGGGCCTCGGGAGGGTGATCCGGGAGACCCAGCCTGGCGGGCCCAGGCTGCTCGATGGATCGCATGTAGTCGAGCAGGGCGCACAGCAGCGGCTCCTCGAGGCCGGTTCCGCTCAGCTGCAGCAGATACACGCTGGCCTCCACGAACTCGTCACCCCCGTCCAAGTGCTGGCGGGCGACCGTGCGCGCCTCCAGCGGCGTGAGCCACGCGAACCGCTGGCCCACCGCCATCGTGAGATCGGGGCTCCAGTCGTCGTCTGGTTGCTCGGCGGTCTCCGCGCGCCGCCGCTTCACATCAGCGAGCAGCTGCGCGATGTGCATGGGCGCAGAGGCGAAAGCCTCCGCGCAGGCGTCCAGAGCTATCCCCGTGTCGTACCGAATCTCGATGCATCCGCTCGCCGAGTCGCTTGCGTCGTCTATGGCACTCGCGAACCACGGCCCCTCGCCGAGGGCGGCTACTGGCGCCCAAGCGGCCTCGATGCGCTCGATCTCTTTGTCGGTCATGACTCTTTGTCCTCCGCTCCCTCGACAGGCATTCCAAGGAACCGCCCCCAGCGTTCGTTGACCTCTTGGTCCTCGGCGCAGGCACCCCGCGGGATTGGCTGCACAGCAACCGCTTCGCGCCTCTCCCAGCGGACGTTGCCGGGCTCGTAGCCCTTGGCCCCGTCTACGCGCTCCATCGTGTGGTCACAGCTCGGACGTGGGCCAATGTGCTCCAAGAACGCCCAGAAGCCCTCGGAGCTCCTCCAGCCTCGCCAGACTTTGATGCCCTTGGCCCCGTAGTGGGGGTAGTTGTCGTCGGCGGGATTGT
>CAZEWA010000477.1:0-3047 GCA_964515685.1 uncultured Polyangiales bacterium | reverse complement strand
TGCTCGAACGCTAGCGCGTACAAAAAGGGCTTGAGCGCACTTCCAGGCTGACGCAACGAAAGCGCAGAGTTCACCTGACCGCCGTGCGGCGAATGAAAATCAGGCGAGCCCACCATCGCCAATACCTCGGAGGTCGAGGCCTGAAGAATGACTGCGGCACAATCGGTCGCCCCACTTGTCTGAAGGGCTTGCACAGTGTGTTTGCAGGTTCGTTGTGCAGCCCGTTGTAGGTTTGCGTCCAAGGTGGTCCAGAGCTGCGTGAACCCTCTTGCGCCACGGCGCTCAGCCTCTTTGCGAGCCAAAGACGCCGCATGCGGTGCGCGAAACGTGCGCTCAAACGGCGCGAGCACCAGCGGTTCCTTATCCGCAGCGAGCACGGCTTCTTCGGATAGCACGCCTCGCTTATGCATCAGCTGCAAGACGTAGCGCCGTCGCGCAAGCAGGCGCGGTGCATGTCGATAGGGGTCGTACGCACTGGGCGCCCGAACCAAACACGCAAGGGCGACCGCCTCGCCGAGTGTCAGATCGCGCAAGGGCTTATTGAAGTACGCGCGACTGGCCATGCCTAGACCGCGCACATCGCGCCCCAAGGGCACGAGGTTGACGTAGGCCTCGAGTACACCCTCGGGCCCGAGCTGCGCCTGCACAAAGGTCGCACGCCAGATTTGTTCGAACTTGCCCTGAAAGGTCCGCGGCAGCTCATAGGCGATGCGTGCCAGCTGCATCGCCAACGTCGAGCCACCTGCCACAACACGCCCCGCATGCAGGTCGAGATACAGCGCACGCAGCAGTCCAACCGGGTCGACTCCCACATGTTGCGTCAAGCGATGGTCCTCGGATTGGACGATGGCATCGAGGGCGGCCTTGGGGACCTCCGCCAGAGACACCCAGTCTGCACGCAAGCCGTCTTCGAATGCGGGCTCACGCAGAAGTCCGCCTTCCCTATCACGTATCACGAGCGCATGGCGCCCCGGCGTGAGCGTCTCCGGCAATTCGGAAAACAGCCACGCGCACAGCATGAGCGAGCATGCCCCCAAGGCCGCAAACAGCAGCACTCGGGGCACAAGGCGCCGCTTCATCGCGCGCGCACCTCGTAGGTGGTGGCCCCGGTCTGGCCATAGGTTTCGGGATGGTACATCTCGTGCGCACCTGCGGGCGGCGCTACGAATGTGCCCGGCGTACTGGCACGTGCCAGGTACTGGTAACGGTAGATGCCAGGCTCGAGCTCCGTCGCAGCAAACGCGACCAGCGTATCGCGCAGCTCGGAGTGGTTGTGGGGTCCCTGGTATTCACTGAGCGCGCTGCCTGCGCTTTGGGTTTCCGTGGAGAACGTAAGGTTCACAGGCTCGAGCCCTGCGGGCAGCGGGTCTTCGATCATGACGAACCTGCGCGTCGCAGGCACCACGACTTGGACCGTCACACGCACGTAATCCCCTACGTTTGCCCAGGCGCCAGCCTCCCCCTGGGCTTCCCCGCGTGCGAGCGCCACGGGCTCGATGCGCTCGTAGCTTCGCTCCACATAGAAGCCGCGCTCTTCAGGTGTAGCGCGCAACGTATCGCGCGCATAGGAGAGCCGCAGCGTGTAGTGAAGCGTGCCTGTACCAGTGCTGGTAAGCTCGATGTCGCTGCCTTTGTTGCCGAGGCTTGCCATGGGCACGAAGAAACCTTCTGCTGCCTTACGTCCTTGCAGCACCGCCTCCCCCAGCTGCTTCGCATCGAGGCGCGCAGTCACTCTCAGGTCGGGCGTGTCGTTCTCCACGCTCTCTGCATACCGCGCTAGGGCAATGAGACCCCAAGCGTTGTCTTGTGTGGTGCCCCAGGTTCCATCAAGTTTGCGCGAGGTCGAAAGCCAGCGAGCAAGCTTCGGCAACAGCACATGCTTTTCGTCGCGCGCGAGCAGCCACAACACGAGCTGCGCCGTAGCGCGAACATCCGACGCGAGCACCACCGCGTAGGCGTCGCCGACGTTTGCCTCCACGTGTGCCTCATCGGCCGTCATGCGCAAGCGAGTGAGCACGAGGTCGAACAACACCTGGCTCTCTTGTTCCTTGTTTCCCAGGGCGAGCGCGTGCCCAAGCGCAACTTGTGAGGCCAAATCTAGGCTCGCGCGCTGCTCGTACAGCGTGCCCAGATACGATGCATCTACCTGCCCCGTTCGAGCGAGGGCGTAGACGGCCAAGGTGACGCTCGCTTGGTTTGCATCCCGCCGCGGCTGCTCTCGAACATCTCGCAGGTAGCGAGTCAGCCAAGCTTGCGCGCTCGAGATCGCATGGGAACTCACTGCGATCTTTGCCACGCGCACCTCCTCTAGCGCCAGCAACGCGTAACTGGTGAGAAACCCCGCGAGCGCGGGCGGCAGATCCCATTCTTCGCGCGACCACAGGCCGAACGACCCGTCTGCACGCTGGTGACGCTCGAGCTCTCCGAGCACGGTGTCTATCCGCGCGGGCAACTCCGCATCCACATCGAATGCCCCCTTCGCCCCCAGACGCAGCATGGCAGCCATGCCAACGAGCCGCGACGCGAGTTGTTCGGTGCAGTTGTAGCGGTAGTCTACGAGAGCCTGTGCGGGCGCCCCCAGCGAGGCCAGCGCGGTGGTGGACATCCGCACCTCGAGCCCTCCGGCGTCGCTTCGCACGCCCTGCATGGCTTGTATGCCCTCACGCAATGTTCCCTGCGCCTGGCCGGTCGTGCTGACCGTCTCGAGCGGCGTGGGCAACGCAACATCGCGCGTCACGCTGAGCGCATCGGTTTCCCGCCCGGCCTTGGCCTCGAAGCGAAACACGACCTGTCCCGCCTTGTCCGCGCGCATCTTGAAGCGTGCTTCCACGGCTCCGCCCTTTGGCACTGACACGCGCTGCGTCTTATCGCTCGAAAGGACGAGGCCCTCGACCTCGGCGCGAAGCTCTACCTCCATGTCCTCAGCGCCATCGTTGTGCACCGTGGCGCCCGCCTCGAACACGTCGCCAACTCGCAGCGCACGGGGCAAGGCGGGCCGCAACATGAGCGGCTGTTTGGTGCGTACGTCCGCCGCCCCTGCACCCGCA
>CAZEWA010000476.1:698-3052 GCA_964515685.1 uncultured Polyangiales bacterium | reverse complement strand
ACGAGAGCGGGCTTCTCCTCGTCCAGCGCCTGAACGCGCGTGAGAACGCCGCGGTCTCCGCGTAGCCGAGCAGAAACGCAATGTCTTGGATGCAGAGGTCGCCGCGCGTGAGGTACTGCACGGCCAGGCTGTGGCGGGTCTCCTCGAGCAGCCCTTCGTAGGTGGTCCCCTCCTGCTAGAGTTGTCGCGAGAGCGTGCGTCGGCTCATCCCGAGCCGGCGGGCCACGCGCTCTCCCTGGGCGACCCCCGCGGGTAAGAGCTCCATCAACAGCTCCCGCACGCGCCCCGTGACCCAGCGACGCTCGAGGCACGAGGAGAGCGCCTGATCCGCGTGACGACGCAAGAGCGCGTTCAGGTTCGGGTCCGCCGTGCGCAGCGGGGCGGCGAGCTGTTCTTCGTCGAAGATGAGGGCCTCGAAGGGCGCGTCGAAGCGCAAGACCACGGGCCCCAGCAGGCCCTCGTAGGCGCGCGTGCAGGAGGGCTTCGGGTGGCGAAACCACAGCTCGCATCCCGAGAGCGAGCCCGTGCGCGTCCAGCGGGTCGCCGCGGAGACCAGCCCGCAGACGGTGAAGTCGGCCGCGGCGCGGTTCAGGGGCACCTTGGAATGCAGCTCGAGCCGCGCCGAGCCGGCGCCCACGTGAAGCGCGTAATCCGCCGCCTCGTTGAGGAGGTGGACGTAGCGCAGGACGATCTCCAGGGCGTCTCCCCACGTGCTGCAGGAGCGCGCCGCGTACTCCACGAGATCGTAGCCCCCGTGCTCGATGCGCTTGACCGCGCGCAGGCCGAGATCCGGGTCTCCCGAACTCTCGACGGCGCTCTCGATCCAGGCCAGCGCCACGCGCACCGGGATGCGTGCGTCCACGGACCACGACGCAAAAGAGCAGATCCGCCCCTCCACCCCGGAGTCGGCCATATGCTTGAGAAACGGCCGCACGAGACGCATGGAGAAACGGGGTTCCATCGCTACACCTGGGAAAGGAGACCAGGCACCGACACAGCAAACTTCCCGCTCGCATCGAGCTTCACATTGTTCAACGTGACGCGGCCCTGGACATCGGCGATGACCCTCTGCCCCGTCTTTCATGCCCGTCGCGTTGTCGAGCACATTGCACCTTGAGGTCTGCGATCGGCGTGTCGCTCGAGCAGAGCGGCACCAAGCGAATGAGGCAACGCAGGTACTCCTCGGGGTCGAGGCCATGCAATCGCGCCGAAGCGATCAGGGAGTACAGCGCAGCGGTGCTCGCGGCGTGGTCGTCGCTTCCGCAAAACAGCCATGCCTTGCGCCCGAGCGCGACGGACTTGATCGCGCGCTCGGCGCCGTTGTTCGTCAGGACCAGACGACTGTCGTCGAAGAAGCGCTTGAGGACATCGCACTGATTGCGAGCGTATTCGAGCGCAGAGCGGGTGTAGCCGCGTTGGTCTTTGAAGATAGCGCGTTGATGCTCCACCCATCCGAAGAACAGCTCGACATGAGGACGCAAAAACTCGGCGCGCAGACGTTTGATCTCCGACGGTGGCTTGTCCTTCCAAGACGCATCCAGCTCGAAAATGCGCCCGATGCGCACGAGCCCCTCTCGTGCAACGAGACACTTCGCGGTCGCAGCCTCCCAAAACCGGCGACCGCAGTGATACCAGCTGCCGACCTCGGTCCGCGCGCAGCCATCGTGCTCGACATCGCAGCTCTCGCGCTGCAGCTCGGCTGCGTCCGCAAACAGCAGGTTGAAGACTGCCTTTGCATCAGCCTGAACGTAGCCAGAGAAACCCGAGAACTTCTTGTAGATGCTGGGCCCGTCCTCTTTCTCGAGGTATTCGAACAGGATGTGCTCTTTGTCGGCGATCATCACGAGAAAGTGCCCTTTCTTGCAGGGCATACTTCCCCTCTCATGGCTGTAGATCGGCTGCACGCAGACGCCGGTCGCATCCGTCGAGATGCAGAACGCGGTGGCGAGAGCGTGCTTGTGCATGGCGCGAACGACGGTCGCGGCGAGCGTGTCGCCTATAAGCTTCTTGACGCGCGCGAGCGTGCCGCGATCGATCGGTACCCCTTCGCGGGCAAACGTGTCCTCGAGCCGAAACAGCGGCAGGCCCTTGCCGACGTTCTCCATGATTACGTGCGCGGCCATCGACGGTGCAAGCACCGAGCGAGGCAGCATTTCGTCGGGCATCGCGGTCGTGATCACGTCTGCGTTGCCTTCGGCATCGACTGTCTTGTACCGCACACGTGCGATCACCACGCGAACCCGGCTCGCGCGCCGGTGGCCGAGCTTGTACGACTCTTCGACGCCGTGTCGCACTACTTTGCCCTCGGAAACCAGCCTTTCGAGGTGCGGGTCGCAGATCTCTACCCGGTCTTC
>CAZEWA010000476.1:0-688 GCA_964515685.1 uncultured Polyangiales bacterium | reverse complement strand
GCCGTCCTTTGCAGGCGTCTCGTCACGCTTGGGCTGCTCATCGTTCGCAATGCCGAGAGTCCCCGCGATTTCATCCAATTCGCGTAGCTTCTGCGCAAACTCGAGTCGGAGTTGCTGCTCGTTGTCCGCGCGCTCCGCCTTGGCGATGAAGATGCGACGCTTGTAAAGCTCAAGCTCGACGCGCAAACGCTCGTGGGACGCGCGCAGGTTGTCGCGCTCTTTCTCTAGGTTTGCGATGCGCTCATTTGCAGCTGCTTCCCGCTTCGCGGCGGCGTCAAGCTGCGCTTGAAGCTGCTGCATCTTGGCGAGCATTTCTGCCTGTTCGAGTTGTAATGCGCCTGCGGCCACGCTGTGGCGTGACACGTTTCACGCCTAAAATCTAGCATATTTAGTGTACTCTCCGACGAGGCAAAGGTTCGGGATCCACGTCGATGCCATCGAGCAAGTCGTCGAGTTCGCGCTCACTGAGCTCGATGCTCGTGCTGTCGGGGCGCAACGCCTGCGGAACAGGAAACGTTCGGCGGTCCAAACGCTTGTAGAACAGACACATCCCGCTTCCGTCGAAGAACAGCACCTTCACGGCGCTCTTACGCTTGCCAAAGAAAACCAGCAGCGCTTCGCTGCGCGCATCCCTTGCCGAGTTGCTCCCGGGCGACTCCCGCGAGGCGATCAAAGCCCCAGCGTAAGT
>CAZEWA010000475.1:0-3059 GCA_964515685.1 uncultured Polyangiales bacterium | reverse complement strand
TGCGCGTGGCGACCGCCTCCATGTGCGATGAGGCTGTCGCGCACTACGAGGTCAGTGCTTGGCTCGGAGGTCGCCTGCTCCGCAGCGCGGAGGGGCTAGCCTTGCCGAGCGATACCCGGAGCGGAGTCCGCCGCGGCGCAGGCAGCGCAGCCTTCACCTTCGTGGTGCCGTGAGTGGGTGAGTGAGCGTGCGCGTCGCGACGCGGCCCGTGCTCCTCGTGCTTTGGCTCTCGGGCGCGCCTTTGGCCAGTGCGCAGGAGCCGAGCTACGGCGCCACCGCCACGGCCAGCGCGCTGCCGAGCGCTGGTGCGGATGCTCTTCCGGCCGGTCGCGCAGGCGAGCAGCCAGGGGCCTTGGGGGAGCCTGCCCGGGCCCTCTCGAACCTGCCGGGGCTCGCGCGCGCAGCCTACGGCTCGGGGGAGCTTATCGTGTGGGGTTCGCTCCCGGGGGACACCCGAACCTATGTGGACGGCGTGGAGATCCCGCGCTTGTTCCATCCGGGGGGCCTGCGCAGCACGGTGCACCCGGCGCTGGTGGAGCGCATCTCCTTGGTGCCGGGCGCGTTCGACGCGCGCTTCGGGCGCGGGCTCGGCGGGGTGGTGCAGATCGACTCGGTGCGCCTGCGCGGTGAGGGCGTGCACGGTGAGCTGCGGGCGGACGGCATCGACACCTCGCTTTCGCTGCGCGCGGGCAAAGGTCCCGTGCATGCCCTGGTCGCGCTTCGCTACGGCTATCTCGACCGCGTGGTCGCCCGACTCACGCCGGAGCTCGCCGAGATGACGAGCGTGCCCTCCCACGCCGACGGCGCAGCCAGACTCAGCTATCAGCCCGACGCGCGCACGCGCGTGAGCCTCACCTGGATCGGCAGCCGCGACGCGCTCTCGCGTGGCATAGCGTCCAGCGTGCGCGCAGAGCCCAACGTGCAATCGCTCGAGCAGCGCGATCACGTGGCCTACGTGAGCCTCAGCCGCCGCTATGCCGACGGCGCCCGCGTGTTGATCACGCCCTTCATGGGGTACGGCGTAAGCAGCGATGAGAACCGCTTCGACGGCGTGCCTTTTTCCCTGGAGACACGTAGTCTGCGCGTGGGGGCTCGGGCGAGCTACCTGCGCACCCTGGGCGCGGTCCAGATCTCCCTGGGCTTCGATGCGCTCGCCGTCCGCAGCGAGCTGACGCGGAAGGGCAGCTTGACCTTGCCGGCCCGCGAGGGAGACGTGCGGGCCTTCGGGCAGCGCCCTGGGGACGAGGTCAACGCCGACCGCTTACGCACCACCAGCTTGAACCTGGCTCCCCACGCGAGCGTCGCCCTGGCGCGCGGTCCGTTCGACGCGCAGCTCGGCTTTCGGCTCGAGATCTACGGGTTGTCCATCGCCCGTCAGACCCCGAGGATTCGCGGCATTCCGGGGGTCGGTCGCGACGCCAACGAGGTGTTTCCCGAGCCACGCCTGAGCGCTGGTCTCACCGCCTCGAGCTGGCTGCGCCTCACAGCGCGCGCGGGCGTGCATCATCAACCGCCCGCGGCGAGCGACCTGAGTCCCGTGTTCGGCAATCCACGGCTCGGCGCGCAGCGCGCGCTCGCCCTGAGTGCGGGGCCCGAGCTCACGCTGCCGCAGCAGGTGACGCTGCGGCTGGAGGGGCACGCCAAGTGGCTCGAGGGGCTGGCTGTGCGCAGTCCCGATCCCACGCCGCGCTACGTGACCGCCCTCACGCCGGACGGGGAGGGCAGGTTCGTCGGCGCGACGCTCCTTGCCGAGCGGCAGGTGCAGGAGGGGTTGAGCGTGCTGGTGAGCTACAGCATCGGTCGCACGACGCGCAGCGAAGCCAGCGGGCGCGAGCGCCTGTTCGACTTCGATCAGACCCACGTGGCCACGTGCGTCACGGGCTATCGACACGGAGGATGGCTCGCGAGTCTGCGCCTGCGCTACGCCACGGGGGCGCCTCGCACCCGCGTCGTGGGAGCTTTTTATGACAGTAAGAGCGACAGCTACCAGCCCCGCTTCGGTGTGCACAACGCGGCGCGCCTGCCCGACTTCTTCCAGCTCGATCTGCACCTCGAGTACGCGTTCGCGCTCGCTGGCTTGGAGCTCGCTGTGATGGCCGACGCGCTCAACGCGACCGCCCAGCGCAACGTGGAAGAGTTCGGCTACACACCGGACTTCGGGGCCCGCCGCGATCTACCAGGCTTGCCCTTTCTGGCCACGCTCGGCCTACGGGTGGGGTTTTGATGGGACCTGTATCTCAGCGGGTGGCTCCACCAGTGAGCCCTGCATCTCAGCCAACCAAGCTCTGGGCGCTCGTGTGGCTCTCGCTCTCCGCATGCTTCGGGTACCCTGCGGAGGAGCCGCCTCCTCTCTCGGCTCCGCGCATCCTGGGCGCGTTGGTGGACCCGCCTGAGGTGGCGCCGGGCGAGGCCTTGCAAGTGACCCTGATCGCAGGCGGCCCCGCAGGCATCCTCGACGTCGGGCCCGCGCGCTTTCGCTTCTGCGAGACGCCCAGGGCGCTGAGCGAGAGCGGCTTCGTGTCCGCGCGCTGCCTGGAGGGAGAGGGGGCCGTGCTCGAGCGCCCCGGCCTCTCGCTCTCCACGACGTTGCCGCAGGATGCTTGCGCGCGCTTTGGGAGCCGCTCGGAGACCGATCTCCGACCGCGCGATTCAGACGGAACAGGCGGCTTCTATCAGCCCCTGCGCGTGAGCATCCCGGGAGCCGAGCCCGCTGTGGTGCGCATTCGCATGCTGTGTCCGTTGAGCGAAGCGCCTATCGACGCCATCCGCAGATACACCGCTGAATACGAGCGCAACCGCGTTCCTGGGATCACCGGGCTCAGCGTGCGACGCTCGGCGCGTGCGCATGCGGGCATGGAGCTCGACGAGGATGTCCCTCCGGACACCGAACTCGAGCTCGAGGTGCAGGTATCGCCCGAGGCCCGTGAGCGCTACCTGCTGTTCGATCGCGGCACGGGCGCCCTGCGCGAAGAGGACGAGACCCTGCGCGCGAGCTGGTTCGTGACCGCAGGTGAGCTCGAGAGCGGGCAGACCGAGTTCGACGCCGAGGGACGTCGCAG
>CAZEWA010000474.1:0-3075 GCA_964515685.1 uncultured Polyangiales bacterium | reverse complement strand
CGGGCTTCGCTGATGCTCAGCGAAAGCGGCAAGTAGCCTTCGTGCAAAAGACGCAGCGTGGCAGCGGTGCGTTGGTGCTGCCAGAGGCTTACGGAGGAGACGAGCACGAACAGTGACAGCACCACGGCAAAGCCCGCGAAAATGCGCCGCGGAATGCTGCGGGTAGGTTTGTGGGTGGTCGTTACAGGTTCCCCCATGGGTGCGGGAGCAAAGTTACCGCGAAACGCAGCCTTTGGCCTACAAAAGAGCCCTGTGCTTTACGTGTAGATAGTGCTTGAGCAGCTTCGGTGCGAGCCGCTCCGCGTCCGCTTGCAGCACACGAATACCCTGCAACTCGAGGCGCCGGGCGATGCGTTCGCGATCGTTCAAAAGGTCGATGGCAGCGGCCTTCTGAAATACTTCGTCGTCGGTGTGCGGCGTTGCGCGGGCGAGGTGGCTTGTGGCTGCATCCTGCAGACTCACACAGACTGTGAGGTGACGCTTGGTGAGCATGCTCGCGTGCGCACACAGCTGCGCGGCGTGGGCTTCGTTCTCGAGGTCGGTGAAGAACACCACGAGTGCACGCCGCTTCAGCTGACCCGTAAGGTCTATGAGCATGCGACGGACTGCAAGCTGGGTGGGCTGAGCGTGCAGATAGGTGAGCTGCTCGACCAAGCGCGCCAGCTGCTTGCGCCCGCTTTGCGGCGTGGTCAGGCTGAGGCGAGCGTCCCCGTAGACGAGCAGGCCCACGCGGTCACCGGCATCGAGCGCGGCCGCGCTGAGTTCGAGAGCGCTCTGCACGGCCATATCGAAGCGCGTCGGCGGGCGTGGGGCAGCGCCGTCCTGCGAGTGGTTGGCTGTGTGAATCGGCGCGGCCATGGTGCGGCTGGCATCGAGCACCAGGAACAGCGTCTGGTTTTGCTCGGCTTGATATTGGCGCGTCATGGGTCGTAGGCGGCGCGAGGTGGCTTTCCAATCGATGCTGCGCAGGGAGTCCGGCTGCACATACTCTCTCAGTGACTCGACCTCCGTGCCCTGCGCCGATCGAGTGCGCTGAGAAATCACGCCCACGTCATCACGCTTCTGTGCACGCGAGATGCGGGCCTTGTGGAAAGCTGGCACAACGCGGATCGTCGTGGCGCAACAAACAGAGCGCTGAATCGCGGCAAGTCCCCAGCGCGTCTCGAGTCGCAGCGCGGCAGGCTCCCATACGGCTCGGCCTCGCGTTTGGGGAACTACGTGCACTGTGTGCTCAAGGCTTTGGTGAGCGGGTAACAGAGCCTCGAGTGTTTCCCTACGGGATGCGATGGCGTCAGGCGGCAGGTCTAGTAAGCGTATCCGGAGCGCGCGTGGGCTGCGGTTCTCGAGCCGCAGAAAAACACGCTCGGCACGCCCCAGGCGAAAGTCCGAAGGCAAGTGTCGAGAGACGTAAACCTCGGCGCGTCGCGCACGGGCAAGGTCCACGGCGAACAGCACGACAATCACCGCATTGATGCACAGCGAGAGCAGCGAGGCCGATAAAAGTTCGGCGTGTGGCAGGATGATCAAGGGGAAAAATCCGCACAAAAGCCATAGAAACGCGCGGCGTCCCAGGTGAATCGTAGGCCGCTCTCTGGGGGCCGAGTCCGCGAGGGATTCGGTGGTAGTAGCTTCAAGTGGCGTCCATGGCAGAGCGGGCTGCGTCACCGCGGCACTTCCACGCGGGAGCGCACGAGCAACAGAACCTGTTTGGCATCGAGACCATCGAGCTCTGCTTCAGGTGCGAGCTTGAGGCGATGGGCCGTTACGTGAGGCAGCATGCGCTGAACATCATCGGGCGTGACGAAGGCGCGACCTGAAAGCGCGGCCGCCCAGCGTGAGGCCAGCATGAGGTGAACGCCGGCTCGCGGGCCCGCACCGAGCAGGATGCTCGAAGTGGAGCGCGTGGCGCGGATCAGGTCACGCACATAGCGGCGAACGTTGTCTTTCACATGAACCTGCGCGGCCAGCTCGCGTAAGCGCATGAGTTCTTCCCGAGAGACAACCTGGCGTACCCCAAGTGCTTCGGGTGCAGCGCTCATCGCGTAAGTTGCAGCGTGCGCGAGTATTTCGTCTTCTTCGCCCTCGCTCGGGTAGTCCACATGAATCTTGACCAAAAACCGGTCGAGCTGTGCCTCCGGGAGCGCGTAGGTACCTTCGTGTTCGATGGGGTTTTGCGTTGCGAACACCGTGAAGGCCGGGGCGAGCGCGTGCGTCTCTCCGTCGATCGAAACTTGGCGCTCTTGCATGGCTTCGAGTAAGGCACTTTGCGTTTTGGCAGGTGCGCGGTTGATCTCGTCGGCTAACAAGAGCTCGGTGAAAATCGGCCCCTTGCGCAGCTCGAAGTGGCTTCGGGCCAGATCAAATACGTGGGTGCCAAGGACATCGCTAGGCATCAGGTCGGGCGTGAACTGAATGCGGCCGAAGGTCAGCCCAAGGCACGCGGCAAGCGTACGTACCATCCGTGTCTTGGCCGTTCCAGGCACGCCCTCGAGCAGCGCATGCCCTTGCGCCAAAAGTGCGATCAGCAGGAGCTCGAGGGGCTCCTGCTGCCCGATAATGCTCTTCTGCGCCTCGCCGAGGACGTCCTGGTGCAGCTTGAGCAGCGCGCGCAATTCGTCGCTCATGGCGTGCCGCGCGTCGCTTGCGGAGCTGTGCTCCGTGTTTGGTGAAACAACCGCAGGCGGGGGAGCAGAGCGAGTGCGAGCATGGTGCTCCAAAATACGCCACGTTGCGCTAAACCCCAAGTGGCATCGCTAGGCTCGGCTTTGGTCAGGCCTTCAGGCCTTTTCGTGGTGTCCTCCAAAGGCGCTACGCATGGCGGAGAGCAGCTTGTCGGCATAGTCGGCCTGGCCCCGCGATGAAAAGCGCTGGTAGAGCGCCGCGCTGAGCACCGGAGCAGGCACGCCTTCGTCGATAGCGGCCTTGATAGTCCAGCGCCCTTCGCCGGAGTCCGAGACCCTGCCTGCAAAACCGTCGAGCCTTGGTTGTTCGAGCAATGCCCCAGCAGTCAGATCGAGCAGCCAGGAGGCCACGACACTGCCACGACGCCACAGCTCGCTTATCTCTCCGATATCG
>CAZEWA010000473.1:0-3078 GCA_964515685.1 uncultured Polyangiales bacterium | reverse complement strand
CGCTGGTCGCGCAGGGCTCGCACTTGGATTCCGCGTTGCAGGCGCTGTTCTTCGGATCATTGCAGTCGCTCGCGCCATTGCAGGCGACGCACTCGCTGCTGCCTGTCTTGCACAGGAGGCCTTGGTCCACGCACAGCTTGTCGTTCTCCGCGCTGCAGGCCACGCAGGCACCGCCTTGGCATACAGGTGCATCTGCTCGCCAGGCGCACTCTTGGTCGCCTTTGCATTGCGTGCAGGCGCCGGATTCGCAGACGGGTGAGGTAAGCAGCTTGCAGTCTGCGTTTCCGCTACAGGTGCTCGGCTTAACCGAGGTGTCCGCGTCTTCGCCCAGGCTGCCATCGCCTTCGGTACTGGCGTCCGAACCCACGTTGCCGTTGCCGAGGTGGCCAGCGTCGAGCAGACCGGCATCGACCAGGCCCTTGATGAAGTCGATGCAAGCGGGATCGGAAGTGTGCTTCTCGCAGTACTGCAGCGAGCAGGACGCATTTTTCGGTTCGAACGCGTCTTTACAGAGCTCGCGCTCCTTCACCACGCAGCCCCCGAGGATTGCCCCGAAACAGAAAGCGATGAGTCCAAGCGCTCGAAGCGAATGCATCAGAAGCTCCCCGTCAAAACCAGCCCGCGCGCTGCGACGCTGACGGCCGTATTGGCGCGCCGGCTCACGATAAACCAAGTGACCCCGCCAGCCATGAGCAAAGCTCCAGGTACGGCGTAGGCGAGCAACGGACCCATCTGCATTTCTGCCTTGCGCAAGCAGCCGCCGAGCGGGCTCTCTTCCACGCAGCCTGTGCCGCCGAGTTGGCCGAGGCCGCCCGCGAGCAGTCCAGCTCCGCCGGCTACTAGCAAGCTCGGTCCGACCCAGCGCCGAAACACACCGCGATCGTTCGACGAGGTGCCAGCGCCAGCGTTCGCACGTTGTTCGCCGTGCTTGACGAGATCGACTTCGACGATCTCTTCGCGCGAAATGTCGCCTTGCAGCTCGAGTGTTCGGCTGTCTTCGTAGTAGCCACGCTGCTTGACTGTGAGCACGTGCAGGCTGCTCGCGTCTTCGATGCGCTGGCGCTCCATGGGCACGCGCCCGATGAGATTCCCGTCGAGGTAGACGCCTGCGCCCTCTGGCGAGCCGTGCACCACCAGCCAGGGACCTACGCCTTTGCGCCTTTTGGCTTGGGCTTCGCCGAACGCGCTCGCCACGGCTTGTTCGATGTCGCCGTGTTCGATGGGGGCAGTGGCTTGCCAACGCCCATCGGCATCCCGAACCAACGTGATGGAAACCCGGCTTGCCTGCAGGCGTTTTTGCGCGTCGACCTTGTTGTAGATCGAGAGCTGCACGGCAAGATCTGCGTTGATCACGCGCCGGAACCAGACCGCGCAATCAGCGCTCACGCACTTGACGGCGTCGGGCTCACCCTTGGGCTTGGTGTAGCGGTCGGCTTGGTCCGCTTCGGCGATCTCGACAGCCTGGCCGTGGGAGATCACGGTGAAGTGGTCGTCGCCGTTCTCGAGCTCGCGCCGCAGCTGCTCGAGAGCACGGGTCACCACGCCTTCCGCTATTCCCGCTTCGACGTGGGGTGGCACCATCACGGCTGTCGGCTGATCGGCCCTCGCCAGGGAAGTTGCGGCGAACAGGGCCAGTAGGCATGCAAGGCAACGCAGTTTCATCGAAGTACCCTTTGGGGCGCGGACGCGAGAGGCAAAGCGCTCAGGCGCATTCGTAGCGCATGTTTTCGGAGCAGCCTTCCCGTTCCGCCATGGTCCCCAGGCTCCTATAACGTTTCCCGGGAGTTTGCTCCAGCGGCATCGCGCGATCTGTAAGGCTTCCTGCTGCGGCGCAGGGAAAAGGCGTGGTACGAATCAGGCTTTCAGGTTGTAGCGACAGGCACGAGCCCCGGCAGGGGTCCGGGCTGCTCCGGAAGGCACGATGAGAGTAGGCATTGCAGGTGCAGGGATAGGTGGGCTCACGCTGGCGTTGATGCTCCACAAGCGGGGCATCGAAACCACGCTTTGGGAGAGCGTGTCGGCGCTCAAGCCACTTGGAGTCGGCATCAACCTGTTGCCCCACGCCATGCGCGAGCTGTCGGAGCTGGGGCTCGGGCCGGCTCTGTGCGAAATCGGTGTGGAGACCTCGCAGCTCAGCTACTTCAACAAGTTTGGCCAGCGTATCTGGTCGGAGCCGCGTGGGCTCGCGGCGGGTTATCCCTGGCCGCAGCTCTCGATCCATCGCGGGGCCTTCCAGATGCTGCTGTTTGAGGCGGTGCGCGAGCGGCTGGGGCCGGATGCGGTGCAAACCGGACATCGCGTGGAAGCATTCGAGCCTGTGGGCGAGCAGGTGGCAGCGCACGTGCGCAGGCGCGATGGGACCCTCGTCGAGCGTAAGGTCGATGTGCTGGTCGGTGCGGACGGGGTGCGTTCGGCCTTGCGGCAGGCTCTGTATCCAGAGCGCGATCCGCTGCGCTATTCCGGCAGGGTGATGTGGCGTGCGGCGGTGGAGGTCGAGCCGTTTCTCGACGGGCGCTCCATGTTCATGGCGGGCCATCCCGACCAAAAATTCGTGGCCTATCCGATTTCAGAGCCCCTGCGGCGTGCTGGACGCTCGCTCGTAAACTTTATTGCTGAGCTGCGTGTGCCAGGTGAGAGCGCTCCGAACGACTGGAATCGGCAGGTAGACAAGTCTGCCTTTGCCGAAGCGTTCTCAAGCTGGAAGTGGGGTTGGATCGATGTGCCAGGGCTCATCGACAGCGCCGACGCCATCTACGAGTTCCCCTTGGTGGACAAAGATCCACTGCCCCGCTGGACGTTCGGACGCACGACGTTGCTCGGCGATGCGGCCCATCCGATGTATCCCGTGGGTTCGAACGGCAGCGCCCAGGCCATCTTGGATGCGCGCTACTTGGCGGACTGTTTGCACCAAAACCAAGACGCTACGTACGCCCTGCGCGAATATGAAGCGGAGCGCTTGCCCAAGACCGCGGGCGTGGTGCTGCGCAATCGCTTGCACGGCCCAGAGCAAGTGATGCAGCTGGCCGAGGCGCGTGCGCCCCAAGGCTTTGCGCGTGTGGAAGACGTGATCTCGCAGGC
>CAZEWA010000472.1:0-3079 GCA_964515685.1 uncultured Polyangiales bacterium | reverse complement strand
CTGGATGGGTAACCCCACGATCGAGAATCGCCACATCGTAGGCAGAGTGGGCCTAGTCGCCTGTGAGACTGCGCAAGACGACGACGAATCCTTGACCTGGTCTCGACGGCGGAATTGAAGGCCCAAGCGCACGCGCCCGAGCGTTCACGCGTCGTCTATATCCCCTAGCGCAAGCCTGTCTGCCCGCACTCACCTAATCAGGTAATAGATCCGCGCGGCGATTGTGTGCTTCGAACACGAGGTCCATCAACTCGCGCGCGGCTCGCGCGAATGGGGTACTTCAACAACAGCCCGGCCTCCTCAAACCCACAGCTTAACCCCGTTTCCGTGCGTAGGCTGTGCCCTTCGGCCACGAAGCCAGAATCTTAGGGCGGTTTAGGCTCGGAAATACCCTACACAACCGAGACCAGCGCACCCTCCCCCACCTGACTGCCCGACGCTACGCTGCACGCTCAGGGCCGTGCGCGGCCACGCACGACCA
The DNA here is from genome assembly GCA_964515685.1 of uncultured Polyangiales bacterium. GTDB lineage: Bacteria > Myxococcota_A > Polyangia > Polyangiales > DASUME01 > DASUME01. Next base: position 2,598 of record CAZEWA010000472.1, on the reverse strand, counting down.
CACCACTCGGACCGGCGAGCGAGCCGCATCCGGGTCCACAGCCATGGATTCGCGGGCTACGATGGCCTCGACCTCGCCGACGGCTGAGTGTGTGTTCGGGGTGAACCCGAAGGGTGGAACGTGTCCGCGCCTAATTTTCTAGGAGCCGGCTCCGGCCCAAGCTATAGCGTCGCGCGATGCGCGAGCTCTCCCTTACTGCTCCGATCGCTCTGCTGCTTTTCGCCAGCCTGAGTGTGCGCGCGCAAGATGCAGATGATGCAGGGGTAAGCCTGGACTCTGTTTCGGAAGTATCAGCGCCCACCACGAGCGCTCCGCGCGCTCTGCACGCGCCCTTACTGGATTGGCCTGTAGGTGTTGCTCCGCCGGAGCGCGGCTTCGTGGACGTGCTGGTTGTTGTCTCCCCCGATGGCAGCGCCGAGCTAGAGGACTGCACGCTGCCTGACGATGTCTGTCGCACTGTGAGCGCGGCGCTCGAGCAATCCCGCTTCGAGCCCGCCCTGCGCGAAGGAGTCCCTCAAGCCGCACGCGTGGGTCTACGGCTGTTCTTAGCTTTGCCACCCCCCGCAGCGCCACACGACGCCGGAGCTGAACAAGATGCAGCAAGCGAACCTGACCTAACCTCGGACGCTGCCCAAGCCGCGGAGTATGGAGCGGAAGCTCAAGTGCAGCGGCCCGAGCCCACGGCCCACGCCGTGAGCCTCGAACAAATGCGTGAGCTGCCGGGAGCCTTCGGCGATCCTTACCGTGTCATCGACGCACTGCCTGGCGTCGTGCCCGTGATGACAGGCCTACCTTACGTCTATGTGCGTGGCGCCCCGCCATCTGCAACCGCCTACTTTTACGACGACATTCCGTTGCCAGTACTCTTTCACCTGGGACTTGGCCCGGCGGTCGTGCACCCCGCCATGGTAGGAGCCATCGACTTCTACCCGGGCGTTGCCCCCGCGCGCTACGGTCGAAAGACCGGCGGCGTCGTGACCGGAAAAGGTGCGCTCAACCCGCTCAAGGAAGGGCTGCACGGTGAGCTCGAGCTGCGTCTGGTCGACGCGCAAGCTTACTTCGCCAAGCCCTTCGGTCGCGGTGGACGCATCGAGGTTGCCGGCCGCTACGGCTATCCTGGACCTGCGATCAAGCTGTTCGAGTCATCTGCCGTCGTGCAGTACTGGGACTATCAGCTGCGCACCGTGGTGCCGCTCTCGAGCCGCACCGAAGCCAGCATGATGGTGCTCGGCTCCTTCGATTTCATCGGCAGCCGCAACAACGGGCGACTCCAGCGTCAGATCGAGCTGCAGTTCCATCGCTTCGAAGCACGCGTCGAACACCGCCGCGACAACCTCAGCTTCGGCGGAGCACTGAGCGCAGGCTTCGAGCGCAGCGGATTGGAAGACACACTCGACATCACAGCCTATCGCGTGGGGCCGAGAGTGTGGCTTACGCGTGGAATACGCTCTGCCAAGCTGCGCGTGGGGGCCGACATGACTGCCACACTAGGCCGCCTCAAAAATCCCCTGGCCAGCAGCGACCCAAACGACCCTTCCGATCCGTTCCAGCAGAATCCGCTCTATCGCGCAGCCCGCCATCGCGACGTGCTCGGCGCGTACAGCGAGCTGCGTCTTCCTGTGTTGCCGAAGCTAGAGCTCGATCTGGGCTTGCGATCGGACCTCTGGATCACGGGAGGTGATGTGCAATGGGCGATGGAGCCGCGAGGCGTTGCGCGGGTGTTTGCGACCGATGCGCTCACGCTCCACATCGCTTCGGGCCTGGCCTATCAGCCCGCAGTCTTTTTGATCCCGTTGCCTGGTATCGCGGACACGGCGCTCGATCGGGGATTGCAGCGCTCGGTACAGAGTGAGATCGGCGCAAAGCTCGAGCTTCCTGCTTCATTCAGCGTAGAAACCAAGGTCTTTTGGCATGTATACGATCGCATGTTGTCGTTCGAGGCCATCGACGATGGCGACGTGAGCTGCAGCGCCGCTCCTGCCCCCGCCCCCCCATCAGGCGATGCACCTCGCCCGATCCAAAGCGAGGTCGTCTGTGAAGAGAGTAAGGGATTCGCGCGGCTCTCCGCTCACGCGTTCGGCAGCGAGTGGATGCTCAGGCGGGACTATCGCGAAGCACTCTCGGGCTGGCTCAGCTACACGCTGTCGAAAGCCAACGCACGCTCGGACGGCGGGCAAAAGTTCACGCCGAACTTCGATGTGCGGCACGTGGCAAACCTCATTTTTCAGTGGCGCATCGGCCCGCGTTGGCGCATCTCGCTGCGAGGTTTCGCGCAAAGCGGGCGCTATCCGATGGGCTCCGCGACCGCCACCGATCCGCGTCAACGCCAGCGCCTACCGGCCTTCTACCGCGGCGACCTTCAGATCTCGCGCGTCTGGCCCAAGAGCTGGGGCGAGCTCCGCTTCAGCTTCGACTGGCTCAACTTCACGTTCCAGCGCGAGCCCCTAGGCTGGGATTGCTACGACAGGAGCGGCGCCTGCCGCGTCTCCTACGTCGAGTTCCCTGTCACCCTGCCCATGCTCGGGGTGCGCGGCACGTTCTGAGCCCCCCCTCTGCCCAGGATGCAAAATTCGTCTAATGTCGATGGGCCTGTGGGGC
>CAZEWA010000471.1:0-3081 GCA_964515685.1 uncultured Polyangiales bacterium | reverse complement strand
TCGACGCGCGCATGCAGGGAACCGTGTGGACTTCCGGCGGCTGCAACAGCTGGTACCTGGATTCCACCGGCAGAAACTCTACGCTTTGGCCGACGTTCACCTTCGAGTTCATGCGTGAGGCCCGCTTTCGGCCGAGCGAATATGTGCTGAGCAAGCGTGACAGCCTAAATCGTCACGATCGAACGCAGGGCGAAAAAGGACTCGCGTCGGTGTTGCCCTTGGTGGGACCTGGCAGCGACTCACGCCGTGATGACGCAGCGGGAAAGCGCGTGAATCATGTCTGAGCGTTCGCGCTCTGCGCGCATGCAGCATCGCGTGATCCGTAAGGTGCTCAAATCGTTTGCACCCTACGCGCCCAACGTCTTGCCTGAGCACACGCGCAGGATCGACGGCCTCACGCTGTGCCCAGAAATTCAGCTCATGTTGAAGCTTCGCGAACTCCAAGGCGGAAAGCCTTGGTCGCAGCTTCCGATTAAACAAGCGCGACGACAAATGCGGGAGGAGTGCCAGGTCTCGGCCGGGCCGAAGCTTCCGGTAGGTCCTGTGCGCACGTTCGAGATCGCAGGGCCGGCAGGCCCGATGCGTGTGCGCCACTACATGCCAATCGAGCAAGGCGTGCGTCCGCTACTTGTGTTCTTCCACGGCGGCGGCTTTCTGTTCGGCGACCTCGACACACACGATCAGCCTTGCCGTTACTTGGCCAAGCATGCCGGTGTTCAGGTGTTGGCCGTGGAGTACCGGAAGGGGCCTGAGAATCCGTTCCCGGCTGCAGTGGAGGACGCGTTTGCAGGCTACCTTTGGGCGCTCGAAAACGCAGAGCGACTTGGGGCCGACCCGAGCCAGGTGTTGGTCGGTGGCGACAGCGCAGGCGGCAATCTCGCGGCTGTGGTCACACAGTTTGCCCTCACCGAGGGGAAGCCGCTGCCTGTCATGCAGCTCTTGCTCTATCCGTGCCTCGACCGCCTGACGCAGTGGAAGTCTCTGGACCTGTTCGCGGAAGGATTTTTTCTGACGAAGCGGGACATCGAGTATTGCCTTGCGCAATACGCGCAGGGCCACGATCCGAAAGATCCCCTCCTGTCACCCACGCAATTTCCGAATCTTTCGGACTTGAGTCCCGCCTTTGTGGTGACTTGTGGTTTTGACCCCTTGCGCGACGAGGGCGAGGCGTACGAAAGTGCGCTGCGCAATGCGGGGGTCATCACGCGTTTTCATCGTGTGCCCGATCTCATCCACGGTTTCATCAACATGACTGGGTTGAGCCCGGTCTCTGAGGCTGCCTTGATCGAGGTGGCGAACAGCACCCGCAACTTCCTCACTACGTTGAAGCAAACATGACCACCATCGCTGGAAAAGTATTTGCCGTCACCGGAACCGCTTCAGGCATCGGCCGCGCACTCGCGGTCGAGCTCGCGGCGCGCGGCGCCCATGTCGCACTTTCCGATGTGGACGAAGCAGGCCTCAAGGAGACGCTCGGCCTCTTGCAGGGCCCGGGTAAGTTCACCACGCATCGCGTCGATGTGAGCTCGCGCGAGGCGGTCGAGGCCTATGCGCGTGAGGTCGAGTCGATCCACGGCGGAGCCGACGGCATCATCAACAACGCGGGTGTCACCACGCGCGCGAGCATCGAAGACATCTCCTACGAGGATTTCGAGTTCGTGCTCAACGTGAATCTGTGGGGCGTGGTCTACGGCGTGAAGTCCTTTTTGCCCCTGTTCCGCAGGCGTGGAGCAGGCCACATCGTGAACATCTCCAGCATCAACGCGATGGTGCCCTTTGCGCTCAATGGTCCCTACAACATCTCGAAGTACGGGGTGCTGGGCTTCTCCGAGACGCTCATGCAAGAGCTCAAGGGGACCGAGATCCGCACCACCTGCGTGCATCCAGGTGGAATCAAGACGAATATCGTCCGCAATTCTCGCGGTGCGAACAAGCGCGATGCGGCCGTTTTCGATCGGATTGCACGCACCTCGGCGGAACAAGCTGCCAAGACCATCCTGCGTGGTGTAGAACGCAATCGCGAGCGCGTTTACGTGGGGGCTGACTCCAAGGTGATGGCGGTCGCCAAACGTGCTCTGCCCTCCTTCATGGTCCATGTCGCAGGGGCCGCCACGCGGGAGCGCAGGGCAAAAGAGCGCTGACAGCTTCTTGAACAGGGGAACCGTATGACACTGAATCTGGCCACGTTTTTGCGCGAAAGCGCGCGTAAATACCCGAAAAAGCCGGCCCTAATCGTCGGCGAGACCACGCTTACGTACGAGATTGCCCACGCCTACGTGCAGAAGCTCGCGGGGGCGCTGGAGAAGCTCGGGATCAAGCGTGGCCAGCACGTGGCCCTGATGCTGCCGAACGTTCCCCATTTCACGTTGGCTTACTACGCCGCTCACTACATCGGTGCGCCGGTGGTTCCCCTCAACGTCCTGCTCACGGGTGACGAAGTGGCCTACCACCTCGACGATTCGGATGCCGTGGCGTTGGTGGTCTGGGAAGGCTTCCTGGAAGCGGGCCAAGCGGGTTTTGCACGCGCCGATGCCTGCAAGCACCTGATTGTTGCACGCGCCAATCCCACCGACGTCAGCGCGCCAGAAGGCGCCTACAACATGACGGCGCTGATAGGCTCAGGTACGCCTGTCGCTGAGCCTGCGCCCACGATGCCCGACGAGACCGCGGTCATCCTCTACACCTCGGGCACCACAGGCCGGCCCAAGGGTGCGGAGCTCTCGCACTTCAACCTGTTCTACAACGCAGAGTACGCGGGCAAGGTGCTGTCGCCGACGACGCCCGAGTCGGTGTCGCTTGCCGTTCTGCCGTTGTTCCACAGCTTCGGTCAGACGTGCATCCAGAACGCCACCATCGCAGCCGGCGGCACGCTGGTCCTTTTGCCGCGCTTCGAGCCTCAGGCGGCGTTCGCGCTGATGCAGAAGCACCGCGTCACCAAGTTTGCCGGCGTGCCCACCATGTACTTCGCGCTGCTGCACTATCCGGAGGCTGCCAGCTACGACCTGTCGTCGCTCGAGCATTGCCTTTCGGGCGGCTCGGCGATGCCGGTCGAGGTCATGCGCGCGTTCGACGAGAAGTACA
>CAZEWA010000470.1:0-3108 GCA_964515685.1 uncultured Polyangiales bacterium | reverse complement strand
TCTTGTCGTCGACCAAGTGGTGCAGCTTGAGCATGTACATCACGCCCACGGTGACATCTTTGTCGAACGGCTCACCCGTACGACCGTCGAACAACACCGTCTGACCGCTGGTAGCAAGGCCTGCCATGGCCAGGCGCTCCTTGATCTCCATCTCGGTCGCACCGTCGAAAACGCGCGACGAGAAGTGCACTCCTTCGTCGAACTTGCGGGCAACCTTCGGCAGCTCCTCAACCGGCAGCTCCTCGATGATCTGGCGCGTGCTTCCCGTATGGAACAGCTTGACGAGTTCCTTGCGGAGCTCCTCACCCTGCAGTCGAGCTTCCTCGACCTTTTCCATGATCTGCATGCCGAGATTACGCGCAGCCCAACCGAGGTGAACCTCGAGAATCTGGCCCACGTTCATACGACTGGGAACACCGAGCGGATTGAGCACGAGGTCGACGCAGCGACCGTCCTGCATGTAGGGAAGGTCCTCCTCGGGCAAGATGCGGCTGACCACACCCTTGTTACCGTGACGACCTGCCATCTTGTCGCCGACTTGAAGCTTGCGCTTGATGGCGACGTAGACCTTCACCATCTTGATGACGCCGGGAGGCAGCTCATCGCCCTTGCTCAGCTTCGCAATCTTTTCCTGGAAGAGCTGCTCGATAGAGCCGACCTGGCCCTCGAGCTGCCCCAAGATCGAATCGATCTTTTCCTTGTTCTGATCGACCTCAATCTGCGACCAGAGCTTGCGCGGAATCGGGTCGAGCAGGTCGTCGGTGAGCTTGTCGCCCTTCTGTAGAAGAACCTTGCCCTTGTCGTCCACCAACTTGGCTTCGGTGTTCGCTCCGATGAGCAAGGCCTTTACGCGAGCGTAGGCCGACGTTCGGATGATTTTGATCTCATCCGCCATGTCCTTTTCGAGCTTGGCGCGCTCGCCATCCTCGATCTCCTTGGCACGGTCGTCCTTGTCGGTGCCCTTGCGTGCGAAAACGCGCGCATTGATCACGACGCCGCCGACGCCCGGTGGTACGCGCAGGGAGCTATCGCGAACGTCCCCAGCCTTTTCGCCGAAGATAGCGCGCAGAAGCTTCTCTTCAGGCGAGAGCTGCGTCTCACCCTTCGGCGTGATCTTGCCAACCAGGATGTCGCCGGCCTTGACCTCGGCGCCGATGCGCACGATGCCAGAGTCGTCGAGGTCCTTGAGAGCTTCTTCACCCACGTTCGGAATGTCGCGGGTGATCTCTTCCTTGCCGAGCTTGGTGTCACGAGCGACGCACTCAAACTCCTCGATGTGGATCGAGGTGAACACGTCGTCCTTGGCAATGCGCTCACTGACGAGGATCGAGTCCTCGAAGTTGTAGCCCTGCCAAGGCATGAACGCGACAACCACGTTCTGACCGAGCGCGAGCTCACCAGTGTCGATTGCAGGACCGTCCGCAAGGACGTCACCCACCACCACCTGATCTCCGGCGCGGACGATAGGTGTTTGGTTGTAACAGGTGTTCTGGTTCGAGCGCTGGAACTTCTCGAGACGGTAGATGTCCGGGAATTCCCCGCCCTCACCTTCAACGCGGACGACGATACGCGTGGCATCGACCGAGTCGACGATACCGTCGCGCTTCGCAACGGCGCACACACCGCTGTCCCGTGCCACCTTGGCTTCAAGCCCGGTGCCCACGAGCGGAGCACGCGTGCTGATGAGCGGCACAGCCTGGCGCTGCATGTTCGAGCCCATGAGCGCGCGGTTTGCGTCGTCGTGCTCAAGGAACGGAATCAGCGAGGCAGCGACAGACACCAGCTGGTTCGGCGAGACGTCCATCAGCTGGACCTGATCCGGCGGAACGAGAAGCGGGTCGCCGTTGTAACGCGCATTGATAAGGTTTCCGGCCAACTTGCCGGTCTCCGGATCGAACTGCGCATTTGCCTGGGCGATGTAGTGCCCCTCTTCCTCGAGCGCGCTGTACCAACGCACCTCGGGCGTCACAGCGCCTTCGATGACCCTGCGGTAGGGAGTCTCGACGAAGCCGTATTCGTTGACGCGGGCGTGGGTCGACAGCGACGCGATGAGACCGATGTTCGGACCTTCCGGCGTCTCAATCGGGCAGATACGGCCGTAGTGGGTGTTGTGAACGTCGCGAACTTCGAAGCCCGCGCGTTCACGCGTCATACCGCCTGGTCCGAGGGCCGAGAGGCGACGCTTGTGGGTGACCTCTCCGAGCGGATTGGTCTGGTCCATGAACTGCGAGAGCTGCGAGGAGCCGAAGTACTCCTTCACCACCGCGCTGACGGGCTTCGCGTTGATCAGGTCGTGCGGCATGAGCGTCTCGAGCTCTTGGCTCATGCTCATGCGCTCCTTGATCGCGCGTTCCATACGCACCAAGCCGATGCGATACTGATTCTCCATCAGCTCGCCCACGGCACGAACGCGACGATTACCGAGATGATCGATGTCATCGACCGAACCGCGGCCGTTCTTGAGCTCGATCAGGTGGCGTACCGTTTCGAGGATGTCGCGCTTGGTGAGAACCTGAACCTCGAGGGTCGGCTTCTCTTCGTCCGGCTTATAGAACTTGTAATTCAGCTTGAGACGACCAACCTTGGACAGGTCGTAACGCTCAGGATTGAAGAACAAGTTGTGGAACAGCGTCTTCGCAGTCTCAAGCGTTGGCGGATCGCCCGGGCGCAAGCGGCGATAGATCTCGAGAATCGCCTCATCCTGCAGCTGAACCTTATCGGCATTCAGCGTATCGCGCAGATAGCTACCCACGTTGAGACCGTCGATGAAGAGCACCTTGAAGCTCTTCACGTTGGCATCACGCAGACGCTCGAGCTTGTCCTCGGTGACCTCTTCGTTGACGCCCAAGATGATCTCGCCCGTGTCTTCGTCGATGACGTTCTGGGCGCTGACCTTGCCGACAACCTCTTCCGTGTCCATCGGAAGCTGGTCGAGATTCGCTTCCCTCAGCTTGCGAATCGCCTGGCGCGTGAACTTGCGGTTCTTGCGCACAATGGCTTCGCCTTCGATCTTGATGTCGCGCGTGGCTCGCTGGCCCGCCAACAGATCGAATTCGATGCTCTTCGCGTACTTCTTGCCATCAATGAAGATGGTCTCGGTGCTGTAGT
>CAZEWA010000469.1:0-3119 GCA_964515685.1 uncultured Polyangiales bacterium | reverse complement strand
GCACGAGGATCGTCGACTCCTCGCTCGGCGCAACGCGGAGAGCTCGGACGGTTACTCAGCAACTACTGTGACATGGGGATGCTGCTCGGCCGCACCTACGTCGGACTGTACATCCTGAACTACTCTTCCCCCAATCCGGCGAGCACTTGGAGCGACATGACGGGGAATGTTCTGAGATGGGGCGGAAACTGGGCTGCTCGTGAGATCGACGAACTCGACGGAAGTTGCAAGTGGACCGGCAACTGGATGACCACCCGATATGGCGGCATATTCGTCGACGAGTGGACCGAAGTGCACACCAGGGGCGGATTCCAACTTGTGCCGGTAGCACGCGCAGCCTCGATCTTGCATGAGGCTCGTCACGCGCACGGCGAGGATGATGCGAAGCACGATGGAAACGACGGCACAAATCGGTGCTTAGACGGCGGATCTTCTTGCGATGAGAACTACTCGGGGAGCTGGTCAGGGCGCGCAAACTCGATCGAAGCTTGGTTTATGTCTTGGTACTACAGCGAGGCAGTTAACACGACGAGCTTCCAAAAGCAGATAGCACGCACGTTCGGCAACTGGAACTTGGACAGTCGTTTCGACAACGATCCGAACTGGAACATCTGAGTCGACCGATAGCGAGACGCGCATTCTAGAAAGGAAGATCCAATGTCATCTCTTATCGAGTTCAGGTCGCCCCGCAGCAAACACACCAAGCAGGTGCTCCTCGGAACGGCTCTCTCCTCCCTGCTCCTTATGCCGCTGCTGGCAGGCAAGGACGAAGTGCATACGGCCTCTGAGGACCCCATCCCGGACGCTTCCGACAACCGCGCCGACGACGGTCCTGCTCGCGCTCCCCGAGAACGCCAAGTCGAACATCGGCGCGAAGCCAAAGACGCGCAGACCAAATCATCACCCGTGCAAGCGCTGCCTCGCACGGCATCACAGACCAGTGCCAAGACTGAAGGCGGGCACCCGGTCCGCGGCACGCCTAGTGCACCGGTGAAGCCGGAGGAACTTGCGCTTTTCAGCGGGAGCGAGGTCGGCAGCAAGATCCAACGGGCTTTGGTTGCTGCACACGGCAGCGGCCCCAACGCAGAGCGGGAGTATCAAGAAGCACTCGACGAGATGCGCCGAACGCCCGAGGCGTCGCTGGAGATGTTGGAGGACGCCCTCGAGCTGCTTGAACCAGCCGCCTACATGAAATCGAGTCGAGGTAATCCATGCTATTGGAGAGCTCCGAACGCATGCAGCAGCACCGATTCTCGCAGCGGTAGCAGAGGCACCATTCGAGGCCGTGGAAGAGGCCGACACGCATGGTCCGAGCCCTCGGCAAGAGCAGGGCGTCGAGCGTTACTTCGCGATTCACCACCTCGAGGCGCTCGCCTCACGCGGGAATGCGGAAGCAAAGGAATCGCTAGAGCGCTTGATCGCCACCGGAGCGCCCGAGGTGCGCAAGCGCGCTGTGCTCTCCTATATCGAATCTTCTTCCAATGTGCACAAGGCGCAGGCAAGTGCCGCCAACCTCCTGCCTCCCGAGGAGAAGGTGTATGCATACCGTCGAACAGTGCCAGCCCAGGACATGCCGCTACAGACGCCTCCTCCGCTGAACCCGAACGATGCAAACACCTTGGCTCGGGCTCAAGCGAATGTCGGCAAGAAGAAGTTCCGGCCGGGCTCTGCGGATGAAGCTGCCGACGCAGCGGGCGCAGAGCGTCCGCTGCAGGGCCCGCAGACCGAAGGCGAGTAGGGAACCGTTATGAGCGCAGGGAAGCGAGCCGTCGTCTTATCGGTCCTGGCCATCGGGGCACTTTCATGGTGGTACGTACACGAGCCTCGCCAGGTTGCACCGCAGATGGAGCTCCGCCGGGCTGAACCTCACAAGGACAGCCAGGCAATGGGCGACTCGCGGTCACATGCCAATGCATCCTCCAGTTACCGAAAGGCAGAAGACAACCCGTCCGAAGACGCCCAGTTCGAGTGGACTGACACGGTGACAACGAACGTCAAGCTAGTCCGGCTTGCCGCGGAGGCACGGCTCGCTTCCCTCATTTCAGATCCGGAGCGCTTTCCCGAGCTTGCTCGATGTCGAGCGGCGAATCGAGAATGTGACGCAGAACTTTCGGAGGCCTTAGGAAAGGCTCTTGCGTGGCCGCTTAGCGTCGAGTTCGCGAGAGATCATCTTGGCATAACCACACTGATCAGCCGTCACGACCGGGACCAGTTGGTAAGCGCCGCACGCCTAGATACGGTAAATACTCTGCGGACGAACGAAGATTCTGTCGCGAGGCTTACGTCGCTAGCCGTACTAGAAAGATTGCAACTCGAGAGGCAAAGGCCGGTCGATGACTTTCCAGACGACGTGTTCGACGGGCTGTCGTCCCGCACCGCTCCCGAAGCCTCTTCCCTACTTCGGTTCCTGAGAAACAGACCTCGCAGGAATCCAGCGCTGGCCGAGCACATCGTTCCTTTGGCGGATCCCGGTAGGAATCCCCGGCTCGCCGCAAGCGCTCTGGTAACCCTGGGTGCGATGGGTGCGAGTGATGCGCTGCAATCGTCCATCGAGCGTTGGAGAGAAGAAAAGGGTTTCACTCCGGATCTTGCACAGCGAGCGGTTGGACCCGCACTGGCGGAATGCGGGCTGCCATGTATCTCGACGGTTAGCTCGCTGGCAGGAAACCAAGATTCCGTGCAGCGGCTCTCCGCACTCTACGCGATAACTTTTGTCAAGGACGCAGATACCAAGGCATCGTTCATGCAGGCAGCGCGCGCCCGCCTACCTGCTGAGCTGACCGGTCTTGAGCGTGATCAACTCGCCTATCTGAGTCGCGAGTAGGAGCACAGCCCCCTCAGGGAGCGGTGTCTTTCCGCGGCTCGGTGAGCCAGAGCGAACCCGAACAAGTGCCAGCGCAGAGCGCAGTCGTAAAAGTCGTAGCTGTGTAAGTCCCCGACCTGGCCTAAAGATTGATCACTTCTCCTGAGGTACCTTCTGGTCAGCCAGGCTGAGCCCCTCCGCAAGCAGGTTCAGCTTTCGGAGACCCCGCTTCAGGACAGCCCATCCCGGGGGCCCATTGTTGTGTAACCGTCCGAGCTCTCCGCGTTGCGCCGAGCGAGGAGTCGACGATCCTCGT
>CAZEWA010000468.1:0-3119 GCA_964515685.1 uncultured Polyangiales bacterium | reverse complement strand
CGGGCGTCATGGGCGTGGCGAGCTCGTGGCTGAGGTTGCGCAGGAACTCCCGGCGTAGACGCGAGTTTTCCTCGAGCCTGCGATTGGCTTCAATGAGCTCGCCAACCTTCTTCTCGAGACGCTCCACGATCTTCTGCGAGCGCTCTCGCAGTCGGACCTCTCCCGTTTCGTCCGCGTGCTCGCGATGGCCACGCAGGTAGCGGTCGACCAGCTGGCCGAAGCGCCCGGCATCGATGGGCTTCGAAATGAAGCCGTCCGCCCCCACCGCCAGGCTCGTCATACGGTCGCCTTCCGCCGTGATGGCGACGATGGGCACGCCTGCGAGATTGGGCATGCCCCGCAAGCGCAACGTGACCTCGTAGCCATCCAAGTCCGGAATGTTGATGTCGACCAGCACAATGTCGGGACGCTCGGTCCCCGCCAGCCGGATACCCTGGAGGCCGCTTTCGGCCTCCACCACGCTGTGGCCGGCTGCCAGCAGCAGCTTCTTGACCAGCAAGCGACTTTTGGGATCGTCTTCTATATGGAGAACGCGCGCCACGTGGTTTCACGATACCACGTGGGGTGGGTAGAGCAGATTCCCGAAATCACCCAAGCCTAAGCTCGGGTGATTTCAGGCCTCAGCGCCCAGACGTAGAGTCGTCCTCGTTTTCGGAATCGTCATCTTCCGAATCGTCGTCTTCCGATGCGTCCTGCTCGCCCTCGGTCACAGATGCAGTGGATTCGTCGCTCTGCTCCGGCTCGTCCGTCGATTCAGACTCGGTTGCGTCGTCTTCCGAGGACTCAGCGCCTGCAGAGTCGTCCTGCTGCGGACGCTCAGCGTGCCAGTCGTACGCGAGATCGTCGTCAGCATTCTGTGAGTCCTGCTCACGACTCCCCGCGTCTTCGGCATCGCCCTCTTCGAGCTCCGCGTATCCCGCAGACTCGCGCGTACGTGACTCGGACCTCTCGCCCTGCTCGTCCGAGCCCTCTTGGTCAGACTCCGGCGCACTTCCCTCGCCATCTTCGCCTTCCCAATCGGCGGCGTCGCCTGGGCTCGACTCGGAGCTTTCATCCCCGTTCGCCCCAGCAGCGCCGGCCTCGCGATCCCGGCCTCCACGACGACGACGACGACGACGGCGCTTGCGACCATCACGAGCCTCACCCGCAGCTTCGCCTTCGCCTTCGCCCTCACCGTGCACCGCTTCGCCATTCGCCTCCGCATTGGCCTCGGCGCTGGCTTGCTCACGGTCCTCTTCGCGCTCCTCGCTCTCGGACTCGTAGTCGAGCTCTTCGTCGTCAGATTCCCGCTCGACTTCGTCGTCCGCGAGTGGACGAGCTTGGGCTTCGGGACGCCGCTCCACGCGATCGCGGCCACCTCGGTCGCGATCGCGCCCCCCTCGATCTCGGTCCCGGCTGTCGCGTTCGCGATTGTCGCGCTCCCGGTTATCCCGGTCGCGTTCGTCGCGGTCGGAGCGGGGCCCACGCAGGCTCTCGAGCAAATCCACGTCGATGGCCGACACCGGCACGTATTGCACCGACAGGCCAACCCCAACCCGCTCCATGGCCGCGGCCAATGCCATACCATCGAACAGAGTGACGGGCGCAGCGGCCTGCGCTTGGGCTTCTTCCTTGGCGCCCCCGGTCACCTGACCGAGTGAGACCAACCACGCCGTACTCGCATTGCCGTAGTAGTGCAGCGAGCCACGCGCTTCGATCACGCGCTCGCGTCCGAGCTCACGCAGGTCGCGGTACACCACGACCGCTACGCGCATCTCTTCGACGCCACGACGCAAGGTGCCAGCAAGATGAAGCTCGCCGGGACCGCTGCCCGGGCGCCGTACCGCACGCAAACCGACCAGGCCTTCCGCGTTGAGCCAGGTGGCGACCACCTCTGCGAGGCCTGCATTCGTCAGCTCGCCGAGGCAACGCAAGTACGCGCGACGGGCCCGCTCACGTTGACGCTCAGCAGCGCGCAGCACATCGACTTCGGCACGCGTCACTTCCTGCGGCAGCAGGAAGTCGGTGAGCACAAGCGCCGTTCCGTCGATGCGGAAACGCGGGCGAGCGCGCTCGATCTTCTTGCGAGCTACGTCAGCCCGTACCGCCGCCATGATGGTCGGCACAAGCGCGTGTGGATCGCCTGCCAAACGGCCGCGACGCACGAGCATGTCTGCCACGCGAAGCACCGACATGCCGCGTGGACCCGACTGCGACAGCACGCTTGCAACCGCATCGGCAAGGTCCTTGCCAAGCAGGTCGCCGTCTAGCGGCTCGCGATCCAGGTCGGCGTAGGGGTCGCGCTCCCGGTCTCGCTCCCTGTCCCGATCCCGGTCTCTCTCCCGGTCGCGACGCTCGTTGCGGTCGTCCGTACGACGCTCGTTGCGGCGCTCATTGCGGCGAGGCTCGCGTGGTTCGCGCGGCTCCCTGGCTTCACGAGGCGCTGGAGCAGCTGCCTCCTCGGCGCCGTTCTCGTCCGGCCCGTCGCCACGCCCCCTACGCCGACGCTTGCGCTTGCGGCGTGAAGAACGAGATTCGCCAGCCGCCGCAGCGCCTTCGCGCTCGCCGCCCTCAGCCTCGTCCTCGTCGTCTTCATCCTCATCGTTGCCACCGAGGATGGGTTCGTCGTCGTCTTCCTCTTCCGGGAACACATCGGCTCCCGGCAACGGCTTACGAGGCTCAGAGGCCACCTTGGGGGCCGCTGCATCGCCCTCGCCCTCTAGGGCTGGCTCAGGCTTGTTCTCCTCGTTTTCCACCTCGACCTCCGGAAGCTCGTCGACATCGCCGGACAGGTCTGCGAGTTGCTCCTCACTGAACTCGCGCAGACCAAAAACGCCGGGTTTAACTTTGATAATTGGAACCTCACCACGATCGCGCTTCACCATCGTGGCGAGACGCGAACTCATGGTGACCTCGGGCGTTTTGCCCACGTGCGAGAGCAGATTCCGCTCGATCGCAAGTTCTGTGATCTTTTTGTAGTGGAGAGGTTTGCCCACCAGGCGCAACACCTCTACCGCCGCTTCGGTAAACGTCATCAGGACATGTCTCGCTGGAGGATCCGAATTGAGTGCCCTCACAGACCCGCTAGCGCGTGAGAACACGCCACACCCGCCCCAAGTCAGGCCGGGACGGTAACACCC
>CAZEWA010000467.1:0-3134 GCA_964515685.1 uncultured Polyangiales bacterium | reverse complement strand
GACGCCGCGGAGCTCACCAAGGAAGGCCACTACGCTACCCTCGGTGGCGCCGGCGCCCGCATGGAGATGCCCGGCTGCTCCTTGTGCATGGGCAACCAGGCGCAGATCAAGGAAGGCAGCACGTGCATGTCCACCAGCACGCGCAACTTCCCCAACCGCCTCGGCAAGAACACCAACGTGTACCTCGGCTCAGCCGAGCTCGCCGCCATCTGCTCCAAGCTCGGCCGCATCCCAAGCGTGGCCGAGTACCACGCCGACATGGGCATCATCAACAAGGACGCCGCCAGCGTGTACCGCTACATGAACTTCGACCAAATCGAAGAGTACGCGGAGACGGCGAAGACGCTGTTGCCGATCCTGGCGTGAGGTAGTGGCGCCTTGAGTGCTCTCGTAGAGACACTTGGCGCCGTCGTCCCAGGGCGGCTATTCGTTCTTGGTTGCGGGGGCCGATACCCTTGGTGCAGAAACCGGGGTTGGTGGTGGCTTGCGAGGCCCGGGTGGCATAGCCACGTGGCCAGGTGGCGTCCGTAGAGCTCCCTAGGAGCTGAGGACAACGCCTCGCGGGTCCAGGTCCTGTGGCGACAAGACCAGCCCCGTGGCCTCTCCGTGCGGCAGATGAACGCTTACCGTGCGCTGAGGGGCCGCGGCTGAAGGGGCGGTCGCCATCTCTCGGACCTGCGCGGACGTCTGCCGAATACGCTCAAGATAGGCAGTTCGGTCGAGGCTCTTGGGTGGTGCATCGCCAATCCCAAGAACTTGGGGGCCCGGCCGTTGGGAAAGACCGTTCGCACTAGCGGTCGGCCAAAGGAGGAAGGCCGTGTACGGAGCCCGCCTAGTCACGGGAAAGAACGGAAACGGGCCGACACACAGGGCGCTCGACCAGAGGCCGGTTCCCGTCTTCCACATGAGTTCCAAGGCGCGGAGGTCAGGCGCATTGCACGTCCGCTCCCAAAGCCCCCAGGAAGGAGAGCTGCTGCCGATTGTTGCCACTAACTCGGCTAGCTCAAGCACCGTCGACACGCGAGGAAAGGCCAGCGTCGCGAGCTTCGGCTGCTCTGCGGCCACCGTCAAAGCGGCCTCAAGCTCCGCGCCCAAATACTGGGGGTCGACAGGGGCACACCATACGCGAACGTGCTTCTCAACGCCCCCCGCAAAGAGGCAACCGGTTAGGCCGGGAGCTCCGCTCCATACGCGGAGGGCCTTAGTTACCGGATCGTCTCGCTCGTCGGCGCCATTCACAGATCGCGAGTAGGATCGAACACGCTTCGTCCGCCAAT
This sequence comes from uncultured Polyangiales bacterium, assembly GCA_964515685.1. Lineage (GTDB taxonomy): Bacteria > Myxococcota_A > Polyangia > Polyangiales > DASUME01 > DASUME01. The sequence continues at coordinate 1,857 of CAZEWA010000467.1, read as the reverse complement.
CGTGGCGTAGGTCGACCCGTCTGGACGTTCGACGATCACCCGGCGCTCTTCGCCGGCACGACGCTCGTAGTGAACAGGGTCACGCCGATACTCCGACAGCTCCACTCGCTCGATGGCTACGTCTTCATCCATGGCTCACTCCGGGCAGTGTGTACTCTGTACATGTACCGCGTGCATAGAGCGAGGCTACGAAAGCCAGGCCGCTGTGGCGAAAAATCAGGGAACGGTGCCCGATTCTTGAGTTTCAGGTCACCTATCAGGCGATCTAGACGGATCGTCGTGAACAGCGCCGACACCACAGAAACCGCGACCATCCGGTCACCTTTCGGGCTCCTCGGCCTGTTCGCCGTTCACTTCGCACGCACTAGGTACTTCGGTGTCAGGCGTTCGCGCAACCCTGCTGCTCCTGCGCCGCGATCGCAGAGAAGCTCAACTTCGACGGCGTGCCCGCTCCTCGCCCTCATTCACGGCGCTCGGACCCTGGATGGAATGCACTCCGCCATACGCGCGATGCAGCTGAACGATCGGTATCGCGGCGGGTGGACGTTCGGCGAGCGCGAGTGGGTCAAGGAACCCGGCTCCAACAAGCGCGTACCTCGCACGCGACGCTCTGGCCCTCTCGTCACGCAAGAGCGCCCAGAGCTCGCGCTGGCGGACGAGTGCACCTGGGCAGCGGTCCAGCAGCGCTTCGCATCCCGACCCACGACACCGAAGGCCCATCGCTCGTACATGCTCTCGAGCCTCATGCATTGCGCTCTCTGCGGCGGACGCATGCAGAACACCGGAGGCAGCACGACACGCCGCTACTTCGGCTGCGCGAACGCTCAGAAGCGCGGCGGCTCGGTGTGCACCAATCGTCGCAACATCCCGATGGCTCCGCTCGAGGACGTCGTACTCGGAACCATCACCGCCAAGCTCGGCGCCTGCATGGGCGAGGTACGTGAGCTGGTGGATGAGCGGATCAAGACCTGGGCGGCCGGGCGTGACGGCGGCAAAGTCGAACTCAGGCAGCAGATAGCCGATACAGCTCGGCAACTCGCGAACCTGGTGGAAGTCGCTGCAGCCACAGGCTCGCCCGCCGTGGCCCAGAAGATTCGTGAGGTCGAGGCCCGCCGCTCGCGCTTGCTCGCCGAGCTGGCCGAAGCCTCCGCGCCTACGGTTGAGCTCCCAAGCATCGACGAGCTCACCAGCCGCGTGCTCGCGCTCGGCTCGCTGCGCGACGCCCCGCCAGAGGTCGCTCGCGAACAGCTACGCGCCATCATCGAAGACGGGCGCATCTACTGCCAACCGAACCTCGACGGGAGCTTCGCGGTGCGCTGGGGAGTGCTGCCGCTATCGCTGGTCGAAGCGGGCGGGTCCGCCCGCGAGCGTGAAATGGTTAAAAGCGAAAACCGCCGAGGGCTCGTCGTCCCAGGGCGGCTATTCGTTCTTGGTTGCGGGGGCTGGATTTGAACCAACGACCTTCGGGTTATGAGAATGATATCAAACATTTAGACAGAAGCAATGCGCAGCGATTTCGTGCCAGCGCTGCCCCCGAAGATGCCGCATCGAGACAAATCGTCTCGCCGATGGACGATTCCGGGGACGTTTCGACGTACCCCCAAACGGCAGCGGACAGACCTGGCAGGGGTGCCCTCGCGCTGCCCTGCTCGGCGCCCTGGGCGGCTTCCTGCGCCGCTCCCGAGGTGCACACCCCCACGGCCCTCCCTGACCCGCATGGGGCGCTCTGGCAGGCCCTGGGTGAGGCCCTGGAGGGTGGCGACCTGGCCGAGGCCTCGGCCTTGTACGGGTTGCTGGATCGGCGCGCGCGGGTTCGAGGGGGGCGGTCATGAACTGCCCCAAGTGCATCGCTGAACT
>CAZEWA010000466.1:0-3143 GCA_964515685.1 uncultured Polyangiales bacterium | reverse complement strand
GGGCGACGAAGTCATGGTCCCCGGGAAGACCGTGCAAGAGATCGTGCGCGCGGTGGACACCACGCATCGGATCGTGGTGGAGTGCGCGCGTGTACGTAGCGGTCACGTGCTCGATTCTCAGGACCTGAATTTTCATTCTGGAAGCTGCGTGTTTTTGGGGGAGTGCTCGGATCTGACGGACCCTCAGACGCTCTCGGGGGCAAGCGGTGTAGATGCCCTGGCCACGGCGCTCCTCTACGCGCGCGACAATTCCGCACAAAAACTCCTGATCGTAGGCCACAGCGACGCCTCGGGAGCGGTCGAAAAGAATCAGAAACTCTCCGAGCGCCGCGCGCTCGCACTCAAGCATCTATTGCTCGGGGATCGCGCCGCGTGGGTCAAGCTCGTCAAAGAGCACTCCACCATCGCCGATTATCAGCAAATCTTGGCTTGGCTCTCCATCGTGCGTGGTTGGCCGTGCACACCGTTCGAAGTCAGCGGCGTCAAAGACCCAGACAACAAGCGCATCCTGAAGGCGTTTCAGGTCTCCTACAACAAGCACTTCGATGCCTCGATCGACGAAGACGGGGCCATAGGTCCTGAGACCTGGGGCGCCATCTTCGACGTCTACGAGCAGCAGCTCGAATACCGACTCGAGACCGACCGCGCGGGTCTCACTGCGCTGCGCGGTAGCGTGCAGTTCTGCGGCGTAGGGGAGACTCACGGCGGAGGCAGTGCGCTCGCACTGCGGGCAGGCGCCGCAGAAGCAAAGACTGAGGATGCCGCTGCGTATCGACGCGCCGAGCTGATGTTCTTTGAGCCCGGCGAGGAACCGACCGCGGTCGATCTGGAAGAAGGTCCCCCTGCTTCGCCCGATTTCTCCTTCACCCAGATTCCGGCGGAAAAAGGCGCGGCGCTGGTGTGGCTGTCCGTGCAGACCGTCGACGAGCTGGGTTTTCGGCTCGGCCACGTGGAGCTTGCCTTCCGCAGCGGCGACGCGGAGGTTCGCCACACGACCGACAGCCACGGATTGTGGCGCGGTCAGGTCAACGCACAGGGCACGATCGAAGTGAGCGTGGCCAGTGGCAGCGCACTGGGCCTGGGCACGAGCACCGAGTTCAGCGAAAGCATCATGCTCTCCCCCCAGTGGGCGGCCACGGTTATCACGGATATCGTCGTCCAAGGGGCTGTAGACGCCGACTTGCTGGAGGAGCACGAGCGGCACGTCGCTCGCTACGATGCCGCGCCCGATCACATCATACACACGCTCCGCAGCGGCCTCAGAAAGGGCGCGCTTCCAGCACGAGAGCCTATGGAAGTGCCCGATTTGTCTGGGGAGGGCACGGTGCCTACGCGCCGCGCGATTCGCTCTGCAGCCGCGGACAATCTGTTCATGGCTGCCAGGCTGGACCCAGGAAAACTAAACGACGTCGTGAAAGTGTGGCTCGAGGACCGCTACGGACGCGCCATTCTAGACCGCGGGTACATGCTCGAAGTCTATACGGATCATCACGTCGCGATCTTCTATAAAGACAGCGATGCGCAGCACCTGTTCAATTTCGCTCCCGACGTGGACGTTCGAGGCGGGCGGATCGGGCTTCACGCACTGCTCGCCACGGGCCGGGAGCGCAATGGAGAAGGGGCTATCTTCGTCGATTTGGCGCAGGCGAGAACCGTGATCGATATCGGCCGCCGGGGGCTTCACGGCGCCAAGCGCACAGACACGGCGGAATCGAGCTCGCAGCCCGACACGATCGAGGTCGTGCGAACGGCGGAGCTCGTGGCCGAGCGTGAGCGCAACGACTATTTGAAGCTGCTTTGGAACGCAGATGCTCGGGGCTTGGTTCGCCTCGCCTATTTGTGGCGCTCCAGCTCAAAACAAGTCGCCGCCAGCGGCGGCACGGGGGTACTGGAGTCCTACCCGTCGAATGCGACACTTCGAGAGCACGTTCACGGCCGAAACAAGGCGGTGACCTGGTCCATGCGTCGAGCCTACGGGGAATACATCGATAACTTCATCGAGAAGGTGCAGTCGATCCATCCAGATCCAGCCGTCGCCAAAGCACGGGGCGAGATGCACCCCGAGCTGCAGCTCTATGCGCTTCTGTCTCCTTTGCCGACGGTCGTCCTTCCCACGCCTCCTGGCATCACGGCTACGGAGCTAGCAGACCTGCTGCGCCAGGACTCCGGCAGCTCGGAGTTCATGGCGTGGAAGGCGATAGCTCAGAAGCACAACGAGATTTGGAAGGTGCGGACCGCAGGCTCGATGTGGCTCGTTACGGAGTTTTCGGCCGGCGCAGGCTTCGGCAAGGACGTCGGCGGTGGTGGCGAGCTTGCGCTGAAACTCAACTTCGAGGTGTCTACAGATTCCAAATCGGAAGCGATTGAGGTCTCTCAGTCATCCGAAACCACCATCTTTCTCAAGGGCCTCGAACTCGACCCCGAGACGGGAATTATCACGGGGAAGCTCGAGAATGAGAAGATTCTGGGACCGTTCGCAGTGGAAGCGGATAGCAACGGCAAGGTCACCCTCAGCTACGGCGGCGCCACAGCCTCCTACGAGCGCTCAAGCAAGCAGGTGAGCGTTGGGGTCGGAGGCGGCATCTCACTCCGGGATTTGGTGGAGCGCGGAATGAAGCGCCGCGGCAAAGACTGGGGCGAACTGGGTGAGCCAGAATGGCTGAAGAAGCTGCCGGAGATCAAAGCCGAGGTCTCACTGAATGTTCAGCTCTCGCGCCCCTCCGACATCATGTCGGTCATCACCCGATCGCCGGGATTGATGGCGTTGGGGCCGCGCCTGGTGTTTATGCACGCCGACTGGGGATCGTTGGGCACGATGCGTAAAGCGCTCGAGACGTTGGGGTGGGACGAAAAGACCTGGGACAAGAAGGAGCTTCCCAAGTCGGCGACAACGCAATACGACAAGCTCACACCCGCTGAGAAGCATGCAGCACTGCAACTCCCCGTTCCGAAGGAGGGGCACTGGCTGGATTTTTGGAAACAATTTGCAGAATGAGTCGCTTTTCCGAAGTTCCGCAATCGGCAGGCTACTTTCACTGCGCCGAAACAAGCTTCGAAAGCGACACTTCTGGCGGGCACTTGGGAATCCAAATGTTTCGCGGATAAATTCTTAGTGATGGGCCCTCTCGCGTGACCTCAAGACC
>CAZEWA010000465.1:0-3158 GCA_964515685.1 uncultured Polyangiales bacterium | reverse complement strand
CGTCTTCTTCGTCGGCGAGGGCTTCGTCACGACCCCGCTCCCGTCTTCGCCGCCCAATCGCCTGCCGAGAGTCGGTAGAGCACGTGCCGCCGGAGTGGGTGCACCTCGGCGAGCTTCGGGTGGTCGAAGTCGTCGCTGACGTCGTGAGTCAATCCGATGCGTTTCATCACCGCGCGCGACCGCTGGTTCGTGGGCACGGTGAAGGACACGATCTCCGGCAGCCGCAGCTCCTCGAAGGCGATACGGCAAACCTCGCGCGCCGCCTCGGTCGCGTAGCCGTGTCTCCACGACGAGCGCGAGAGCCGCCACAGGATCTCGACGGCCGGCGTGAAGTGCGCGTCGAACCCGACGTGCGCCAGCCCGACGAAGCCGATGAACGGCTCGCCGCCCTGGACCTCCACGGCCCACGGCCCGAACCCGTGCTCGGCGAAGTGCGTCTCGATACGGTCAACGAGCGTGTCGCTCGCCGCGCGATCTAGCACGCCCGGGAAGTGTTCCATGACCTCGGGATCGGCGTTCAGGCGCGCGAACGGCTCGCGGTCGGAATTCCTCCAGCGTCGGAGGAGAAGCCGTGGCGTGCGGTAGTCCTCCATCGCTCCTGCTGTAACGCGGGCCTGCGCCCTTCGGCAACCGGCTCTCGACGAGAAAACTTGAAGATGGCGAGCATCCCTCGACGGTAGCTGCGAGCAGCAACGCTACCAGTGGCCGATTTTCTCGAGCACGCCGCGCCGCTTGACGATGTTCTTGTAGTCCCACTGGATGGTCTGAGACTTACGGAGCCAGCGCTTCAGATCGCGCGCCTTGATCTGTGCTGCATCGGTGATGCGAAGCTCCGCGGCCTTGAACTTGCCCTCGGGGTGGAGGCCCGGTTCCTCGAAGGACTGCCCGCTCCAGAAGAGGAGCTGCACGTACGTCTTGCGCACCCAGTAGCCGACGATGGGATTTCCGTCGATGAACCACACTGGGCCCCCGTGCCAGAGCTTGCTCTCGGCCACCTTGATTCCCGCGTCGATCGCTTCGGCGAGCGCGCAGCAGATCTCGCGAGAGCCCATCGGCTGAGCGGCGTTGTACTTCTGGATCTCTTCGTGCACCGTGCGCCCCTCACTACCGACCAGCCAGTGAGCTCTTTGATGCTCAGCAGCCTTCTCGTGCATGCAGACAGTGACGTTGTTCGCGTCGACGTGACCATGCCAGGGAATGGACGCGCTGTCTCGACGAAGCCAAATACCTTACGGTAGAAGCGGAGCCCCTGCTCGAGATTCGGCACGTCGATGCTCACGTTGACGGTGGGGTGCGCGGGCTCGGGAATCTGCTTCTTGCGCGCGAGGTCCATCAGCGCGTTCATCCCTCTACGCACCCCGTCTAGGAAGCTGTTGGCGCGAAATGCGGGGTGAGGTCGACGCTTGCAAAAGGCGACAGCAAGCGTACTCTTTCGCAGGTATTGGCCAGGCATGCGTGGTCGAAATTTGCAAAAAGCGACGATAAGCGTTACTTTTGGCTCGTACCGACCATGAGCGCCGCTGCCAGCTACATCGTGGACCTCGCCGCACGCGGCAGGCACCACTTCACCACGGAGGACGCCGCCGCCGCGCTCGGCAGCTCGGTCCCGACGGTGCGCGCGGCGCTGCGTCGGCTCAAGGCCAAGGGCGAGATTGCCGACCCCTACCGGGGCTTCTACGTCATCGTCCCTCCCGAGTACCGGCGGCTCGGCAGCCTCCCCGCTGACCAGTTCGTGCCGCAGCTCATGCAGCACCTGGGCGAGCCCTACTACGTGGCTCTGCTCAGCGCGGCCGAGCTTCATGGCGCCGCCCATCAGCGTCCGCAGGCGTTGCAGGTGATGGTGAAGACCAACCGCCGAGCGATCGAGTGCGGCGAGGTGCGAGTCCAGTTCATCGCCCGAAAGGACATGGACGGCACCGCGGTCGTCGAGAGGAAGACCCCGCGAGGGTTCCTCCGCGTCGCTTCGCCAGAGGCGACCGCGCTCGAGTTGGTGGGCTACGCCGACCAGAGCGGAGGCCTCGAGAACGTCGCGTCGGTCCTCGCCGAGTTGGTCGAGGCCATCGACCCCGATCGACTGGTGTCCGAGTGTGGGAGGAGCCCCATCGCCTGGGTGCAGCGCCTCGGCTATCTGCTGGACCTGACTGAGCACCGCGACCTCGCGGACAAGCTCGCACCGTCCGTGGTCGCGCGCGCCAAAGATGTCGCTCCGCTTGTGCGCGCAAAGAGCCGAAGCGGCGCGCCACGTGACGAACGCTGGAAGCTCGCTGTGAACGCGACCGTGGAGCCGGACCTGTGATCCCCAAGGACTTCATCACCGAGTGGCGCGACCGCGCCCCATGGGTGCTCGACAGGCAGGTCGAGCAAGACCTCGTCATCTCGCGCGCGCTCGTCGAGCTGTTCTCGCGAGCGCCGATCGCTGACGCCCTCGCGTTCCGAGGTGGCACCGCGCTCTACAAGCTCCACATCACGCCCGCTGCTCGCTACTCCGAGGACATCGACCTGGTTCAGACGAACCCCGGTGGCATCGGTGACGTGCTCGACGCCATCCATGACGCGCTCGATCCGTGGCTGGGTAAGCCCAAGTGGAAGCAGACCGAGGGCCGCGTGACGCTGAACTACCGCTTCGAGTCCGACGACGTTCCGCCGGTCGGGTTGCAGCTGAAGGTGGAGATCAACTCGCGTGAACACTTCACCGCCTACGGGCTCAAGAAGCATCGCTTCGCGGTCAGTTCGCGCTGGTTCACTGGCGCGGCCAATCTGCTCACGTACGACCTCGACGAGCTGCTCGGCACGAAGCTCCGCGCGCTCTACCAACGCAAGAAGGGACGCGACTTGTTCGACCTCGACCTCGCGCTCCAGCGCGACGACGTCTCCCCCGAGCGCATCGTCGAGGTGTTCTCGAAGTACATGGAGGCGGACGGCGCGAAGGTCACGCGCGCGATGTTCGAGCAGAACCTCGCCGCCAAGAAGAAGGACCCGATCTTCACGGCGGACATGACGCCGCTGCTCGCACACGGCAAGGCATGGAACTTCGACGACGCGTTCGAGCGGGTGTGGACGGGGCTCGTTGTGCTCCTCTCGGGCGACCCATGGAAGGGCGGCTGAGGACCCGGAGACAAACCGCTTCACTCTGTCAAAACCAAGTAGAGATGTCGGGT
>CAZEWA010000464.1:0-3175 GCA_964515685.1 uncultured Polyangiales bacterium | reverse complement strand
CTTAGACTGGCAAGGAAACCAGCGTCTTGGCGAGCACGCCCCAGCGCTTGCTGCGCTCGGCCTCCAGGTTGGCTCGCTCCAAGATAAAGCGCTGATGCAACATCAGTGGCTCGGGGCCATCCTGATCGGGCACGCTGAGCCAAAGCCGCTCTGCCCGCTGACGAAACACGTTCGCGAACGAACGCCCCGCCAACACTACGGCCGCAGTGTCGATGGGCGCCTCGAAATCGCTTGGGAGCGTCACATAGCGACGCAGCAAGTCGACCTCAGTGCGAGCCAAAAACGACAGCCGACGCAGGTCTCCAAAGGTCCAGCGCGGTAAGACCTCGCCCCTGTCCAAGTCCACCCGATGCAAACGCGCATCGAGCACGATTTCCCGCTGCAGGAAGGCATCAGACAGATCGAGCACCAGCTCGCGGATAGGTTCCTCGAGCCGCATGCGATCTGCGCCCAACAGCCGACCTGCATCGAGCGTTAGGGTTCCGACCGCAGCGCGCCAACGCAGCCGCTCCGGCGCCCGCGTACGCACTAACTTCACAGCGCTACGGAAGTTACCCCGTCGCGCCAAATGGTTCACCGCATCGGTGATCCGAGCACCAGCCGTCATCCTCCCTCCGACTCGCGAAAGGGCATGCCCGCCACAGATTCGCGCAACACAGTGGTTACCGTTGCGCGATCACGCGGTCAAAAAAGCGACACGATTCTGGCTACGCTCACCCCGCAGGCGAGCCACGCAGCAGATCAGGGCGTCGCTTCGGAAGGGGGCGTTGCCTGCTTTTCCGCTTCAGCCGCTTCACGTGCGGCACGGCGCCGGCGTCGCCGTGCTTCGCGTTCACTGTCGCCTTCACTGGCCTCCGCGCCCTCCGCAGAGGTGCCGGGTCCACGCTTGGCGGTCTTCGCCTCGGGTTCGCTAGGCTCGGCAAGCTCGCCTTCGGGAGCAGACAGCACCACTGTGGCAGGCACGCCATCTCGGACCGTCACGAGCGTCGTGGCCACCGCGCTGCTGTCGGCTCGCACGTCGATCTTGTGCGCACCGGGGAGCAAGTCGAGCACCCAGCGCCCGCCATCGCCCTTCCCAAAGGTCTCACCGTCGACAAACAGCTCGCCCGCCTCGATGTCGCTGCGGACCACAACCTCCACACGTGTCGGCTCTTCGATTCGGGACGGCGGAGTCGAAATCGCAACGGAGTCTGAGCCCACAGGCTCGCGACCGTCTGCGGTATCGCGCATCAGGTACAGCAACACTCCGCACGCAACCACGATGCCAGACAAGAAGAAGTAGCGAAGCCATGCGCCGAGTCTGCTGCGCACCCTACCCCCGGGGCCGTAGGCGAGTTCGTCGGCGTTGCTACGTCCGCCAGGAGGTGCGAGCGTTGGGATCTCACTGTGGATGGGCCCCGCACCACGCGGATCTCCGTCGAGCGGCAGCGGGTATTGCTGGTAGCCTGCGAGATCCCCGGGCTGGGCGAGCGCGAGGCCTTCGCCGCCAAAATCACACAGGATGACCGTGACGTTGTCGTGGCCGCCGCCGGCCTTGGCCAGCTCGATCAGGCGTTCACAACAGGCCGCGGGGTCGGTGTACTCCCCCATGACCTCGCGGATAACCTCGTTGTGAACGAGCCCGCTCAGGCCGTCCGAGCACATCATCAGGCGATCGCCGCGCCGCAATTCCAAGAAGGTGAGGTCGACGCTGACCTGCTCCGTGGTGCCCAGCGCCTGCAGGATGATGTTGGAGTGCTCGAAAGCCTCCGCCTCATCCTCGGTGAGCTGCCCGGCTTCGATGAGCTGGTTGACGAGGCTCTGATCCTTCGTGATCTGCTTGAGCTCGCCGCCGCGCAGAATGTAAGCCCGGCTGTCTCCGACCTGGCCGACGAACAAGGTCTTGTCCATCAAGGCCGCAATCGTCGAGGTGGTACCCATCCCCCGCCGGCTTCGATCGGCACGCGCCGCCTCAAAGATGCGTGTTCCGGCCTCCTCCACCGAGCGAACCAGGGCGCGGGCCAGGGCATCGCGATCCAGAGCCGGAACGCTACGCCGCATCATCTCGAAGATGGTGTCGACCGCCATCTGGCTTGCGACTTCACCTGCGGCTGCCCCGCCCATGCCGTCGCACACGCCGAGCAGAAGTCCCGACGGAGAGAGCTCCCGGAACGTTTCCGAGTCGCGACTCCCCGTAGCGAGATCTGCGTACAGGTAATTGTCTTCGTTGTGCTCCCGCACAAGCCCCACGTCGGTCCGGCCAACGACCTGGATCGTGATGGGGCTAGGGGGAAGCTGGGCTTCATCGCTTGGGGGCAACCCCGCCCCGGAAACATTCGTCTCCGGCGGTGCTCCCGCGCGCTCCTCGTCGTGCTCGAAGCTCACGTCTTCAAGCCCCAGGGGTTCAGCATGAGGACGTGCGCCGTCCGCGGCATCTGTATCACGCGTCGTCCCCTTTCCTTCTGTCCCCTCGCGTTGCGCATCGCTCATCGCTCAGAGCGGCCTCCCGGGGAGCCGGCCTCGAAACGGAACAGGTGCCTGCCAATCCTAAACTGGTCACCGTCCCTCAGCACATGCTCTCCCCGGATACGAGTCGCCGTTCCATTCGAAGACCCCAGGTCATGTAGGGTAAACCTTCGTCCTGCGTGGTCGGCGCGAATAGCTGCGTGACGACGTGACAGGAAAGGGTCGTCGGTAAAGACGATGTCCCCATTCTCACGCCCAACGACGGTTTCGTCACGAAAAAGGTAGTGCACGTCCCGCCCTACGCCTTCGGTTGTGTACTGAACGAGCCGCGCAAACCGCGACACCTCGGGGGTTCCGAAAACGAGCACCCCCCCCTGAAACGCAGGGCCAAGGGGCAATTCGCCGTCCAGAAGCAGTTCAAATCGTAACACCTGCTGTCCGAGCAGGATCATATCCCGATCCCGTAGCTCATGGACATCACGCAAGCGCAGATAGACACCATTGACGCTGTCGAGATCGCGCAGCGTGTACGTCCCTGCCCGACATGAAATGCGAGCGTGCCGGGGAGACAGGTAAGGATCGTCATCGAAGAGGATGCTGCCCTCGCGGGCGCCGATGTCGGTATCACCCTCTTCCAAAGTGATGGTGCGCCCCTCCGACCCGTCGCGCAGCAGCATGACGAGGCGTCCTGCGGCCACGCTCGGGGCAGGCACCACGGCCTGCGGGGCGT
>CAZEWA010000463.1:0-3175 GCA_964515685.1 uncultured Polyangiales bacterium | reverse complement strand
AGCTCGCGCATGCGCACGGCGTGAGCCGAACCTGAGTGTTCTCGCAGAAAGCGCTGGGCCCGCACCGCGGCTTCCGTAGTGTGCTTGGCGCGCAATAGAGCTTCCACGCCTAGCACCTCTCGCTCTTCGGCAAACAGGCCTTGCGGGTAGTGCTGCGCGTGTTCCTCCACCAGAGAGAGCGTGCGCGCAGGCTCGGTGAGGAGGACGCGTCGAGCGCGCGTGAGTAAGGTAAGTTCGGCCACGGGATCCTGCGCATCGACGCTGGGTGCGGCGTTTGCACGGGGGGGGCGGTCGTGCTTCTTCGTCGCGGGCCTAGGCTCGCGCGCAGGTGCGGCCTTTGAGAGCGCAAGTGAAGTGTCTGCTATCGTGGCGGCGGTGTCCGGGGGTGTCGGACTGCTCGTTTCGGCGAGGGACGTGGATTCCAGCCTAAGATCGGGCTTTGGCGTCCGCTCCAGTACCACGGCCTCTGTGGCCTGCTGCCATCCGAAGTAGAGCGCACCTAGTCCGAGCAGCGCCAAGCTGAGTAGCCAGAGCTTCCCTCGGAGCGCAGGCTTCGGCGCGTGCTCGGGACGCTGTAAAATGGCGGGTTCTTCCAAGGGGGCGAGACGAGCCAATAGGCTCGCTAGCTGAGCTTCCGAGGGGCTGCCTGCGTGCGTGGCGAGATCCCTTGCGAGCGCGCGAAGTTCACCTGAGTAGTCATCGCCAGGGTCGCCGCCATCGCGAAAGCGCGTAGGGTCGGAAGACGGATTCATCGTGCACCCCGCATAGCAATCGCGTTGCGTTGTGTTGTGGCCTGCGTGGCGCGGACGAGGCGCTTAATTTCCTCGCGCGCTACGTACAGGCGAGAAAGCGCGGTGCTCTCGGGAATCTGCAAGCTGCTCGCAACCTCTGCCATGGTGAGGCCCTCAAGCTCGTAGAGCGCGAACACCTCACGTTTCTCGTCTGACATCTGCAGCAGTGCGGCCTGGGCGAGCGCGAACAGCTCGCGGCGTGCTGTGTGCTCAAAGCCACCCTCCGCTTCCACTTGTTCAGGAGCCGTCTCCTCGGGCGCCTCGCGCCTCACGTGGGCGCGCCGACGGGCGGCGAGAGCTACGCGCACAGCGATGCCGTAGATCCAGGTGCGCATCGCCGCGCGGCCGTCGAACTCATGAAGACGCCGATGAACGACCACGAAGACCTCCTGACACGCATCCTCGAGATCGCGCTCTCGAACTCCGTGACGCTTGAGCACACGCCACACGAAGGGCGCGTGCTCGGCGAACAAGGCACGAAAGGCTTGGCTCACTCTGGGCTTGCTTCCGGCAAGCGATAGCGCACAAGCGCGCGATCTTTGCTCAGGGTGTACACGCTGCCATCGCCACTTACGCTCACAAAGGCAAAGGGGCCCGCGAAAGCTGTGTTGGGCTCAAAAAGCGAGGAGAGGTCGATGTCGATGTCGATGCCTAGGAAAATCTCAAAGCCACCCATGAATGCCTGTGGGAGCTGCCCGCAGGTGACTTTGAGCGCATCGTCGATACGGCAGATCATGAGCGCTATGTCCTTAGCACCTCCCGTAGCGCTCAGGACATAGCTGCTGCCGTGGTCGTCTGCAGCGATGTCCAGTGCCGACAAAAGGGTGTAGTCCCTGCGTTGTAATATGACCTCGCGGGCGCCCTCGGAGTCGATGCGCAGGAAGCCCAGATTGCCGCTTCCGGTTTGATGTGCGAGCACGAGTCTCCCCTGTGCGTCGTACCGGAATTTGGCCGCGGAATCGCTTACGCCGTGAAGACTGCGAGCCGAAAGATTGCCCGTCTTCTTGTCGATGTCGAACAGTGCGGAACCAGCTGAGGGGCTGTGGCCGAGCACCGAGAACGTCGAGGGCGAGAGAGCGAAAGTTCTAGATAGTTCGGTCGGCTCGAATCGGTAGTCTTCAGGGAACGCGTCTTGGCGCCACAGAAGGTTACCTTGCGCGTTCATGCGAGCTATCGACCAAAAGGAGTCTAGACCGAAAGTGAAATAGCCCCCGCTCTCGGGATCCGCGAGCGTGTAGCTCAGCAGAGCATCTAAAACATCAGGGGCTGCATGGGTCGAAGAAATCCGCGTGGGGTTGGCGCTCACATCGTTGGTGAGGAGGATGAGTTCGCGGTAGCTACAAGGTGTTTGTTCCTCACAATCAACGAACCAATCGAGGCCCACTATCGGTCCATCGGGCGTGGATGTTCTTGTGAATGTGAGGAAAGTTGGGTTGCTCCCCTGTCTTAGAATTTCGTCCGGTGCGGTCAGGACTCTGTCGCCGACGTGTCCGGTCGCGTCGAACTGTTTGGCGACCAGCGTTTCGCCTTGGTTACAGAAAACCCAGACTGTGCTGCCCGCCCCGCCCAGGAAGGGAATCCCGGCGCAGTCGAGAGGCTCGGACCACTCCTCCGTGAGTGCGGGGACGTCCTCGATAGGGACCCAACCGGCAGGCTTGGCCTCGACGCCTTCATACGTTTCGGGCGGCGTACAAGTTATCTCTTTGCCGTGGCACTGGGATTCGCGCGTCCAACCAAGATGGCCGTCATAACAAGCGCCTATCAAGAGGCTCAGTGCTATCCAACTCGAAATGCTGCTCTGCATGGCGCTCCGTTTCGTAGGCTCTCTGGAGAGTGATTGCCGGCAGCAGGCTCAATCCTCGAAACTTTCTTCTGGAGGACGAAGAAGCTCAAAAGGCGTAGCTCGGGCCCGCGCCAGCAAGCAGGGAGAGCCGAGGGATTTGGTGGGCTACAAGCTGGTCGTCGTAGGTAAACTTACCTGCCAGGGTGTTGACGCGCGCTGTGAGGAAGGCGACGAGGGTAAAGGCTCCGCCGAGCCGATAGCTGAGCTCCAGGCTGGCTTGAGCTCCCAGCCCCGTAAGACGCGCCTCACGAGACAGGTCGAAGTCGAGACTTGCCAGTTTCCACAGCGACACCTCCGGCCCCACGCACACCTTGAGGCGCACGGCAGGTTCAGGCTCGGTGCCCGCGCAAACAGCTAGGGTGGCGTCGAAAGCAGAGGCCTTTCCTAGACCGAAGGCGGGCGCGGCAAGCTCAAGGAAACCTATATTGAACGCCGAGCGCGCACCCGCGACAAGGCTTATCGTGTGGCTGACTTCCCAAGCAAAGCGCAGCCCCGCGCCGTATAGGGCCTCGGGCATCACCGCCATTTCCGTGAGTCCTAG
>CAZEWA010000462.1:1427-3209 GCA_964515685.1 uncultured Polyangiales bacterium | reverse complement strand
CTTAGGCTAGGCGTTTCAGCGCTCGGAGTTTCAGCGCGCTCGGCTCGAGGGCTGACGCGAGAAGAAGCGTAAGACCTCGCCGGGCCCGTCGAATGCCGGACTCACCTTGCCAAGGATTCGTGGGAAGGCCGCGTTCGGCCCAGGCACCACATGGCCGCCACCGTGCACCGCGACGAGCATGACCTCGGGCACGCCGGCTTCGTACCACCGGAGTTCCTCGACCCAGGTTTCAGCAGACTCCCCAACGATGCGTCGCACGGGATGTGTAAGACCGGCTAGGTGCGCAAAATACTCGGCGCTGGCCTGAGATGAGAGAACGTTGCCACGGCTTGCGAAGCCAAACACGGTGACCTCACCGCCGACAAACGGGTTGATGCGATCATGGGTCCCGTTGACGAGCATCAGCGGCACGGGCCTGCCCAAAGGCGTGCATGCAAGGTTCTCCGGAGTGGGCAGGTTGGCGCTGAAGGCTGCGATGGCAGCGATCGATCCCGGCTCTTCGAGTGCCATGCGAAATGCGAGTTGGCCGCCGCTCGAGTAGCCGACGAGAAATACGCGTGCAGGATCGATGCTCGCTGTGGTTCGGAGCTTTGCTATCAGCTGCAACATGAACTCGACATCGTCGATGTGTCTGCGCCGAGCCTTGTAGCGACCTGCGGCGCGACAGTCGTTCCAACGGCGTCCGTATCCATCCGGATAAACTGCGACGAAACCGTGCTCGTCAGCTAGGCGGTCGAAGGCAAAGTCGGTTGCTTCGCGCAGGTCTTCGCCGGTCTGCTTGGAACCGTGCAGAAGAATCACCAGTGGAGCCGCTGGGAGCCTGCGCTCGGGAACATAGAGGAGGTAGCTTCGCTCATCGTTGCCGAGGCGGATATGGTCCGAATAAATGCCGGCGCTCAGTGCGGGCTCGTCGCGGTCTGGAGCGTGCAAAAGGTAGCAGGCAGGCGCGAACAGAGAGCCTGCCCCAAGAAACGCGAGAGCGCCGAGCGCGCGCAGCCAATGTCGAGCTGGACTAAAAGCGTAGCGATTCACTGGGTGCTTCTGCTCGATGGACTTAATGGGCAGAAAGAATAGATGCCTTCGAGCTCGTTGGGAAAGCAAAGGCCGCTTGGACTGGCATTTCAGTGCGGTTCCGTGAAGTATCCAAGTCGCCCTGCGCATGTCCCAGATACGCTAGGAAGGGCCACGAGCCCGAGCGAGACCGGGTCAGAGCTGCTGAGCGGCACGAAGTCCGTCGATGAAGCCCTGGGTGACGGCTTCGAGTCGCGGGGCCACCTCGTCGGTGATCTGCGCTATGCCGTCTTCGCCGACGCCTATCCATTGGTCGAGCAGGAACAAGCCGGTCACGATGTGACGAGGCTCGAGCGACTGCAGCACGGGTCGCAAGCCGTAGTCGAGCGCGAGCACGTGCGCGAGGGTACCGCCGGTTGTCAGCGGTAACACGACTTTGCCAGTAAGTGCGCGCTGCGGCAGCAGATCAAGAAACGTCTTGAGCAGGCCGGAGTAGGCAGCCTTGTAGATAGGACTCGCGACAACCACGCCTTCAGCATGGTCGACGGCTTGGATAGCCCGCGCAATCGACGGCTCGCTCGTGTCGGCTTGGAGCAAGGCCGCGGGTGCGAGCTCTCGCACGTTGATGATTCGCACGCGGAAGGCGCCGCGCGTCAGGCGCTGCTCGATGTGTCGCGCGACGGCTAGGGTACGGGAGGTGGGGCTCGGGCTGCCGACGAGGATGGCTATAGAAAAGGGATCGGTCATAGCGTGCTCCTAAGGGCTTCGGGG
>CAZEWA010000462.1:0-1327 GCA_964515685.1 uncultured Polyangiales bacterium | reverse complement strand
CCACCAAGGCCGCCGCCCAGGCCCAGCCCGTCGAGTCCGAGGCCGCCGGCTAGACCGAGCAGGTTGCCTAGGCCGAGTAGATTGCCGAGTAAGCCGCCCGACACGAGTTCCGTGGCGTCTTCTTCGATGCTCGTGAATTCAACTTGAGTTTGCATTGTGTCCCCCTGTGATGTGTTTCGCGCCAGCACGCTGCCCAGAACCCCAAGCAGGCCAGGCTGGCAGCGGCGGAGAAGCAGGAGTTATGCCGCGCGCACGGAATGGCTCACTCGTAATTTGGCTCGTATAAAAATACGTTAGGCGTCCCTACTGCGGAACAGCTGACTGTGTTTACTTCAACGGTTGCGCGGACCCGCAAGCGAGCGTTCATGGCTCAGAGGCTGGCCACGGTGGCGGGCGGACTTGCCCGTGCGATCCAGTGCGAAATGGCCGGTTGTTGAGCGTTTTGTAAAGCGTTCGTACGGGCCCGCTTGGGTCCCAACTTCAGGGACTGATGGTGCGCGAAGATGTGAAAGATACTCAGATTTGTTTTGCAGTTCCGCGAGCATTTTGTCTGTTGTCAGGTTCCGTGTCTGATGAGAAGGTGCGCGTGGGGATGCGCTGGGAGAGGGAGGCACCGTAAGCGGTTGCCCTGGCTCAGTGCGATTTAACTTTTAGCAAGTTGGGGGTACACACATGCCGAATATGGCGAAGCACTGGGGCACACTTGGACAGCACGCAGACTCGAAGCGCTTTGCGTCGTTGCGGGTAGCGCAAGCTGCGTCCGAGGTGGAGAGCGCGCTTGCTGCGCTTTCGAGTGCACTGCGCGACGATGCGCAGCTTCGAGCCACGGAGGCCCTGGGGACGGTGAAGCGCGTGCTGTCTGACGGCGGCGTTCGCGTGCAGGGGCTGCTCACGCGCGTGCCTGCGGTGGGACCTTGGCTCGTGATGGAACTGCACCGCAGCAAGCGCGAAAACGCTACCGGGGAAGAGTTGTTTTTGCAGCCGAGCAACTACGAGGAAGGCGCATTTGCCTCCGAGACGACGATGGTCGCCTATCTGGAGTGCATCGGCTGCCACATGGCCTAGCTAAGGGCTGTTGCGGCGGAGTTGCCGCCGCCGCGACTGCGTTGGAAGCGCCCGCGCTCGGCGCCAAGGGGTGTGCCGGCTTGCCGATTTGCAGCAGCTTATCTGTGGCGGCCGGGCGATACGACGCTCGAAGCGCGGAAAAACTGGCGGAGGAGAAGGGATTCGAACCCCTGGTAGCGTTACCACCACGCCGGTTTTCAAAACCGGTGCCTTAGACCACTCGGCCACTCCTCCAAGTGTACGAATTCGCGCGAGTTTAGGC
>CAZEWA010000461.1:0-3228 GCA_964515685.1 uncultured Polyangiales bacterium | reverse complement strand
ACGCTGCCCGACGGCTACATGTTCGCCGATCTACTGAACGTGTTCCACATGCACTGGGGCTCACGGCGCGCAGAGCCCTGCGAAGCCCCCACTGCAACGAACTGGACTACCTGCACCCAGAGTGCAGACCCCAACGGGAAGTTCTTCTCGCACCAGACCGACATCCGCAGCTACGAGGTCTTGCTGGCGCGCGTGTTCGGCGAACTCAAATTCATCAACTCTCTCGCCCTCGCTGCGAAGGCACTCGATACGGTCACGATCGACGGCAAGAAAGGCCTGACCATCCTCGCCGAATTCGCCAACGTATTGGTGAAGGCAGACCCCACACTCGAGTACCGCGCCAACAGCGCGCCGCGCATCAAGCGCGATGGCTCGCCCGCTGCGCTCGCCACCGCCGTCACCAACGTGGGCGACGAAGTCGGATACGTCTCGCCGCTCTACCTCATCCTCGATGGCCTCAAGCGCATCG
Organism: uncultured Polyangiales bacterium; assembly: GCA_964515685.1. GTDB lineage: Bacteria > Myxococcota_A > Polyangia > Polyangiales > DASUME01 > DASUME01. Next base: position 2,759 of record CAZEWA010000461.1, on the reverse strand, counting down.
ACACGAACTTCGCGGCAACCGAGCACAGTGCAAAGCAGGAGGCTTGGCACGAGGCGCGCAGCGAAATCGTAGACCTCTTCCTCACCGTGGAAGACGCGGGCGGCAAGAAGCGCCTCAAGGATCGCGTTGGCTACGCCGTGTTCCTTCGGACCCTCGACTTCCTTCAAGAGCGCATCAAGGCGCACCAGGAAGCCGGCGACGTTGACGAGTGGGCTGCGGGCCTTGCGGCGCGCTCGGTCACCTTCTTCGACACTCCTCTCATCGCGGGCATCTTGCACTTGCTCGACAAGTCGTGGGACGAGCCGGCAGCCGGTCGCGAGCTCATGCGCCTCGTGGTGCACCTCGTAGACGAGAACAAGAATCCGGAAGGGTTCCGCACCACCGTCGTAGCCGCTGCGGACCTGTTCCAGCTGCTCGAAGACACCAAGCGCATCGCGCCGCTCCTGCACCTCGCAAGCGAGGCTGTGGCTCCCGGCGTGAGCAAGGCCGTAAATCAGGGAGGCAACGCCTTCTCTGCCAACGACGGCATCCTGCGGCGCTCGGTAGAGCTGCTCAACCAAACCCTGCTGCTTCACCTGCGCCGCCCGAGCACGCTCTCGCGCGTGCTCAAGAACCTGGTCGTCACCATCGACGGCAAGTCCCCGCTCGAAAATCTGATCGACGTGATCAGCGAGGTGGAACGCACGGCGCCTGAAATGCCTGCTTCTGCTCCGCTCGTCCGCGCGGACTTTGCGAACGTCTCGAAGAGCGCCCACGCGTTCATGACAGACAAGTCGAACGGTCTCGAGCGCCTCTTCGACGTGGTCAAAAACCGCAAAGTCAAAGTCGACAACACGCCCGCCCCCACTCCCGCTAGCAACCTCCAGGACCCGTGATGCGCCCCCTTTTCTTTCTTGTCCTCGCGCTGCTGTCTTGCGCGGTAACGAGCTTGTTGCCTCAGACTGCCCAGGCCAGCGGTTTCTATCTGATGGAGCGCGGCGTTCGCACCCTAGGTCGCGGCGGCGCGTTCGTGGCGGGCGCCGAGGGCGCCGAATCTCTGTGGATCAACCCCGCGGGTCTCAAAGGCTCAGGCGAGAGCTTCCGCATGGAAGGCAATCTCACGCTGCTCCGCAGTACCTACACCCGCTTTGCGGGTGACCAAACCCTGAGCCCCGTCGACCTCGATGTCGCGTACCTGCCGATCCCGTTGTTCGGCATCACTAACGACTTCGATACCGAGGACTGGGACTTCGGCATGGCAATCTACGTGCCGAGCCTGTCTCTCTACACCTGGCCCGATCAGGTGAACGGCGCCCCCGCGCCACAGCGTTACTCGCTGTACTCGCTCAAGGGCAGCATCTTTGCGAACTTCGCCGCAGGCCTTGCTTGGCACGGTGTCGAAGGCCTCTCGATCGGTCTCTCGGCCGCGGTTATCGCGGGCCGCTTCAAGGCCGCCACGGCACTCAGCGCATGCGACGGCTTCGTCTGCGCGCATCCAGAAGATCCGTCGTACGACGCCACCGCAGTCATCACGATGCCGTTCTTCGCCACCGTCATGCTCGGGGCCGGTATTACCTACGAAACGGGTCCAGTGAAGTTTGGTGCTTCGGTGCAGTCACCCTGGAGCATCAACGGCCGCGCCAACTACGACGTCACGCTGCCGGCCGCCGCCATCTTCAACGACTCGCGCATCGAGGGCGACAAGGGCCGCCTCAAGGTCCCCTTCCCGCTCATCGCGCGCCTCGGTATCGAGGTCAGGCCCATCGAAGAGCTCCGTATCGAGGTCGCAGCTGTGTACGAGCAGTGGTCTCGTCAGGATGCGATCACGGCCTCCACCAAAGGCATGTTCATCCGCAACGTCGTCGGCATCGGCGACTACGAGGTAGGCAACATCAATATCCAGCGCGATATGAGTGACGCCTACAGCTTCCGCGGTGGCTTCGAGTACTTCCTCGAAGACATGGACATCACCATTCGTGGTGGCATGTCGTACGACACGACCGCGCTCAAGGACAAGGCACTCACCCCGCTGACGCTCGACGCCAACAAGCTCGTGCTCGGCATGGGCCTGACCCTGCACGTCGGCAGCGTATTCGACCTCGACCTCGTCTACGGTCACATCTTCATGCCCGACCGCACCATCCGCAACAGCGAGATCGCACAGCCCACCGCGATCCGCCCGCCCTCCGAGCTGGGCCGCAGCTACATCGGCAACGGTCACTACCAAATGAGCGCCGACTTCTTTGGTATCGGCTCCACCATGCACTTCTGAGTCGTATAACCACCGATGGTTCAGCTGAAAGCGCGGAGCAATCCGCGCTTTCGCCGTTTAAACCGTACGAAAGATCACCACGTTTCTCGCGAGGTGTGAGCAACGATTTTCGTTGTCTTTCGCTGCCGATTTCGCCGAGAATTAATGAAGCAGCTCGAGGGAGCCGGTCGACAAAGGCAACCGCGTACGAAAGGCGCGGACGCAAAACTCCTGACCTAAAGGCAAAACGCCCATGGTTTGAAGGGTCACCGAAGCCGGCCCGGTTCCGCTCCCTGCCTTTGTGGAGGAACCGATCTATGAGCAAGCTTGCCCACGTGTGGGTCCTTTCGTTGTCCAGTGTGTTCGGTGGTTGCTCGTTGTCGCAAGCGACGGCGCCCAGCCCCAGCCAAGCGGCGGCTGAGAACATCGAGGCGACCTACGCCGCGGCCCTGGACGACGCTTTCGGCGCCTATGCCGACGAGGTCTACACGGCGGCTCTACTCGACTACAGCTCGGTCGCCGAGGCGGA
>CAZEWA010000460.1:0-3251 GCA_964515685.1 uncultured Polyangiales bacterium | reverse complement strand
GTTTCAAAGCAAGCCCTGGGTGGCCTACACGCTGACTCCGCTTGCGCAGCCGTTTCCTCCGCCCCTGACTCCGCCCGCGGAGATCCGCGTGGCCGAGCTCGGAGGTAGCGCGGCGATTTCTGTGGTCGAAGAAGAGGCCGGTTTTCATCCCCAGCGGCTCGCGCTGTCGGAGCTAGGCGGGGCACCCGGTGCAAAGGTTTTCGGCGCTCTCGCCTGGGCGAGCGATGCCCGTGACAAACTCGGCAGTTATCTGCAGTGGCTAGACGCGGACGGGAAAGCGGTCGGAGAGATCACCACACTCTCCAATACCCTTGGCAGCACGCCCAGCTTGTCCATCGCGCGGCGAGAAGAGGGCGGGGCTATCGCCTACACCGTTCTCTCGGGCGACAGCCAACAGATTCGGTTTCGCACGCTGTCTGCGCAGGGCGAGCTAGGTCGAGAGCTGTCCATCACGGTCGGCGACCTCGAGGCGCGCGAGCTCGCCCTGACGGCCTATTCGACCGGCTACGCATTGGTCTTTCGTCAGGTTTCGCGTTCGAACAACCAAGGCAGCATCCAGGCGATCTTCCTCGATGAAATGGGGAACGTCGGGCGGACGCGTCTCGTGACGCCCACCTCGAGCACGGCTTCTGGACTTGAAGCTCATGTCGCGCTCGATGGGCGTTTGCTCGTGGTTTGGAGCGATCCAGAGACCCTGTCGGGCGAGGATGCTACGACAACGACAGAAAATCGCGTCAAGATTGCACGTGTGACCTGCCCGTAGCTTTGGTGGTCGGTCACGGTTTCGCGCGTGCTCGGAAGCGTCGGCTTCGGCCTGCCAGGCGCATGACACAACCGTGACACTGCTTTTAGGACGGCTTTGCTACTCCATAGGCATGCACGCCTCCGAGACCCAAAAGCAGCCAGGCTTTCTTGGCAGCTACTTCCATCTGCAAGCCTGGCCGTTCTGGGCCGCTCATATCGGCGCTGTGTACGGCCTGTTCGTGTACGGCTTCTCCTGGAGTGGCTTTGGCCTTGCGATAGCCCTGTACTACGCGCGTATGTTTTTCGTTACCGGCGTGTACCACCGGTACTTTTCGCACCGCTCGTACAAGACTTCGCGCTGGTTCCAGTTCGTCATCGCCTTGTTGGGCGGCATGAGCGTCCAGAAGGGGGCTCTCTGGTGGGCGGGGCATCATCGGCACCATCACAAGTTTTCCGACCAGGCCGATGACCTCCACTCGCCGCGCGAGCAAGGGCTTTGGGAATCGCATGTGGGCTGGATCGTTCGCAGGAAGCACAACGACACCCGCTACGACTTGATCCGCGACTTTGCGAAGTACCCGGAGCTTGTTTGGCTCAATAAGTACCACTTCGTGCCGGTGACGCTGTACGTCGTCGTGCTTGCGCTCACGCTCGGTTGGTGGGGCATTTACTGGGGCGCAGTGATGTCTACGGTGCTCCTGTGGCACGGGACGTTCACCATCAACTCGCTGTCCCACGTGTTCGGAAATCGTCGCTACCAGACGACTGACGACTCCCGCAATAACTGGTTTTTGGCGCTGCTCACCATGGGCGAGGGATGGCACAACAACCATCACCACTACCAGAGCACTGCAAACCAGGGCTTTTACTGGTGGGAAATCGACATGAGCTATTACATCCTGTGCGCATTGGCCAAGGTGGGTCTGGTTTGGGACCTCCGCAAACCGCCGCAGTGGGTGCTCGATGAAGGTCGCGGCAAGGCTCGTCCGGCCTCGGCAGATGCAGAGCTGGCGGCAACAACCGCCATAGAGCCCGCGGAGTAAGCCGCTTTCTAGGGGCGTGACAGCGATTTTCATGGGGGTGGGCGATCTCGTTAGAGTGCCCACCTTCGCTCGTTAAGGCTCACTCCTCGACGGTGACTTGCGGGCTGTCCTGGGTGAAAGCACTTCTCGCTGCTGCACACTCTGGCGCTCTGAGGGAGAGCAAAAGCCGGTTGAGCGTGCTCAACTCCTCGCGGCTCATATGCCCGAAACGGGTCTTGAGAGCTTCGTCGAGCGGTCCTCGGACTTCCTCGACCTTGGCTCGGCCCGTATCCGTCAAATAAGTGCGCACGACGCGGCGGTCATCGCAGCAGCGCTCGCGACGGATAAATCCCGCTTGTTCCAGCCGATCGAGCAATCTCGTGATATCTGGAACGCGGTTCAGAAGCTTCTCCGCGATGGCCTGACAGGCCACACCACCCCCGCAGGATTCAAGCGCTTTCAGCACGTTGTATTGCTGAGGCGTCAGGTCGAAACGCTGGAAAAACTTGCTGAGCTCTGACCAAAGACAGTCGTAGGCTCGCAGCAGGTTAGCGAGCACGTCTTGCCCTGAATCGCACGATGTATTCGATGTGGGATGTTCGGGCACAGCGCTGGGGATTGTCTCGAGAGTCATGGTTGTGTCAACGACCTTCGTACGTGCTTTCTTAGCAACATGTATTTGCCCGGGCCGTAGCCCCACCATATGTTGTTATGCTGAGCTTTGTGTAGCTTCCGTGCGGAGAGCCGCAGCACTCGCTGACCACCTTCTTCGCGCGCCTTCTGAAAGTATCCTAGTTTGAGGTGACGATGAGGTTCCGGGTCCTGTTGGTGGACGACGACGAGGCTGCGCTCGCGCTCGCGGCGGCTCTCGCAGATGCTCCTTACGAAGTGCTGACTGCTCGCTCCGCGGCGGAAGCCCTTAAGGTGCTCGAGCGCGAAGACGTTCAAGTAGTGGTTTCCGACGAATGGATGCCTGGGATGCGCGGCGTTGAGCTGCTCGCCCAGATCGCGAAGGAATACCCCTACATTGTGCGAATTCTGCTGACGGGTGATCCACAGCTCGATGCAGCTGTGCGGGCTATCAACGAAGGGGAAATTTTCCGCTTCTTGACGAAGCCCTGCTCGCCGGCGACGTTGGATGCGGTCATCCGAGAGGCGCTTATCCGCCAGTCTCGCGGCAAGCTTCAGCAAGACCTGATGCGTGTCGCTGGGGCGGGCATCGAGCACCTGCAGCGGATGGAGGGGCTGTCCACTGGCGGCGGTGGCGGTCTCGATGTGGGCGGTCCCGAAATCACGCTCGATCAGTTGAGCAAGCGTGAGCGCGAGATCGTGGAAACCCTGTTGGGGGAGGGCAGCGTCACTGGCGTCGCCACAAATCTCCACATCAGCCTCCACACGGTGCGCAACCACCTGAAATCGATCTTCCGTAAGCTCGGCGTGCATTCGCAGGTCGAGCTGGTCACGAAGCTCAAGCGCTGACCGGCT
>CAZEWA010000459.1:0-3259 GCA_964515685.1 uncultured Polyangiales bacterium | reverse complement strand
GGAGCAGGATGCGTCCAAGCTGCTTTTTCGCGTCCGAGCTCTCGCTCATGGCCCCTGCGGCGCGCGACTCACACGCTCCGAGCCACACAGTTTACCGTGAAGTCGTTGAAATACGACGCTATTTATTGCGGACACAGCGCAACGAACCATGCGCCCTGGGCCCTAGAGCGCCCAAGCGCGCGACGCGCGGGCTCACATGCCCGCTGCGATCATGTACTTTCCGTCTTCCGTCTTGGTCAGCACCATGCGGTTGTCCGACAACCTGCGCTCCCAGCGCGTTCCGTCGGCGGTGTTGATACGGAAGCGCCCAATGTAGGTGAAATCCACCAAGGTCTTCGTGGGCAAAAACACCACGTCGCGGTAGCGAATGTCGTAGTGAACCGCGAGCAAGTCCGGGCCAAAGGTCGCCTTCAGCCGCTCTTCGAGGCCCTCACGGTCGACGTCGTCGTCGCCCTGTGGCGTGCCCATGTCGTCGAAGTAATCGGGGGCGGCCATGGAGACGAGCCTGCTCACGTTGCGCTCGCTCACCGCAGCGCGATAACGCTCGACGAACTTGATGACATCGCGCGCTTCCGGCGAATCCTCGACATCGGTATTGGGGATCACGTCCCGTGCGCAGGCTGTCAGCGCTAGCAAAGCCGTGATCAGAATACTTTTTGCTCGCATGTTCGTCCTCCGCCTAACTCACTCGTCGGCGCGGCTATTCCCAAAACCTTAGCCCCGCCCGGGCGCGCGCCGGCCGAGTTTTCGCGAAACTGCCATAAAGAGCAAACCCAGGATGGGCCAGAGGGGGCCAGAAGGCACCACCCCGACCCCGCAGCCCCCCAAACCACGGCGATACCCGAGCGCCGATACATCCTCGGTCACGCGCTCGGTGGCCCCGTCGGTGTGAACCACCACAGCCGTCACCCGTGCCGCGCGGGGCCCCACCAGCCGCAGCGTGGCGCGGGGGCCCAGGGCACTTTCCCAGGGCGACAATACCCAATACACCTGCTCTGCCGAACGCGAGGGGCCTAGGATCGTCAGGGCTCCCAGCGACCCAGCCTGAGGTGGCCGCACCGCGATCGCGCGCTGCGCCTCGGGCCTGGCTGGCTTCTGCGTAAGCTGCAACTGTTGCCCCGGCAAGAGCGGCACGCGCAGGACCGCGCCCGTTGCCAGCCCGCCGTCCTCGCCCGCGCGCGGATACGCGGTAAACGGCGCATCCGACGCGACGCCCTCGGAGAACGCCACATGCACCCGCGCTGTGCTGGGCACGTCACAACCTGCCAAGCTCAGCCTTAGGCTCGCCCCAACGGAGCGCGCCTCGACAGCGCAACTGCCCAGCAGCTCACCTTGCGTCGTCTCCCCCACCCTCACGCCGCGCATCACCTCGGCACTGCCCCCAGGAAACCGTACCCGCAGCGTGTAGAAGCCGTCGGCGACCCAGTGCGGCACAAAGACCTCGACCCGGTAGGCCAAGGAGTGACTTCCGAGCGGGCGCAGGTTTTGAATCGCCAAGGCAAAACACATCTGCTCAGGCGCTGAACCAAAGGGGACACCGAGCGCGCAGAGTGCGACCGAAAAGTTTCGGTATGCACGCGGCTCCTGCACGCCAGGCGGCGGTGTGAGTGCAGACGCGGTTTGCACTTCGAAGGCAAAGTGTCCGCCCGCATCCACTACGGCGGGAGCCTCAGCGCTCGGCGAGAACAAACCGCGCTCCCCACGCGAGACCTCGCCCTGCTGTTCGTCAGCCTCCGCCTCGCTGCGCGACACACAAACGGCGACGCAAAACCCAGCGAGTACGGCACTCCATCTGCAGGCGCTGCGCGCGCGCCTAAACTTCGACGACAGGCCGCGCGGGGGTCCCTGGACGACGCCATTCCTCGGGCGAAACGGCCATAAATAACTCGACGGCATAAGGGTCTAGCTGCGTTCCACTGGCTTTTACGATGGCAGCACGCGCATCGCTTTCGCTACACGCCAGCATGTGAGGCCGATCGTGGGTCAGCGCCTCGAAGGTGTCCACTACGGACAGCAAGCGCGCAGCAAGAGGGATGCCCGCCTCGGACAAACCATGCGGGTAGCCATGGCCGTCGAAGCGCTCGTGATGATAGAGGACCACCGGCAACGCACAGGCAAACTGTGGCGAACGCCGCACTGCGCTCGCACCGAAGGCCGGATGGCAGCGCACGATCTCCCATTCGTGTGGCTCGAACTGCCGCGGGCAACTGACCAGCGACTCCGGCACCTGCGCCATGCCCACATCGTGCAGCAGTGCCCCAAGCTCGAGAGCCCATAACGCCTGGTGGCCGAGCCCCGCCAGCACGCCGAGCTTCAGCGCACCATAGGAAAGGCGCAACACGTGATCCAAGGTCTCTACCCTCGGCACAGAGAGCGCAGAAACCAAGCTGAGCGCAAGCGAGCGGGCGTCGATGGACTCTCCACATTCACGTGCGCGTCCGAACTGCAACGCCTGCGGCAGCTGCGCGTACCCTTCTGCCTTCGTGACCACAGCATCGATCCAAGAAGGCACACTCGCAGCGTCGGCAGTTCCAAACTGCGCCTCTCCTGTGTAGAGGATGCGCAGGCTTTCTGGAGAAAGACCGTGCACAAGCCGCAGGAAAGCCACGCCGTTTAGATCCGGCATGTGCAAATCTGCGACGACCGCGAAGGGCCTTTCGCGCAGGATCTCGCACACCGCCAAACGTGCATGGTCGTAGCACACAGCCTCGTAGCCACGCCGCGCAAGCACACGACGTGTCACCGCCAGCACGAGCGGGTCATCGTCGACCACCACCACACGCGGCACATCGCCGCAGGACTCGCTTGAAAACGTCAAGGAACCCCCATTCAAGGCAGTCTACCAGACAGCATCTGCTCAAGACGAGCTGATCTCGTATTCCTTGATCTTGTAGAGCAGCGCCCTGTGACTTATCTCGAGCAACTTCGCGGCGGCCGTACGGTTTCCATTCGTCCGCGCGAGTGCTTTGCGGATCAATGTCTCCTCGATCGCACGACTCGTGCGCTTGATCGAGAGCTCACCACTTGCCAGCGTCAACGCCACCGGGTCATGCCGCTCAGACAGACGCTCGGGCAAGTCCTCCGCCCGGATCATGTCGCCCTCTGACAACACCACGGCCCGCTCGATCATGTTCTCGAGCTCACGCACGTTCCCCGGAAAGGCGTAGCGCGACAAAAGCTTGAGCGCTTCGGGTGTCACCCCACGAAACTGCGTTCCAAAGCGGCCGTTGTACTTCGCGAGAAAGTGCTCGATGAGCAG
>CAZEWA010000458.1:0-3263 GCA_964515685.1 uncultured Polyangiales bacterium | reverse complement strand
GTCGATGAGACCCGCGCGAATCTCGGCTGGACCCTGCCGCCATTCGAGCTGCCGAGCGAAGCCTACACGGCGTTCGCGAGCGTTGTGCAGCGCGGTGAGGCAGCCCAGAAGGCCTGGGAAGCCCGCAAGCAAGCGGCACTCGAGAACGGTGAGAAGCGCGAGCTTTGGCGGCGCATGGTGGAGAGCAAGCTGCCCGAGGACGTCGAGGCGCTGTTGCCTGATTTCCGCGCCGACAAGCCCATGGCCACGCGTCAGTCTTCCGGCAAGGTCATCAATGCAGTCGCCAAGGGCGTGCCCTCGCTCATCGGTGGTTCGGCAGACCTTGCGGGCTCGAACGGCACCAACATCAACGGCGAGAAGCTTGTCTCCGCCAGCGACTTCTCCGGCCGTAACTTGGCTTTCGGCGTGCGTGAGCACGGCATGGGAGCGATTGCGAACGGTCTCTCGCTCCACGGCGGCATCCGGCCCTACGTCGCGACCTTCATGGTCTTCAGCGATTACATGCGGCCCGCAATACGCTTGGCGGCGCTCATGGAGCAGCCAGTCACGTTCATCTTCACGCACGACTCTTTGTTCGTGGGTGAGGACGGACCGACCCACCAGCCGGTGGAGCAGGTCGCATCGCTGCGCGCGATTCCGAACCTGCAGCTGTGGCGTCCGGCCGACCCGCGCGAAACCGCAGCTGCGTGGCACGCAGCTCTGACGCGTAGCGATGGCCCGGTGGCCCTTGCCCTCACGCGGCAGACTGTACCGACGCTCGAAATCGACGGCGTGGAGCAGAAGGCACGTCTCGGCGGCTATGTAGCTCTCGCGTGCGATGGCGAGCCTGAGCTCGTGTTGGTCGCGACTGGCTCCGAGGTCGGCATCTCGATTGAAGCCGCCAAGGCGCTGCAGCAGAAGGGACGCCGCGTTCGCGTGGTGTCGTTGCCCTGCGTGGAGCTGTTCTTGGCGCAAGACGAAGCCTATCAGCTCGAGGTACTCGGCAATGCCAAGCGCCTGTGCGTGGAAGCTGGAGTCGAGCACGGCCTGGCGCGCGTCATGCGCCAGGGCGACAAGTTCCACGGCATGCGTAGCTTCGGAGCGTCGGCAAACTTCAAGAAGCTTGCGGAGCACTTCGGCTTCACGGGCGAGCACGTGCTCGGACTCGCTGAGAAGATGCTCTGAACTACCCGAGCTGAGCCCTGCGCAGGGCTCGCCGGTGAGCGGTGGTTAGGGGACTACGCCTCTACGATTGCCGCTGCTTCGGCCGTTTAGGCCGTTCTCGGCCGAGTCGCAGCAGCGTCTCCATGGACTTGGTGAGGGTCTCGATCTGGTCGTCGGTGAGATTGTCCGCCAGCCGCAGCAAGCGGCGGCGCGCTGGCGTGAGATAAGGCTTGGGCACCTGTACGGGAGCGTCTTCGTTCAATAGATCGGAAAGCTTCACGCCCAGCGCCAGGGCCACGGATTGCAGCGTTTGCCGCGACGGATTCAGCTTCGCATTCTCGATGCGATTGATCGACTCGGGCTCCACGTGAACGGCCTCCGCGAGCTCGCTTTGGGTCAGCCCGGCCGCCTTCCTAAATACTCGGATTCTCGCCCCAATCCCCCGTTGTCCAACGGTCGCCGCCATGGGCCAGAGTCTCGGGGGAGTGGCTCATTTCAGGAATGATTCAGGGCATCACATCAGTGCAGTTGACGTGACGTGAGAGCCTCCTCCATTATGGGTAGATCTATGCGTTTTATTGACGCCCGGTCCTCCTCCCTTGGCGACATCTCGGCTGTGAAGCAGGCGACGTATCGGTTGGCGTCCTTGATCCTAGTGACGCTGCTCTGGCTCCCGTCTTCCCCTCTCGCGGCCCAGCCGAGCTCGGTGGACGAGCAAGCTCGGACGTCCTTCGAAGCAGGCAAGGCCGCCTACGATGAAGGCCAGTACGAGGCTGCGCTCACGCATTTTCAGCGCTCCTACGAGCTCAGCCAGAAGCCCCAGCTCCAGTACAATCTGGGGCTCGCCTACGACCGTCTGCGCCGCGACGGTGAAGCGCTCGAGGCGTTCGAGGCTTATCTGGCATTCGATCCGAATGCCGAGCGCGCGGCTGAAGTTCGCGCGCGTGTGGCGGCACTCAAGCAAGCCATCGACTCGCGCTCAGTGGGCCCGAGTGTGAGCGCGCACCATATGGGTACAGGTGCGGGCGTCACGAAACCCGCTGATCAGGACGACGATCGGAGTCGACGCAAACGTCGTTGGTGGATCGCGGGGACCACGCTCGCCGCTGTCGCCGTGATCGGTGTCACGGCGGGCGTCTTGGCGGGGAGATCGAGTGAAGAGCGCCTACGCGAGCCGAACACCGGTGTCCGCGTGGAGGCGCTGTCGTGGCACTGATGCGGAAGAAGCTCTGGGCACTGACCTTACTCCTGTGCGGACTCTCTGCCGCATGTAGCTCCGAAGTTAGTCAGGGTACTGAGGTCTTTCTCTCCATCGACGCGGAGGATGGCGCGCGCGACGCCAGCGCCGTGCGCGTCGCGATCAACACGCTGGTCATCGAGTTCGAGCGCGAGAGCTGGCCCATCGAGTTCGTGGTGCAGCCTCGCGCAGGCGACGCCAAGCGGCGCTTCTCGCTGCGTGCCTGGGGACTCAAGGATGGAGCGGTGCTGGGCGCAGCGTCTGCGGAGGTTGGATTCAAAGACGGAGCGCGCGACGTCGTGACGATCCGACTCGCACCCGGCATTGACGTCGGCGAGGTACCGGAGGTGAACGCAAAGGCTGAGGGCGGGAAGGTGATCATGCAGCCCGCTCATCCGGGCGATGGTCCCGGGCGCGATGACGCAGGCATGGGATTCGACGGTGGTAACCCGAGTGAAGAGCCCGGCGACGTGTGTGGCTCGGGGCAGGTGCCCACGGGCGATGGTGAGTGCCGGGCGCGCGCCTGGAGCAAGGCTGTGCTGATCGAGAGCGGAGGAGGTTCTACGAATAGCCCGGCCGTGGCGATGGATGGGGCTGGAAATGCGACCGTGCTCTGGTCGCAGAGCGACGGCGGAAACACGCCGATATGGACGAACCGCTTTGAAGTGGGCTCGGGCTGGGGCACGTCGACCTTGGTAGGGACGAGCGCCATCAGGGCCGGCACTGTGCGCGTCGTCGCGGACCGCGCCGGAAACGCGCTGGCGGTGTGGTCGCAGGCGGGGACGACGAGTACGGGAGGCGGGGGCAACGTGTGGAGCAGTCGCTTCACGAGCGCCAGAGGTTGGGATGCGCCAACGCAGATCGATATGGGCACGCCTGCGAG
>CAZEWA010000457.1:0-3266 GCA_964515685.1 uncultured Polyangiales bacterium | reverse complement strand
GCGCACGATATGGACGCAGATGCGTAACACCACCACGCGAACTGCACAAGCCTTCGACTTTATTTATAAAATTAGATAAATTTAGAAACAGAGCCTTACAAAATCACCCCTATGACGACGGAGTGATAGCGCATGGTGACCGGTACAGGGAGGCCCACCTCCCGGCGCACTCGCGGGCACGCTCCGCCTGCAGCTCCGATTTGCAGCTCCGAGCCTCAGTTCCAGACGGCTGCGAGAAGCGCTATCAAGCGGCTCCAGGAGTCTTCATCCGCGGCTTTGTCGTAAGCGAGTGGAATCTGAAAACGCTCACCGAGCTCGCTCGCACCAGGATTGGTAAAGCCATGCTTGACTTCGGGATACACGGCCAGCTCGAAGTCTACACCCGCGTTTTCCATCTCTTGCTTGAACGCGATCAGCTGTGCTTCAGGCACGAATGGATCGGAGCCACCGTGGGCCACAAAGATCTTACCCTTGAAGACGCCTTGCTGCAGCGGTGCGCTTGTACTCAGGTTCCCGTGAAACACACCGACCAGCGCAAGGTCATCCCCGGCGCGCGCCATGTTGAGCGCGAGCGCACCGCCCATGCAATATCCGATGGCTGCAATCTTCGTAGGATCAGTGTGGGGGCTCTGTGCAAGGAAGGCTTTACCTGCTTCGATGCGGCGCCTGCCCTCCTCCTTGTTTCCCATCACCGACATCATGAACTTCTCGGCGTCTGCCGGATGTTCCGCAACCTTACCTTCCCCGTACATGTCAACTGCTAGCGCAACGTAGCCAAGCTCGGCGAGCTTCAACGCACGCGAGCGGACGTAGTCATTGAGTCCCCACCATTCGTGGGCGACGAGCACGCCCGGCCGCTTGCCCGTCACGTCAGCCGGGTAGGCCAGAAAACCACGAAGCTCGGTGGCCCCGCTGAGATAGACGACTTCTTCGCTCTGGATCTTCATCGCCGGGACCACCTTTTCGGCCACGTTCTCGGCGCCCGTGGCAGAAGCCACCTCGCCCGCAGGCTGGCCGCCCTTGCACGGTGCACAGCCGATGGCTAAGGAAAACAGGGCCCAAATGCCTGCACTACAAATGCTCTTGTTCATGAGGTAGCGTCTCCACCAACGCGCATTTGCGCGCTAGGTGGCGAAGCGTACCCCCGCTCATGTCGCGCACCAGTCGACTTGCACGCGCCCTTCGCTACTCCTACAGGAGGCGCCGCAGCGTGACGAACGCGAGCGTCGACGAGAGCACGACGAGCACAGCCATCATCCAGAGCCAGGGCCGCTTGGCTAGATGCTCAGACTCCCAGATGGGATCGGGCAGATTGTCGTGAAAGCTCCAGACAGAGAACGGATAGGGTGTGGCGTAGCGCGGCTCATAAACCTGAGCGTCTGCGCCTCTCCTTGGCTCTGACTCGTCGTTTGGCAGAGGCGTAAGGCGCGCGAAGCCGAGCTGTGTGGCAGACGATTTCCTCTGCCTAGATGGAGCTGGTTTTCCAAGGGGCCAAGGCGTGGACTCCACCAGCCGCAGCACCGGGGCAGAGTGACCCGACCGCGCCGTTCCTTTGGGCACAGGTCCCATACCAAAAGCCGCATGCCGCGACGCATCGCGCTGCTCCTCTTCACGCAGCACGTCCTCCCAGCGCCGATGATTCCGTAGCGAACGCATGCGCATGCGGGCATCGCGCAAGCCGCGCAGCAAAAGCCCTAACAGGGCCACCACGGCAAGAGAGGTCAGCGAGACCTCAAGCAACGACGGCAAAACGCTTCCCGAGTGCCCCGGGCTCACCAGTGCACGCAGCGAACGCACGAACGCAGGCGCCATCCACAACAGCGCAGAACAAACCCCAAGGACCATCACTGCATGAAAGAGCCGTGACTTAGGCCGCTCGGGCTCCGATAGGATCGGCACCTCGCTAGAAAACGATGAATGACTCACGGCTTCCTCCCTCCACTGAACGTGAACGCTGGGACGTCACGCGCAGACAAACAGAGCAATCCGCGATCCAAAAGCATCGGAGACACGAAAACCGCACGTGCTCACCTTACGGTTCACCGCTGCGCACAGTTTTGCCCACTCCCGTCGCAGCACAAGCGCTGTGAAGGGCACGCTAGCGCCGCTTTGAGCCAAAAACAGCCCCGACGAGCGTGACTTTCCTGTTGTCGCGCTGCCCGAGCCATCGCGCATACCCGACTCAGCGCACTTCCACAGGGATCTCTACAAAGCCGACACCACCGCGCGAATCGCGCAGCACGACCCACAGCGCGATCGTGCCGGCTTTGTCAGGCGCGGTGAAATCATTGCGCGAGCTGTGCTTGCGCTCGTCCTCGGGCACACCGGTGCGCTCTTCAGCGTAGTCCCCGGCCGTGGTGTACCAGGCCAGGCTGAGACTCTCGGTACGCGTGGCCAACTGACGTGATTGGCCATCGAACCAAACGTAGTCTTCCTGCCCCGTGCACTCCACGGGAATCGAGCATTCTTCAGGGCACGTGCCTTCCGCATCGGCCCGGGCACACGTCGCATCGCAGCTGGGCTCCGGGTCGCACTTGGCCCAACGCGCCTCAAGCTCCACGCGTTCTGCGCGAGCCAGCGTCAGCTTTGCCCCATCCGTCAGCGTCTCTGTACCGCCATCTTTGCGCTTCACGCGCAGCGAATCGATCACCGGGTTGACGTTAGGGCGATAGCGACGATTGAACTCGGTGGACGTGTCGAGGCTTACGCCTGCGAGCCCGCACGAAAACCGCTGCTCATAGAGCACCGTGCGCGATTTTCCAGACTCGGGAGAGAGTCCCAGTACCACTGGCAGGCGATACCCGCCGGTGCCGTCTGGATCTGCCGCACGCCCCGCGCCACCACCAGTCTCGTCAGGCGGAGGTGGATTGGGACCGAATAGCGAGCACGCCTGGTACGGAAATTCGCCCTCGACCTCGACGCCCATCCCAATCTCAACCAGCTTGCCCTTGCGGCGCTCGAAGCACTCCGAGCTCACGGGCCCAAGCTCTGCGATGGACTTGCGCGCTTCGCAGTAAAACCACGTCACGCTGCCGACATCCGAGCTGCCCTTGCCATCGACCACCAAGGCCCGATAGTTGACCAGCATGCCTGCCTTAGGCTCTGCCGGCTCCGCCACAACCGCAAGCACGGTCGGCGCCTTGATCAAGGAATCGTTGGTATCGAGGTCGGGGACGCATGCTCCCGCACTCGCAACACCCACGCACAGTGTGATTCGCTTCAGAAGGTCCATTGCACACCTGCCACCGGAAGAATGGGCAAGCTCT
>CAZEWA010000456.1:0-3276 GCA_964515685.1 uncultured Polyangiales bacterium | reverse complement strand
GGCGGGAGCCACGAAGAAGGCGGCGAACGCGTGACCGTGGTGACGCTACGCTAAGAAGGTGTTCCACAGAAAGTAGCCCGCCTCGACGCCGATCCATCCCGACGTGCGGCGCGACGAACCCGCAAGAGACGGGCAGTCTTCTCACGGGCTCGCCACGCCACATGTCGGGCGCCTCGACACCGATCCAGGCTACTTTCTGTGGAACACCTTCTAAGGCATGCGTGTGCGCGCTCAGAGTGCGCAGCTGCAAGGTTACTCGAAGCGTTCGTAGGGCCGCCTAGGGGTCGTGTCGGTGGGGTTGGGGTTTTCCGGTTTGGGGTTCGGTGCGGCGGGCGCGTCGCGGACCGCTTGAACCGCGGGTTTCGCGCTCGTGGTCGGCACGGCTCGAGGCTTTGCGCGCGACAGCTCTCTCAACGCAGGCTTTGGAGCGTTGGGGAGTGAGGGCCCAAGCGGGGCTTCGGTGAGCTTGAGTAAGCGCTCGCCATCGCGGGCGGTGAGCTCGGCGAGCAGCGGCTGAAAGCCAGGCTTTCTCAGCTCGATTCGCACGAGGTCGCGCTCTGGATCGACCAACAGGTTGAGCGGCGTTTCCCCCAGGCGTTCGCCGTCGCGAAACACCGTGGCGCCATCTGGCACGCTGCGTATCGCCACGTTGGCGGGACCTGGGCCTTCGGCCAGGACTTCTTCTTCTTCGGTGAAGACGGGCGGCGGCGCGCTAGGTGCGGGAGCAGAGGTCACGCTCGCTCCCAAGGGCACAGCTTTGAGGGGAGCCAGCCCCTGCACCAACGAAGACTGCTCCAGCTGCCACAGACCCAGCGCTGTGCCAGCTAGCGAAAGGCAGGCGCCGAGGACGAACGGGCGCTGCCAGCGAGGTCTCCGGGCTTTCTTCGCGCTTGCGAGGATCTCTGAGACGCAGGCCTCGAGCGCCGCGTCGAACTCACCAGCACTGGCGAAGCGTGCCGCTGGATCCTTTTCCAGGCTGCGCATCACAATCTCGTCGAGCGTCTTCGGAATCGGCCTGTCGGGTGCGGCTGTGCGTGGCGAGTCGGGAGTCTCGCGAATGTGCTTGGCCATGACGACCACGGCGTCGTCATCCACGAATGGCGCACGCCCGGTGAGCATCAGGTAGAGCAGGGTGCCCACGCTGTAGAGGTCGCTGCGTCCATCGAGTGACGTCCCCTGCGCCTGCTCCGGTGACATGTAGCGTGGCGTGCCGAAGACCGTTCCCGCTTGCGTCTCGAACTGGTCGATGGGGCGGTCCGGCGCCGCAATCTTCGCAATGCCAAAGTCGAGTACTTTGACGACGGGCTCGAGTTGACCTCGCGGATGCGTGATCAAGATATTGTCGGGCTTGAGGTCGCGATGCACGATGTTGTGCTCGTGCGCTTCCGCGAGCGAACGCAGGATTTGCTGAGCCACGCGCACGGACTCGAGCACGTCCATCACACCATCGCGATTGAGCTTCGCAGTGATGAGCTCGCCCTCGAGTAGCTCCATCACGAGAAACAAAAGCCCGTCTTCGGTCTGGCCGAAGTCGTATACGCGCACCGTATTCGGGTGAACCAGCAAGCTCAGGGCGTTGGCTTCGCGCTGGAACCTCGCCACGGTGTCCGGATCGAAAGCGAGCTCGCGTTTGAGGATTTTGATGGCGACGCTGCGGTTGAGGCCCGTCTGCAGTGCCTCGTAGACCGTACCCATGCCGCCCTGACCAACACGCTCACCGACCCGGTACTTCTCGGCCATGAGCCGACCGCGCAACGGGTCCACCGCAGACACGATTAAAGCGTCGTGCCTGACGAGCGTCTCGCCGTCGCGATAGCAGACCCCTACAAGAGACGACGAGTAAGTGGTCCGGCATTTGGGACAAATGAGCATGCCGTCGCGTCCAGTGTAGCAGTGGCTTCACGTCTAGTAACACGTGGCGTGGGCAGGGCGACCGGACGGGAAAGTTTTGCCCCTACGGCATGCACCGCATCTCGAAGTGCTCACCAAAGGCTACAGGTCGGCAAAGCGTCGGCCCGCCAGGTAGCCGAGGGCAATCGGTGTCGCGGCAGCAGGTGCTAGCGCAGATGCCGGGGCGTTCGCCGGCAGCCCCCACGCAGGCGCCATCGAGGCAGCCGTTGCCATTCGCGCACGGGTCGCCAAAGGCTCCGTTTCCGGCTTCACCTCGGTTCAGCACGCACACAGGCAGGTAGTCCTGGCCGGGGCCGCGCGAGACGAAGCGACAGTAGCCGCGAGAGGCGAAGGACAAGAAGCCATCGGCGTTCTTGAGCTCCTCACAGTCGGCGGACGTACCACATGGGCGTGAGCACACGCTGGGTGGATAGAAGCCTGCTCCTGGAATGCACACGTTCGATGCGCAGCTAGCGTCGGAAACGCAGCCCTTGCCGAGTGCAGTCGCGTTGAAGGCTGATGTCGTGCAGGCGGGAGTCGCCAAGTCACTCCGCTCAGGAACGGCGGGGTAACCCAGGCGTACCCCCTCGACGACCGCGCAGGTTTCTCGGCGGTCGCACTGCACGTCCGCCAAACATTGGCGCGGGCCTCCGGTCGGATAGGGGACGAGGCTACGCGGCAGGCAGGAGCGAGCCCCTGTGCCCGATGCGTAGCAGCGCTCGTCGCCTCCGCAGTCCGAGTCCGCGCAGCATGCCTTCGCGCACAGATAGGAGGCTTCGAAGCTTATTTTGAGTGCGCGGGCTTCGATGCAAGACCCGGAAGCGCAGTCGCTGTGCCCGGCACACGCGTCGCCGATGGGGCGTCGCTGGGTGCGGCACTCACCGCTGGCTTGGTCGCAGTACTGCGTGGGCGGACAGCTGTCCTTGGTGCAGCCGATAGCTACGCAGCGGCGAGCCTCAGGGTCGCACCGGTAACCTGGCTCGCAGTCGCGGCCCCCGTTCGCGCTGCAATCCGGCGCTACGCAGCGCTGGTCTACGCACTCTAGGCCGCTTGGGCACAGCTCCCCATCCGAGGTCTCGTCGATGCGGTGGTCGCAGTCGTTGTCACGACCGTCGCAGATTTCGGGCAGGCCCGGCGCAACAGTTGGGTCGTAATCGTCGCAATCCGCAGCCCCGCCGCCTCCGGCCGTGCCCGTGTCACCGCACCAGGCTACGCCGTCGTTGTCTTGGTCGTGGCCTTCATCGACCTTGCCGTCGCAGTCGTCATCGATCTTGTTGCCACAGATCTCGGGACTGTTGGGATTGGGAACTTCATCGATTTTGCCGTCGCAATCGTTGTCGATTTGGTCGCCGCACAGCTCCGATTCGGGCGCGTTTTCCTCGTCGA
>CAZEWA010000455.1:0-3284 GCA_964515685.1 uncultured Polyangiales bacterium | reverse complement strand
ATGTCAGCATCTGCCCGAGCGTGATCTGGGGCCATTTGCGGTCCGGTATTCGCGCGCAAGGAGCATCACGTGAGTCGCTACACCGGACCCCGGCTACGAGTTATGCGCGCCCTCGGGGTTGACCTACCGGGCCTCTCTCCCAAGACCACAGAGCGCCGTCCGTACCCACCGGGGCAGCACGGTCAGCGTCGGCGCAAGGAGACCGAGTTCGGCAAGCGGCTCAAGGAGAAGCAAAAGCTGCGCATGAACTACGGTGTCAGTGAACGGCAGCTGCGTACGGTTTTTTCCAAGGCCATGCGTAGCAAACAAAACACCGGAACCAAGCTGCTCGAGCTGCTTGAGCGTCGCCTCGACAACGTCGTATTTCGGGCCGGGTTTGCGCGCTCCATTCCCGCTGCGCGTCAGTTCGTCAATCACGGGCACATTTGCGTCAACGGTCGGCGCGTGGACATCTCTTCGTTCAGCGTGAAGGTGGGGGACGTGATTACGGTGCGCGCGCGCTCGAAGGACTCGTCTCCGCTCGTGCTCTCGCTTGAGGCAAATCGCATTTGGGAGACGCCTTGGCTCAAGATCGATAAAGAGCTGCGCCGTGCAGAGGTCGTGGGTCTACCCGACGAGACCAGCGTGCTGTTTCCGCTCGAGGTGCAGTTGGTCATCGAATTCTACGCACTGAATAACTGAGGCGGGTAGGGCGAACGCTGCGGATTCTGCCTTACACGCGCAGGGGCCAGTACGTTGCAGGGCGCGCGGCTCGGGCCATGCTTGCCGCCCTCTCTGGAGTAACTGGTATGAACAACGTCCTTCATCAGGCAGCGGTCGTAGGCTCGCTCGTCACTTCGAGCGTGGAGCTCTGGCGCGGAAGTCTCGTGGTAAAGGCGGCCAAGCAGCCGTCGCGGCCCATCGTGCTGTACGACTTCGAGGCCTGTCCGTACTGTCGTCGCGTGCGCGAGGCGCTGACTGCGCTGCATCTCGATGTCGAGATTCGGCCGTGCCCCAAGAACGGTACGCGCTTTCGACCTGAGGCCGTGCGCCTCGGAGGCAAGAAGCAGTTCCCGCTGCTCGTCGACGAGAATACAGGCACGACGCTCTACGAATCGCGCGATATCGTGGAGTATCTGTTTCGCACCTATGGGCAGCGCGAAGTGCCGGCCATGTACCAACGCAATTTGATAGGCCCCGCGGTAGGCTCCGTCGCGAGTGCCGCACGCCTCTTGCGTGGCATGTCGGCGCGCCCGTCCAAGGCTCCAGAAAAGCCGCTCCTTTTGTGGTCCTTTGAGTCGAGCCCCTACGCTCGCCTCGTGCGCGAGCGCATGTGCGAGCTCGAGCTGCCTTACACGCTGCACAGCCTGGGTAAGGAACACTGGAAAGAGATCGGCCCTGCCACGCGCAGGCTCGCGCCGAATCCTTACATTCCGCGCAAAGGCGGCAAGCGTCATGCGTTTTTCGAGGTGCACGGGCGCGTGCAGGTGCCCTACCTCGAAGACCCAAACACCCATACCTCCCTGTTCGAGTCCAAGCGCATCATCGAGTATCTCGAGAGCACTTACGCCAAGTAGGCAGTGGCCGAATTTGCGCCTGGGAAAGCGGCGTTTTCGCACTGGTGCTCCTGTCTGAGCTCGGAAAAGCCGTAACGCTCGGATGGGGGCGTGCGACGATGTTCTAATGGTTCCGCTATCCGTGCTCGATCTTGCGCCCATCGTCGAAGGTGGCGATGTCTCTCAAGCACTCGCCAACTCTCTCTCCCTGGCGCGTCTGGCTGAATCCCTCAATTTCAAGCGATTTTGGCTCGCTGAACACCACAACTTTCCGGGCGTGGCGAGCGCTGCAACCTCGGTGGTCATCGCGCACATCGCGGGCGGCACGTCGCGCATTCGTGTGGGAGCGGGCGGCATCATGCTGCCGAATCACGTTCCCTACGTGATAGCCGAGCAGTTCGGCACCCTAGAGGCGCTGTTTCCGGGCCGCATCGACTTGGGCCTCGGCCGTGCACCCGGCTCCGATATCATCGCCCAGCGCGCGCTGCGCAAGAGCTTCGACAGTGCCCGCGCGTTCCCTGACGACGTGCGCGAGCTGATGGGCTTTTTTCGCGACGAGTATCCGGTGCGCGCAGTGCCGGGCGCGGGCGCGAATGTGCCGCTCTGGATCCTGGGCTCGAGCCTGTTTGGCGCACAACTCGCGGCGGAACTCGGCCTGCCTTACGCATTCGCCTCGCACTTTGCGCCCGATCAGCTCAAAGACGCCGTGGCGCTGTATCGCGCGCGTTTTCGTCCCTCGAATTCGCAAGCCAAGCCCTACGTGATGCTCGGGCTCAACGTGATTGCCGCCGATACGGATGAGGAGGCGCGCTTTTTGTTTAGCTCGCTCGAACAAGTCTTCTTGGCGCTGCGGACCGGCAATCCGAGAGCCTTGCCCGCCCCGGTTCGGGATCTCGATGTGCGCCTCGACCCGGCCTCGCGCGCCCTGTTGCAGAGCACACTGCGCTGCTCGGTGGTGGGCTCCGAGGACACGGTACGGCGAGGCCTCGAGGCCTTCGTCGAGCAGACCGGGGCCGATGAGCTGATGGTCACCTGCCAGATCTTCGACCACGAAAAGCGCCTGCAATCGCTGCGGCTCACCGAAAGCGCCGCACGCACGGGCTAGTGGCCCATGCGAGATCACGCGCTGTGTATGTGGCGGCAGGTCACGCGTCCCTGCCCAGGCCGCCCCATGTGGACCTAGGCTCGAGCGCGTGACGTCAGGCGGGCTTGCCTGAGCCCATCTGTACGCGCTCGCCGATGAAGGCGCCGAACAGCGAGATCATGATGCCCATCATGCCGGTGACGATGTAAGCGAGCAGAGAGGGCTCAAACCCCTCGGGCGTGATGGCTCGCAAGTAGGCGATGGTTGGAATCGCCGCGAGCGCCGCGCCCACTGCTGGTTCGAGGAAGGTCTTTCCGGGCGATACAAAGCCCATCACGATGCCTCCGATGAACCAAATAAGCACGCTGAGCCCAAGCCCTGCCAGCCCTTGAGGATCGTACGAACTGATGACGAGCGGCAGGACGACGAGCACCACGAGCTGCAGGGCTAGGTAGATCCCACAGGCGATGCCTGCCCACTTCCACTCGAAGTTTTCCTGTTCGAAGCGCCGCGAGAGCGCTTCCTCTTCTGTGTATTCGCCTGCTCCGAAGGCTTCCATCTTGGCACCGCAGGACACACACCGGGTGACCCCAGCCTGGTTCTCGAAGCCGCACATCGGGCAGGTGAGCGTATCCGCCATCGAACTTTCTCTCCCCGTCGTCCGC
>CAZEWA010000454.1:0-3306 GCA_964515685.1 uncultured Polyangiales bacterium | reverse complement strand
CTACAAGTTCTCCTCCAGCCTCCCCTGCCGGCACAGAGGCTGACACTGCGGGCCGTTGGGACGCGACTCTCGATACTCAGGCTCGTAGGTGCGCGCGATGAGGCTGACGCCGTCACGCTTGAGGTCGAGCGTGACCGAGCTGGGCGTACCCGGAATGCTGAGTTGAATCGCGTAGCGGTCGGGCACGGGCTCGCAGGTGCTGCTCACGGCGTTTTCTGTGACCTGCTCGGTGCAGACGGCCTCCTGGTTGATCATCGCCTGTACGGGCTCGCCAGCGGCGCCCGTGGTGGGCGTGCACTCTACCTGGCCCACGTGGCCGGGCTGGGGCAAATCGCGGGGCAGCACGAACGGACAAGCATGCACTTGCTCGCCTAACTTCAGGTCGAGGGTGTAGCTCCCGGCTGCCCAGGCCGCGTTCGGACTCTTGAGCTCCACGAAGAGCCCATCGATGCAGCCGATTTGCGTGCAGGCGATGGGAGCCCCCTCCTCGGGCTTCTGGTTGCCTGCTTGCGATGGGTGGGCGCAGCCGAAGGCCGCGAGCAGCATGGGGGCACACCAAACGTTCTTGATCATCTTTCCCTCTCATCAGGCGCCGTACGAAATACTGTGCTCTCTCTAGACGCAGCCAACGCACGCTAGATCTTTTACGCAAAGCATTCAGGTGCAAATGACCCACGTTCGCTATCTCTCTCCGGCGGCGACGGAGACGCTATGTGGGAAGCACGTGCAAGGTCGAGACAAACCACCTGCTTGTGACCTGCAGGTAACAGGCACAGGCTCGCAGAACGTTCAAGTCGGAGGCGATCTCGCCGACGCCTCTCAGTCGAAGTGCTCCTTGCGAGCCAACATGCTCAATTCTGAGGCGTATGCCTGCGCTCGTGTGCGTGGCCGCTGTTGCCTGGCTTGTACAAGGTGCCTAGAGGATCGCTCGGGGCACTTTCGTAGTGCTGTCTGTCGTTCTGTTTTGCAGCGAGCACATCTGCGACTCTTGGAAAAAGCCTGAACAGGGAGGTGTTGATGCGCGCCATCAAGCCCACTCGGACATCGCGCGTGTGCTGCGTGGCTGCCTTGAGAATGGCTTCGGCAACTTGCTCGGGCTCAATCTTGGGGTCAGGTAGCTTGGGCTCCTTCGCCATGTAGTTTCTGGCATGCTGAGGGTAAGGGGTATTCACAGCGGTCGGTTGAATGAGCGTTATCGCAATCGGCTTCTTCTCCACGCGCTCCACCTCGATGCGCAGGGCGTCCGTGAAGCCCTTCACCGCATGCTTGGAGGCGGAATACATGCCCTGCAGGGGAATCACAGCGTCCGACACTTCGCTGCCGATGTTGATCAGCACACCACCGCTAGGCCCGAAAGAGCGCAGCGCGATAAGCGAGCCATTCACCACGCCCCAGAAGTTTACGTCGAACAAACGACGGCTGTCTTCCTCGCTCACGTCAGTCAGCTGACCATAGATCGACACGCCGGCGTTGTTGATCCAGGTGTTGATCTCTCCAAACTTACCGAGCGCGGTCGCTGCCAATCGCTCGAGGTCAGCCGTCTCGGACACGTCCGCCACGACGTGCACCGCCGTGCCTCCGGCGATGTTGATCTCCTGGGTGAGCTTCGCCAGGACGTCCCCACTGCGTGCGCCAAGTACAAGTTTGGCTCCGTATTTTGCGGCCAGACGCGCAGTGGCGAGACCTATTCCGCTCGAGGCGCCAGTGAGAACGATGACTTGGTCGGCTAGCGGCTTTAGAGACATGACGCTTTCTCCACCTTGAGTTGAATTGCTTACACGGCACCGCCCAGCACCCGTCTTCGGACGAACGAAAGCAGCATTCAGCACCTCTACGTAAGCCCACAGCCTGGCCGCGCTAGAAACGCGCCGGTCATTACGGACAGCGCGCTCGGCGACACGACGCTGCAACGCAGCGTAAGCTACGCCTTCCTGCGTCAGCTGCGCGTTGCCTCGTAGACGGCGATGTTGCGCTGACCACTCTCCACAGAGATCGACCACTTGGCGAGCGAGACCCGATAGCCTTGCTGTTCCATGGCCTCGAGCATGGGCAAGCTCTGCGCGCGAAACGGATCCGAGAACAACACAGTACCTCCGGGCGCGAGATACTGATCGCACAGCTCGCGCAAGCGGTCGTGCATGCTCGTCACGTACAGCACGTCGGCGCCGAGGATGAGGTCGAAGGGCGTATCGCTGTGGAAGGTCTCCCACTCTGCGGCCCTGGCTTCGAGGCTTTTTGTGCCGTTGCGCTGCGCGTTGACGGTACACAAATGCAGAGCGACCTCGCTGCGGTCCACCTGAAGCACCGTGGCTCCGAGTGACTCAGCCACGATGCCCGGGATCCCTGTACCCGCGCCCAGCTCCAATACGCGCTTACCAGGTAGCTGCTCGGCGCGGGCCACGAGTTCGTGAGCGAGTGCCAGCGATGCCGGCCACAGCATGGCCCCGTAGGGCAAGCGTACGTCCTCGCTGCGCGTAAGGTAAGCCTGCTCTTGCTCCATCGTGACCACAGCGCCCGTGTGCAAGAATGACCAACTCTTGCCTCCGAGTGAAAGACGATACTCGCGCAGCGCGAAATCACCGATGGAGGTACGAAGCGAGGTTTCAGTCATGCGAGCGCTTTATACCGGACGACCGCGCTTCCCGCACGGCACGCTCGTGGAGTCATGCTGGCATCTTGCGTCACGAACGCTGGCGTGCCCTCACGAATGCCGCGCCCAGCAAGCCGAGCATCACGACGAGAGACGAGTCTCCCGCATGGCCGGATGCGACCCCACAGCCCTTAGCCTTGCCTTTGCCCGGCTTAGGCGGACGGGGCGCAGCATGCAGGTCTGCGCTTGAAGGGACAGCCTGACTGACCTGCGACTCACTTGCGCCGTCGCTTTCGGCGGCCTCGTCGCTGGAAGGCGCCGCCTCACCGGTTACCCCTTCAGAGCCTTCAGCCCGTACGGCCGCCTCGAGTGCGGCGAGCGTACCGGCGGCGAGCGAGATTTCGCGCGTTCTGCCACAGCTAAATACCGCAGGCCTCGCGCCCTCCTCCCCCTGATAGGCAAAGACCAGATAGGTCTCGTCGGGCTCAAAAGGGTAACCGCAGTCCGCCTCGTCCAAGCCCGTGCGAACTTGAATAGCCCCTTCTTCTGCAGCCTGAAAACTGTGTTCAACCGCGAGGGTGACAAGTGAGTGCTCACCTGTGTCCCGTATCTCGACCACGGTCCCCACGAAGACGATGTCGGTCTCCGAGAGTTCTATGGATGCGTCTTCAGCCATAGCGGAGCAAGTGCACGCTCGAGCCGAGGGCGTGAACAGC
>CAZEWA010000453.1:0-3333 GCA_964515685.1 uncultured Polyangiales bacterium | reverse complement strand
CCCGCTGCGCGCACATGTCAACGTCATGTATTCTTGGACAGTGCAGGTCTACGGATTCGTGCTCGCCCTAGGTACGTTGCTGTCCGGCTGCTTTCTTTTCGGTTACGACGCACAACTGGATCCGTCGCTAGCGCTCCCGCGGGATGGCGCAGCCGATGACGATTCCCTAGACGCCGAAATTCGTGGGCCCGATCTCGGTGACGACGCAAGCACACCTGGAGCATGGCCAGACGCCGCAGCTCCCGATGGCTCCTCGCCCTCAGACGACGACGCACTCGACGGCGCCCTTCCAACCGACGCGAGCGAAACAGCCCTTGAAGGCGGAAACGACGCCAGCATTCCGCCTATCGACGCATCCACCTCAGAAACTTGCACCAAGAACGACTGCTCTCTCGAATGTGGAGCGGAAGAAAAGTCGTGCGACCTAAACTGCGGAAAATCCGAGCAATGTGAGGCGCGGTGCGTTCCAGGTACGGCGTGTCGGGTCGATTGTGGCGCCGCCGAAAACTGTGATCTGATCTGCGCCTATAGCTCATCGTGCTCCCTTTTGTGCAGCGGCTCCCGGGAGCGCGCGTGCAGTGCGTGGTGCGAGACCGCGTCCTCCTGTCAGGTCGATTGTCGTGGCGCCGTCAGCTGCGACCTCACTTGTGCGCCTCAGGCAGCGTGCGACATCGACTGTCGCGGAGCTGCTGACTGCACCGGCATCGTCTGCAAACAGGAGGCAGCTTGCCTCGTGCGCTGCAACAGCGCGGACCATTGCAAAATGGCGTGCGAAGGCATAGGCCTCACCTGCCTCAATGGCATTCAGACCTGCAACAGGCCCTGCCCCTAGCCGCCTGCCTGCCCGTGCGCACTTCAAGCGCCATTTCCCCCACGTGGTAGGCTGCCGACGTGCCGAAGTGGCGACCCGAGCTCCCATACATCGTTCTGCTCCCGCTGATCATCGCGGCCGCAGGCGTACTGAGTTACTACACCTGGGACACGGCTTCGCGCTTCGAGGAGCTGGGCGCGAGCTCCATCGCTCACAGCACGCTGTTGCTCGTCGAAGAAAAGGTCGACCGCATCGAGCAACAGATCATCTCGCGTGACAATGCAGTCTTCCATTTGGTCGACGTGAGCGATCCCGAAGGGCTCCACACCCGTTGGTTACCGCTCGCCGAACGCGTATCGCCCAGCGTGCGCTCTGTGCTCATCCTCAGCGAGCATTTCGAGATTGTGGACTACGCAGCCACAGCGACGCCTGAGGAGCAGCGCGCCTTCCTCAGGCTGTTCAAGAAGCACCTATTACCTGAGCTCTCGCCTTCTTTCGCCGAGCTAGCGGTGCGGCAGCTTCGGCATTTGCACACCCAGATCAACGGCGTGAGCTACCTGCTCTCGTACATGGTCGTGACGCACGAAAACATGCCCTTTTTCGTGATCGCCCACCACGACACCGGCTACATCGTGCGGGAAGAATTTCCGCGGCTCTTCGTCAACGAAGAAGCGCGCGCCTACTTCAATGTCGTCGATGATGAATCGAAGCGTGTCTATGGCGACAGTCTGTCGAAAGTGGCTGACTACTTGGTTGGCAAGCGCTTTCCGACCACTCTGTATCGCTGGCGCCTGCAGCTTGCACCCAAGGATGCTCCGCTGCTCGAACAACAAGCAAGGCAGCGCGAGTTCAACAAGGCTGCGCTCCTGACTTCCTCGGTTTTAATCCTCATTGCTGCGGTCATCTTCCTCCTCTACGCATCGTTGCAAGAACGCCGGCTGAACGCGCTCAAGAGCGACTTCATCGCCAACGTTTCCCACGAGCTGAAGACCCCGCTCTCGGTCGTGCGCATGTTCGCGGAGCTGCTCACCACAGGTCGCGTCGCCTCCGCGCAAAAGCAGCGGCAGTACCTCGAGATGATAAGTCGCGAGTCCGAGCGCCTGAGCGCACTGATCGAGAACGTCCTAGACTTCGCGGCCCTTGAACGCGGCAAGCAGAGCTACACCCGCGAAGAAGTCGATCTGGGCGAAATCGTGCAGCGCGGTGTCGATACCGTGCGTCCGCGCCTCGAGAACATCGAACTGCACGTGCACGTGCCCGACGGACTTCCCCACGTTTCCGTCGATCCTCAGGCTATCCTGCTGGCTGTGGTCAACCTGCTCGACAATGCCGTCAAGTACGGTGAGGGCACGACCATCGATGTGACGTTGGCCGCAAAGCCCCGCGAGATCTGGATCCAGGTGCGAGACCGGGGACCCGGCATCCCGCGTGAAGAAGCGCGGCGCGTCTTCGACCGCTTCTACCGAGTGCGTCATAGCGGCCAGCAGATTCGCGGCTCCGGCATCGGACTTTCGCTGGTCAAGCACATCGCAGACGCCCACGGAGGGAGAGCCTGGGTCGAAAATGCCGCGGGTGGCGGGGCCGTCGTCAGCCTGTCGGTCGCGCGTGGCCGCACGGATCGGCGCGCGAGCGCTAGCGTCGAGCCGACGTTGAACACCCCGAACGACGGTGTACCCTCCACAAAATCATGAGCCAGCCTCCGAAGACTATCCTGCTGGTCGAAGACGACCCGAGCCTCGCGCTCGGCTTGGTCGATGCCCTGGAGTTCGAAGGCTTTCGCGTCGTCCATGCGGCACGCGGCGCCGACGCCCTAGAGCAGGCGAAACGCAATCCCCCCGACTGCATCATCCTCGACCTGATGTTGCCCGACCTAAACGGATACCAGGTCTGCGAGCACCTGCGGCGAGACGACCCCCGGACGCCCATCCTCATGCTCACCGCCCGAAGCCAAGAAGCCGACAAGATTCGCGGCCTCGATGCCGGCGCGGACGACTACGTGACCAAGCCATTCTCCGTCGGAGAGCTCGTCGCACGCATCCGCGCGATCTTCCGGCGCACCGCCCGCAATAGCGGGTCCGAGGCCCCGTTCAGCGTGGGCGACTGCGAAATCGACCCCCAGACCCACATCCTTTCCCGTGCGGGCAGCGATGAGCAGCTCTCGTTTTACGAAGTCGAGCTGCTGAAATTGCTGTTCGAACGCAAGGGGCAGCCCGTGTCCCGAGACGAAATCCTGCGCAAGGTGTGGGGGGTCGACGCAAACCCCACCAACCGTACGGTGGACAACTTTGTCGTGAAGCTGCGCAAAAAAATCGAAGTGGAGCCGGCCCAGCCCCGTCATATTCTCACCGTGTACGGATTAGGGTACAAGCTGGTCCCCTGAGTTGACATGGACCATCCAGACACCTAGAAGAGGTCCGAGACGGGCAATCCTTGGAAAACACGGGCAATCGACGAAACGCAGGGTGGTACGTAGGAGCGGCAGCATTTTGGCTCCTGGCCGCCTGGCTCATCACCGTCGGCCT
>CAZEWA010000452.1:0-3347 GCA_964515685.1 uncultured Polyangiales bacterium | reverse complement strand
GCACATCGGGCAGGTGAGCGTATCCGCCATCGAACTTTCTCTCCCCGTCGTCCGCGAACACACGCGGATGGCCAGTTTGTCTCCGTCCAGACAAAGGCGCCTCGATTGTCGCAAGACCATCAGCAAAAAGGCAACTCTACGGACGCCTTCGGATCATTTGATTCCCGATTCGGGTTCGGTCGCGCCCCCCCGGCGAGGCGATAAGTAGGGGGAAGTCGCCCTTTTGGCCTCCTCTGAGCGATTCACCCCTTCAGAGCTACGGGCAATTCGCTTTACACTGACGCGGGTCGGTAACCTGGTTTGATCAATTTGGGTTAGCATCGGCGTCACCGCTGTGGAACTGGGAACCCCATCAACACGGACTGAGGCTGTCGTTCCAGATGCGTCGCCAACCTCGGTGATCGTCAGTGAAAACGCTCGAGGGCTGGGGTGGCTTGCGCTCGTAACCTGGGTCTTTTCCGCTGCTACGGCGCTAGCTTTGCTGCTTGCGGTCGGGCACGGCGAGCGCCCTGTGCCGGCCGCACTGGCTTGGCTGGCGTCGGGGACGATCGTGCTCCTGGGCTTACAGGCAGCGTGGGTTTTGCGTGCCAGGGTGCGGGCGACCCATACCCAGCTGGCTAGGCCGCAATTTGAGCCGGGCCGCGCGCCTTCGCAGATCGCAGCGGCCACAGAGTCAGGCTCCCCGAGTGTGCTCCATGTGCCCGCGCCGACCCCTGCGTCCGGGCTCGGTGCTCAGGGCGCGGATGGCAGCCATCACTTGCAACGCCTCGAAGTTGTTGGACATTTTGCCGTAGGCATCGCCCACGACTTCAACAACACGCTGTCGGTCATCCTGAGCTACGGGGAGTTGATGCGAGCCCGGTTAGGTCCGGATCATCCAGCGACTGAACTTGCCGAGCATGTAGTGGCGGCGGCTGAGCAAGGGGCGGTGCTGACCAAGCAGCTTCTGACCTTTACGCGACGGGCTTCCGATACACCCTGCGCTGTCGACGTGCGTGCGCTGCTTGAAACGACGCAGGGTGCCATCTCGAGGCTGATTCCGGGTTCGATCGAGGTGCTTCGGGGTGGGGCGCTCGCTGAGGAACTTTTGGTCGAAGTGGATGCGCTCAAGCTGCAGCAGGCGATCTTGAACCTGGTGCTCAACGCCCGCGACGCCATGCCGTCGGGGGGTGAACTCCACCTGATAGCCGAGGCTGTGAGCGTTCGTGTCGACGATCGGCCGGTCGCGAGCGCGTCCGTGGCGCAAGCGAACCCGGGTAGTCCGCCTGCCCGTGCGTATGTCGCCGTGCGCGTGCGCGACTCAGGCATGGGCATAGCGCCCGAGGTTTTGCCGCACATTTTCGAACCGTTTTTTACGACCAAGGAGCCAGGAAGGGGCACGGGGCTTGGTTTGTCGAATGCGCGTGAGATAGCGGAAGAATCGGGGGGCTTTGCCTCGGTCCAGAGTGGGCTCGGGCGAGGTGCAGAGGTTTCGCTGTATTTCCCGCGTATTCAAGGCAGAGCAAGCCGTGTGGAGCTAAAGACTTCGCCCGCATCCACTTCCGTGCTTACGTCCGGCGTCCACCGGCGCCGGGCGGACGGCTGAGCGCACGCTCGGCTGAGCGCAGAGGGCGAACGCCCCGCACCTAGTCCGATTCGGGTTAGTGCGAGGTGCGCGGGACCAGGCTCAGGCGAGTCCGGCCGGGATGCCGCTAAAAACGTTGCACTTTCGGGACTGTGCCCCCGATCTGTCGGGTTGCTTGGGGCAGGTCTCGAAGGTACACACGAGGCCCCATAAAGGAAGGTGCGGCCCGTGGCGCGATTCATAGACGAGCTCAAGCGAACCCATTCCTGCGGAGCCCTACGCGGTAGCGATCTGGATCGCGAGGTCGTGCTCTTTGGCTGGGTGCAAAATCGTCGCGATCACGGCGGCTGTATCTTCATCGATCTGCGTGACCGAGAGGGCGTAACCCAGCTCGTGTTCGACCCCGTCGAGGGCGACGCCGAGGCATTCAAGCTGGCCGAGCAGGCGCGCTCCGAATGGGTACTCGGCGTGCGCGGCAAGGTCCGCTCCCGCGGTGGCAACGCGAATCCCAACCTGCCGACGGGTGCGGTCGAGGTCATTGGCCTCGAAGCGACCGTGTTCAACAAGTCGCTTACGCCGCCTTTCGAGATCGCCGACAACATCACGACCAACGAAGAGAAGCGGCTCGAGTACCGCTATCTCGATCTGCGTCGGCCCAAGCTGCAGAAGAACATCCTCACGCGCTCCAAGCTGAATCAGGTAACGCGCGGCTACTTCGCAGGCGAAAACGAGTTCGTCGAAGTCGAGACGCCCTTCATGGTGAAGTACACGCCCGGTGGGGCGCGTAACTTCCTGGTGCCCTCGCGCATTCATCACGGCAGCTTCTACGCGCTCGCCGAGAGCCCGCAGCTCTTCAAGCAGTTGTTGATGGTGGCCGGCTACGACCGCTACTTCCAGATCGTGCGCTGCTTCCGCGACGAAGATCTGCGCCTCGACCGCCAGCCCGAGTTCACCCAGCTCGACGTCGAGATGAGCTTCATCAACCAAGATGATCTCTTCACGGTCATGGAAGGCTACATCTTCCGCGTGTGGAAGGAGATCCTCGGCATCGATCTGAAGGAGCGCTACACGAGCGGCACCTTCCCGCGCATGACCTACGCCGAGAGCATGAGCAAGTACGGCAACGACAAGCCGGACCTGCGCTTTGGCATCGAGCACATCGAGCTCACCGAGCTCACGGTCGAGCACGATGGTGGCGGCATTCCGATGCTCGAGCCCATCGCCAAGAAGTTCAAGTCGGGCGACTACCGCAAGGATCTGCCCGAGGAAATCGTGAAGGCATTGGTCGTTCCGGCCGAGGCCAACCTGTCGCGCAAAGATCTCGACGAGCTCGAGCGCTACGTGAAGTCGATGGGTGCGGGCGGTCTGGCACGCGCCAAGCTCGGTGAGAACGGCACATGGGTGCAGAGCCCGCTCGCCAAGAGCGTTAGCGATGCGTTCCGCGTGGCTGTGAACGAAGCGACGGGCGCCAAGGAAGGCGAGCTTTTGTTCTTCCAGTTCGGCAAGGCCGAAATGGTGCACACGGTGATGGCCAACCTGCGCGTGCATCTCGCCAAGAAGCTCGGGCTCATCCCCGACAGCGGCACCAAGGACAACGACTTCAACTTCCTGTGGATCATCGATCCGCCGCTGTTCGAGTACGACGACCAGGCCAAGCGCTGGGCTGCCGCGCACCATCCCTTCACGCGTCCGCTCGACGAGTACGTCGACCTGATCGAGAAGGATCCCGGCAAGGTGCTCTGCTACCGCTACGATCTCGTGCTCAACGGCTTCGAAATCGGCG
>CAZEWA010000451.1:1294-3407 GCA_964515685.1 uncultured Polyangiales bacterium | reverse complement strand
CAGACCAGCCCATAGTCTGCACAGACCGTATCCGCTCCCGGTCGGACGGGGAAGTCCCGTTCGGCAAACTCGTCCAGAGATCTGACCGGACGAGCGTCGGGAAAGGCTGTCCGTGTTGGCCCTGTCTGCTATCCAAGACACTCGCACAAGCATCGTTGCGCAGAGTGTCAGGTTAGCGTGTGCAGCTGATGAACCACTGCAAGCTGGATTGACGTCCGCACTCGCGGTGCCTTCGAAGCCCGCCTCTATCACCCCTACTTTGGGATTGACTGTGTTCGCGACGGAACTCCATAGTCAACTCCTTACCAAGGAGGAGACATGCGCAGCTATGTCGTGTTTGTGTTTTCAGCTCTCGCGATATTGGCTACGGCCTGTGTTTCCGACGGCGGTCCACCTGCAGGCGAAGAGCCGGAGCTTCAGTCTCTTACGCAGGCTACGATCCCGCCTCCAAGTTGCACCGAAGAATACTATGACGGACACAGGTATCTCTTCTGCGCAGGGGCAAAGGACTGGTGGAGCGCACGTACATACTGTCAGGGTCAAGGCCTGGACCTTGCGCGCATCGACTCAGGCAGCGAGAACTCGTTTGTACAGAAGAACTTGTCCGGAAACAGTTGGATAGGCGGCCAAGACACAACTGAAGGAACCTGGAAGTGGACCGTCGGGGACGACACATTCTACCAGGGCGGCGTGGCGACTTCGGGCTACTTCGTCGACTGGAACCCTGGCGAGCCTAACAATCAGTTGGACGAAGACTGCCTGCTCATCGATAAGGGCGCCGCTTGGAACGACACCTTGTGCATTGGGGGGACTAACTGGGTGTGCGAGAGTGTCGGCGACGCCTGTCCTGACGACCCAGCGAAAACCCAGTCGGGCAGTGCGGGTGCGACGTGCTCGAGATCGACACCGACCGGGACGGTATCGCCGATTGCATAGACCTGTGTCCGCTCGACGCCACCCATGCCCGTCCGGGTGACTGCGGATGTCCGTCTGCGCCTCAACAAGTCGGCACTGCCTGTGACGACGGTCTGTGCAGCGACAACGATAGCTGTGACGGCGCAGGCCATTGCGGCAGCGTCTCCGAGTGCTCGCCCTCAGCCAACTGCAATGCGCATACATTCGAGGGCAAGACGTACTTCTTCTGTCGCGATCTGGTCACCTACGATGTAGCCCGCGCGAACTGCCAGGCATCCAGCATGGACCTAGTCGCCATCGAGGGGCAGGCCGAGGACGATTTCGTCGCCTTGCACGGAAACGTGATTGCCGACTGGATTGGAGCACGAGAGATCGGCACCACAGGCAAGTGGACTTGGCTTGCGACTCAGCAAGTCTTGTTCAACAGCGGCGCCACGCCGAGCGGGGTCTACTCGAGTTGGTTCCTCGGTACGCCGGAGTATCTCTTCAGCGGTAGCTGCGGCACCAAGAACCCCTCCATGGGCAGCGATTGGGATCCCATCGCCTGCAACTCTCTACGCGGCTACGTCTGTGAGGAGTCAGGCTTCCGTGTCGATGCCGGACTCGGTACTCCAGGGACCAGACCCGATCCCGAGGACAATGTCCAGGATCCCTGGTCGATCGTGAAGATCGGCGACGACACCATTGAGTTCGTTGCCAACCAGCTCATTCTCGAGACCAGCGACCCGACGGTGCTCGCGGCCTTCAACGCCCGCTACGGAGGCACGGTGGTGGAGACCATCGATTTCCCGAGTGAGCCAGAGGACGACCTGCAGAACGTGGTAGGCATCCGGCTCGATCCCAACAAGATGGCGTACCCCGGCTCGCTCAAGGTCGATCTCGGCACGGTAGAGCCCGAGTTCGCAGGGATGGATGTGACCTTCGCCGATCTGCTCGGTGCCCGGCTGTTCGCGACGTGGGTCGAGGCGCGTCAGCTCGGTTTCGACGTGGATGTTGATCTGCTTAACGACGGTAAGCCGGCACTTTCCCCCTGCTATAACGAGCCTCGCATCATGAGCGGCCGGACAGAGGACCGCGCCCCTCCAGGCACCGGTCCAGGGCCTCTGAATATGTTTTCAAATCCAGAACTCTCCCTGACCAAAGTACCCGAGGCGTGGCAATCGCTCATCTTGTCGGGACGTTACTTTAAGTCCGTCAC
>CAZEWA010000451.1:0-1194 GCA_964515685.1 uncultured Polyangiales bacterium | reverse complement strand
CCGCATGTGGCAGCGATTGCCGCGATGGCAATGGCCGCCAACCCTACATGGCGCGAGCGAGATGGTGCGGCCGACCGCAAGCTCCGATACCGCAACACCATCGTGAGCACCCTCAAGTCGTGCGCTCAAGTGAACCGCGCCATTGACGCATCGTGCGTGGTGAAAAAGGCACTCGAGGCTGCCAATGCACCGCCTGCGGTGTGTATCATCGATCCGCTCACAGGCGGGTACTACGACTACGATGAAAAGCTCACGGCGCAGGCTGCGGTCAGCGACTGGGGTGCCTCCCAGACGGCGTACTGGACCATTGACGGGGTCCCAGTTGGCCAGGGCAACTACCTGAACGCCTACATTCCATTGGTCGGCACCCAGGAGCTTGCAGTGCAGTACGGCAGCGCTAGTGATGCGGTCGATGTCACGCGGCGCGAGCCCGACGACATCAAGGTGGTCGAGCCGCCTTCGGGCGCTTGCATCCGCGAGGCGGACGCCCGCGCAGGAGTTAAGCTCCTTGCACGGGACATGTCCATCGGTGCGCCGCCTCCTATGTTCAACTGGACCGGTAACGCGGGGCTGTCGCTCGGCACCGGCAATGGCTCTACACGCTCGCTCTCCAACGCCAATGCGTTTTCAAGCTATAGGATCCAGGCGGAACTTGACGACGGAATTGGCTCCAGTAAACAGGGCGCGGTGACGGTCGAGATCGTGAGCAACGACATTGCGAAAATGACACTCACCATTACGGGCATGACGTCGGGTGAAGACCTGGATAGCGTGGACCGACTGGTGACTGCAGACGTGGACCTTGTTTCAGGAACCGCGCCGGATTACGAGGT
Organism: uncultured Polyangiales bacterium; assembly: GCA_964515685.1. GTDB lineage: Bacteria > Myxococcota_A > Polyangia > Polyangiales > DASUME01 > DASUME01. The sequence goes on along the minus strand of CAZEWA010000451.1, from coordinate 361 downwards.
CGTCTGGCTCCTTCAGCGAACGACGGGCCCCGGCGAAGTTTACCTTGGGTCTGGGAACACCTGGCTGCTCGACGCGTCCCAGCTTGACGACATCAGCCTCCACGGCTCGTGGTCTCTGGTGGCCAGGATTGTCGCGCGCCTGGGGGGTTCGAGCTGCGCCCTCGCGTGGGACCAAATTGACGTGACGCAGCCCTTCATCGTCGAGTAACATCGCTTCTGAAGATCCGGGAAGAGAGCAGGAGAGATCGAATGGCCGACTCACGGGTGACGAACTTGCTGGCCGGATTTCTCCCGCTCCTTGCGCTACTCGCAGGTTGCCGATGCGAGAACCTGGGTGCGTCCGACTGTGCGTCGAGCGATC
>CAZEWA010000450.1:0-3413 GCA_964515685.1 uncultured Polyangiales bacterium | reverse complement strand
CACGCTGCGCGATATGCTCCAGGAGAAAATGGTCGTGTTCAACGGGGTTCACTGAACCCGACCAGAAGTGACACCGGTTCCACAGCCAGACCCACCTCCCGTCGTTCGGCACAGGGGTTGCGTAAGAGCAGATTGTGCAAGGTTCTCCGCCAGGCCCAGACGAGCTTTCGTTTCGACACAACGAAGAGCCTCGCCATCACGTGTGGATCGAGCCCTATGAGCTCGCACAACGTCTGGTGACCGTGGGCGAATGGAAAGCCTTCAAGGCCGAGGGCGACTACGAGCGGGCCTCGCTCTGGCTCTCCGAGGGAGCCCATTGGAACACGCACAACATTTGTGCGCCGCTGTATCTGCGCGAGGATTCGGACGGAACCCTGCACAGGTTTGGCTTCGACGGTTTGCGCCAAGTATCCGACGCCGAGCCCGTGATGCACGTCAGCTACTACGAAGCCGAGGCCATCGCTCATTTTCTAGGCGCACGCTTGCCCACGGAAGCCGAGTGGGAGCTCGCCGCGAGAGATGCCCAAGTTGTCGGCAATTTTGTGGAGTCGAACGCGCTACAGGCGCTGCCCGCACCCAATGCGAACCTAGAGGACGGCCCACAACAGATTCGGACTGGAGAACGCGGCATTGCTCGTACGCACGGGACGCGAGAGGAGGGCGCCGAGGCGTTATTGGCTACCGACCTGCCGAAGCTGATGAAGTGAATCGGCGCAGCATGGAGCGATATGTGCGGCTCGTGCCCGGCGTACGAAGCGAATAACCCGGCGCGCACCTGCTTTGAAATAGCGGAAAGTCCCCTACTTCGAGTGGCCGCTTGCGCCTTTGTCCGTGAATCCCTGGAAAAATGCTTTCTCTGAGTCTCGCAGCACGTCAGGCCATCGAGTCCCGCACGGCGGCTTAACGTCGAACTCGTACACCAGAAATCGAAAGACCTCTTCCATCAGCACCCAGCCCGTGGGCATGTGAAAGCGGGTGAGATTGAAGGAGCCGGTTCCGAATGGGACTTCCGGCAACATCTTGCCGAACTGCACATGATGGCGACACGGTCCTGAGTGTCCAAACGCCGCCGAAACGTACTCCCACCGGATGACGGCATCCCCTTCGAGTGTTGGAGATTCGGCGAACAGCTTGTAGGTATAGGCGACGGTTCGTAGGCGGTATTCGCTGTCCGCCTGCTGTTCGGCAAGCAGCTCCTGCATCAGGTACAGGTAGGCCGTTCCGAAGCGCGTTTTGAGTGGCACAGCATCGTCATGCTGGCTGTTTGCGAACGCCAGCACGCGACGGTCTTGAGGCAAGCCTTTTGCCGGCCGAGGACACCTCATCGGGGACTTGGTAGGCAGCATGCTGCTTACCAACGGCCCTACGTGCTCCACGAATCGATCGAAACATTCGTCAGGCGTGCGCCCTGTGATCGCCATGCGAAGACAGCGTCACTCTGCTGCAGCTGCGGGCGAATCGTCCCCGAGCATGAATCGAAGCATACTCAGCTTGGACTCGAGGATCGTTCCCCTGAAGGAACCCGCGTCCAGGCGAGCGTACAGCTCGCTCACGGTCAGCCCCTTCCGCGTCGCCAGCTCTTCTTGCTGGGAGCGAATCTCGGCTTCTGTGATCACGGTTTGCTCGATGTTTTCCACGGCTAGGGACAGCATATGCCTGAACATGGGCGTAGTCCAGCCCCGCGCTGACGCTGCACACCTGCCTACAACCACCAATGTTTTGTGCGAAGGCGCGCTAAAAATCAATGTGATTACAAAGCGTTGTGTTTCCTCTGTGCTGCAGCTCCTGGCTCCTGCTTTATCGCCCCTTCCCGCGTCCGAGTCGCTTTTGAAGGGCAGCGTGCGGGCGCATGTCGACAAGGACCGCGTTGCCCGTCCGTCGGCCTCGCTGGGGCCGCAGCGGCTGGCAGTGCTGCACCCGTCGACGTGCTTGGCGCGGAAGTGCGCTCCCCTTCCATCTACCGATTCGTTCACGTAACGTAGCGGGCGCCTCGCACTCATCGCGTGCTGTCGGTGCGATCAAGCTGAAGAGCTCGATGTAGTGGACGAGGTCCGTGTCCCGTGAGCGAGCCGTCTGCATCGCCCCTCAGTCTGCGGGACAGTTTGCTGCGCGACCCATGACGAACGCATCATCCGCGTCGTCTTCGAGCAGTGCTGCCTGCCGAGGCCACCGGCCGTCCGGCGTGACGAAATAGCGCATTGCCTTTGCATGCGCTGGGTTAGCCCAAACGTGGTACATAACGCCGCCCACAGGGGGATTCGCGGCTTGACCGGCACAGCTGCCACCGAGGCGCTCGATCTCGGCCTCGATCCACGTGTAGAGCTCAGCCGTCCAAGAACTTCATCGCCAGACCTCGTATCAACTCGGCCGTAGACTTGCCGTAGATGAGAACGATGATGAGGAACGGAGCGACCGAGGCAATCAAGTGGGCCTTGAGGTTGTCGCTGCCCGGAAGGAAGGTCCGCATGTCATCGACGACCTTGAAGCTCGTGCCAAGGTCCGCGAGACCAGAGAAGTCTGGATGGCCGAGCATCGATTCCTGGTTCTCGGTTGGACCCAGCCAACGTTTCTCGAAGCGCTCGAGGTAGTGATCCACTAGGGCAGAGTAAGTCTGACGACCGCGCAGCCTGGCTCGCACGAGCAAACGTGTGAACGGAGTGTAAGGCAGGACAGCCAGGAGAACCGACAGGGTCAGAAAGATCACAAGATCGTGCGCAAAGATGGCTGGCTGCGCCTTGCTGCGGGTGATCTCATCCAACCAGACCGACATAATCGCAAATGCCGTGCCCGCAGCGACGAAGCGTAAGGCGTAGAGCGGACTGTTCAAAAATCCGAGACCACCGACCGAGTCAGCGTGTCCGGCTTGAGTGCGCGGTTGTAGGGACGAGAGGCGCCACATCAAGCTGGTGAAGAGCAACCAGCGACCAAACCAGCGCAGAAGCACGAAGAGAAAGAGGGGTTGGCTGACAAGCAGGTACCACCACACCGTGGGAGTCGCGTCTGAAAAACCTTTGCCCACTTGATGGATGGTCGGCGCGAGCCAACGCAGCACCCAGACAGGAAGCCAGCCCATATAAGCGAGCCATGACATGCCGTATACAGCGCCTACAAGGCCCCACTCGGGGGCTCGGGCATCTCGCAGCCGCCTCACTCGACCCATCGTGGCCTGCCACACGCCGAGATTTGGACTCGCGATAAATGCCCCTCGCGCGAGATAGCGCGTGAGCTTACGAACGCGATGCTCCAATAGGAGCTCACCGAACAGAAAGAGCGGGAGCGAAACCAAGAGCCGCACGTGAGCTTCGGAGCGGACCAACAACGGATCCCAGTGCCCCTCGGTTACACGCTGCGCCAGGGAAAGAACAACCAGCGGCAACCAGGTCACCACGACCAAGACCAGCACGAGCCGCGGA
>CAZEWA010000449.1:0-3415 GCA_964515685.1 uncultured Polyangiales bacterium | reverse complement strand
AGTTCTTCGATGGCATCCATGGCCTCACCCGTGCTGCGCCCAGGCGGCGCGGTGCCGATGAGATTCACGGAAGGAAAGCCGTTGTAGCGCTCGAGCTGAGGCGAACCGTAGGTCCAATCAAGCGACGCAAACGCCGAGAGCGGCACCATCTGCCCGTCGCGGTTACGCACCGTAAACGACAACAGGTGTTCGGGCAGCATGCGATAGGGCGCCTGCAGCTGCACGATTACGCGCTGCACGCGGCTGCCGTTCACGTAGTTGTTCACATAGCGTGAGCCGAACGCGGTGGTCAGCGCTTCGTTGAGCTCCGACAGCGAAACGCCCATGGCGCTCGCACGTACGTCGTCGACGTCCAGCTTGAGCTGCGCGGCATCTTCTAGACCCTGCACGCGGATCGAACCGATGCGCGGGTCCTTGCTAGCCAACGCGATGAGCTGGTTGCGCGCCGCGAGCAGTTCTGTATGCCCCCGAGCGCCCAAGTCCTGCAGCTGCATGTCGAAACCTGAGGCGTTTCCGAGCTCTCGAATCGCAGGCACGTTCATCGGGAAAACGACGGCATTCTTGATCGACGAGAAATGCGCTCGGGCGCGCGCAACCAAGGTAGCAATGCTGTGCTCCTTGCCTTCGCGCTCGCTCCAGTCCTTGGTGCGAATGAACGAGAAGGCAGAGTTTTGCGCGCTTCCGTTGTAGCTGAAGCCTGCCACGGTGATCAGGTTATCGATCTCGGGTTGGTCGAGATAGAACTGCTCCACCGCTTCGAGTGTCTTCAACGTGAAGTCGTGCGTCGCACCTTCCGGCAGCGACACGTTGGTCAGAAAGTAGCCCTGATCTTCCTCGGGTAAGAACGACGAGGGAAGCCTCATGTACATGACACCGAGTGCGACCACGGACGCACAGAAGGCGAGTCCGTATACCCAGCTGCGCCGCAAAATGTGGCGCACGGAGCTTTCGTAGCCTTGGGTACCGCGCGTGAACCCACGATTAAAGGCGCCGAAAAAGCCTTTTTGCGTGAGCCCGTGCTCTGCGGCCGGCTTGAGCATCGTCGCGCACAGAGCGGGCGTAAGCGAGAGCGCCAAGAACATCGACAACGAGAGAGAGCACACCATGGTCAGCGAAAACTGCTGATAGATGATGCCCACCGACCCACCGAAGAACGCCATCGGCAAGAACACCGCGATAAGTACGAGCGTGATGCCTACCAACGCGCCGGAGACTTCGCGCATCGCCTTACGCGTGGCCTCGCGCGGCCCGAGATGCTCCTCCGCCATGATGCGTTCGACGTTCTCCACCACCACGATGGCGTCATCGACGAGGATACCAATCGCGAGCACCATACCGAACATGGTGAGCACGTTGATCGAGAACCCGAACGCGTGCAGACAGGCGAATGTGCCGAGCAAAGCGATGGGAACCACGACCGTGGGAATGAACGTGGCGCGCACGTTCTGCAAAAACAGATACATCACCAAGAACACGAGCACGATGGCTTCAAACAGCGTCTTGACCACCTCTTGGATGGAAATGCGCACGAAGGCCGACGCGTCGAGCGGATAGGTGATGAGCGTATTGGGCGGGAAAAACGCGCTGAGCCGGTCGAGTTCTTTGCGCACGGCATCCGCGGTCTCGAGCGCATTGCCCCCCGGAGCAAGCTTGATGGCCACACCTGCAGACGGCTTACCGTTGATGCGCGACTGTGTGGAGTAGTTTTCCCCGCCAAACTCCACATCGGCAACGTCCGCGAGCCTTACGCGGGAGCCATCGGGCATCACGCGCAACAGGATCTGCGAAAACTCCTCGGGCGACCCCAAGGTGCTTCGCCCCTGCACGATGACGTTGAGCTGCTGACCGTCAATCGCGGGCCGCCCACCGAGCTGGCCCAGGGCTACCTGCGCATTTTGCGCCGTGATGGCTGCGTTGACGTCGTTTGGCGTCAGCGCGAAGGCGCGCAGCTTCTCGGGTTTGAGCCACACGCGCATCGCGTACGTGGTTCCGAAGAGCGTGGCTTCGCCGACGCCGACGGTACGACGAATCGGATCGAGCACCGACGCAGTCACGAAGTTGCCGAGCGCAATCTCATCGAGGCTGCCGTCGCTCGTGCTCAGCGTGAGAATCATCAGGAAGTTTCGCGCCGACTTACGAACCGAGATGCCCTGCTGCTGCACGCTCATGGGCAACTGAGGCACCGCGAGCTGAGCCTTATTTTGCACCTGAACCTGGGCGATATCGGGATCGGTTCCAGGCTCAAAATACAGCTCGATCGTGGCTTGTCCGCTCGAGGAGCTCTTCGAGGTTAGATACAGCAGGTTATCGATACCATTGAGCTGCTGCTCGATGACTGAGGTTACCGATGCCTCGAGTACTTCGGCAGACGCTCCGGGATACGTCGCAGACACCGCAATTTGCGGTGGAGCAACCTGCGGATACTGCGCGATCGGAAGGCCCGTGATGGCCAATACGCCGACGATGGATATGAGGAGCGCGACGACCCAAGCGAAAATCGGACGCGAAATAAAAAATTGTGCCACCGAACGCAACTCCTCCGTGCGCACGTTTCTAAAGAGCTGCACTCGAACAGAAGAGCGCGGCGTCCCGTGTGAGTCGAAACCGGGATAAAAGCGTTACGCGAAAAAAGTAGTCCCATTGTGAACCGGACCGCTAGATACGCACTGGCCAGGTCAGGGCTTAATACAGCCGGTCATCCGATTTTTTCTTGCAATTTCGAGACATTTCATGTTTCGGACGCCAACAAACCACAGGCCTAGGCTGGGCAGCGTTAGCTGGCCGCTAGCTGGCGACAGGGTGAAGGCTCGCCCCGGACCTCTTGAGAAGACGTTTTCGCCGGGTCTTAAGTTCCGCCCGAGCTCCGGATTGGCCCCAACGGTCAACACTGTGGTCGTGTCGTCCAATGCGCGCGGATGTCATGAAGGGGCTTCGGCCCTGAGAGGCAACGTACCTGTTCAGTTCGGTCAACCATCGCGGGACCCTATCCGGTAGAGTCCAGGGAAGTTTTCTCGTGATGCCCGCGATTGTTCCACCCCTGCTACGGCACAACGCCCTCGCCGCCACGCGCCGTGCGTCGGCCCGATTGTTGTCGCTTGCGTGGGCGCTGATCGCCTTACCAGGCTGTGGGCAACGCATCGTCCTTGGCTCGGAGTGTGACGACCTCGAGATTCAATGCGACATCGAAACGGCTGCGCCGCCCGTCGAGCGAGGGGAACCGGACGCGGCCGACGACGCTGGATCTGGGCCACAGGACGATGCCGCGACGACTCCGCCCCCTGTGCCCGGCGCCGACGCTGGCGAGTTCCAGGATGAGCTGCAGTTCGAGAACCCGAACTTTGAGCGTAACGGAGGGTTAGACGGCGATCTGATCCTGCAGGAGATCTTCACGACGCTCTTCGAAGCCGTTGTGCCC
>CAZEWA010000448.1:0-3422 GCA_964515685.1 uncultured Polyangiales bacterium | reverse complement strand
ACTCATGGCAGCGGATCCGGTTCAGTGTAAGCCAGTCGAGGTCGAGGTTGGCGAGCGTGGTGTTGAGCGGGCCATCAAGCAGCTCAAGCGCATGATGGCCTCGGAAGGCATCATGCGAGAGCTGAAGAAGCGCCGCAGCTACATGAAGCCTTCGGTGAAGCGCCGCAAGAAGCAGGCGGAGGCCGAGCGCAACCGTCGTAAGCGCGCGCGCAAGCAGGCCGAGGGCCGCTAAACGCGGTTTCTTGCTGTCTGGTCTATCGGCCCGCTTTTTTAGGCGGGCCTTTCGTGTTTAAGTCCGGACGCGCGAGAGACCTACATGATTCCGAGCGATTTCCTCGCGGACTCGCTATAAACAGGACATGAGGCGACGGTAGCCATGGACGGTAACGACCGGCAGCGCAAAGACCGACTGATTCAGACGCGTGTTCCACAGAATCTGGAGAGCACGCTCAAGGATGAGGCGCGAAGACGCCGACTTTCGGTATCGCATCTGATTCGAAATGTGTTGGAAGACACGTTTAACTTGGTCGACAACGTGGTGACCGAGGTCGATCGAGTCGTGACGGACTCGGTGGAGATGGCGCAGACGTTCAAGCGCGATGCGGCACGCCTCGCTGCGACCGCGCGTGGAGAGACCTCGCATCGGCACGTTTCAGAAGCTCAAACAAGCTCGGAAGATGCTGAAATCACAGACGAATCACCTCCGCAGGCCGCGCAGACCGAGCCGCCCGCGCAGCAGGTCGAGCCGCTCGCCGCAGACCACCCGCTCCAGCATGTGTACGGCTTCCAGGAGCTGGTGCTCAATCGCCAGGCGGAATGCGCCAAGTGTCTCTGTCCTATCGAGCGCGGATCTCGCGCCTATTTGGGCATGAACGACCGACCAGAAATGCCACGCGTCTGGGTTTGCCAAGACTGCCTCGAGACGCTCTCGGCAGCTCAACGCTAAAGTCGACGGGCAAAAGCACACACCGGCGTACGACGCGCTTGCACGAACGTCACTCTTTGTATTACAAAGATCGTCATACGGAAGATGACGAGGTGACGCCTATGCCTACTCCCACAACCGCACGTGCTCCACGCCCTAGAACGCCCCACGTTGAGCCCGGATTCGATGTACGCAGCCAGATCAAGCTGTGGCTCCAGGTGGTCGATGCTCTGCTCGCAGCCATCGAACAGACGGCTTGGCAGGCACGCAGCGTAGGCAAGGCAGCCCAGGACGCCTTTGAGGGCGCACAAGGTGCGTTTGGGCGCATGGCCGCGGAGTCCAAGAGCGTCGTCCAGGACCTCTCTACCTGGCCCGAGAGGCTGCTGCGCCTGACGAGCACAGGACTTGTGCTCACGCGACTTGCTGCCGGGTACCGCCTCCACAGCACGAAGGCAGCGTTTCTCTCACGCTCCCGGGCGGAGCGGGCGCTCGAGGACCTGCACCGCGACTCCGCGCGCCGCCTCTACGATCTGTCCGTGAAGCACGGCGGAGCTTTCTTGAAGGTGGGCCAGATGCTCTCCGCACGCCCCGACCTCCTGCCTGAGGTCTACGTGCGTGAGCTTTCGAAGCTGCAAGACGCGGCTCCGGAAGTGCCCTTCCCCGCCATCATGCGCATGCTCGAGGAAGAACTTGGGCGTCCGCTCGAGGAAGTCTTCGCAGCCTTCGAAGAGGCGCCTCTGGCCGCGGCCAGCATCGGCCAAGTGCATCGCGCCACGTTGCACGATGGACGCGAGGTGGCAGTCAAAGTGCAGCGCCCACACATCGCAGAGCTCGTGGCGCTCGATCTGACGCTGCTCGAGATTTTCGTGCGCGCCTTGTCCGAGGACCTGCCGCCCGTCGATTTCGACACCATCATTCGCGAGACGCGGGCGATGATCGAAGCCGAGCTCGACTACGTCCGCGAAGCCGAGCTGACGCAAAGCGTGGCCGAATTCTTCGGCGACGAGGGGCCGATCCGCGCCCCCAAGATCGTCGCAGAGCTATCGTCGCGACGGGTTCTCGTCACCGAGTTCATGGCGGGCGAGAAGATTACCAACGTGCTTGATGCATTCGCGGAAGCGCATGCGCAGGGCGATGAGGCGGCCCAGGGCCGGATAACCCTCCTGCTGTCGCGCGTGCTCGAAGCTTACACCCGCCAAGCACTCGACCTCGGGGTCTTTCAGGCCGATCCACATCCGGGCAACTTGCTCGCCGACCGCGAAGGAAACCTGGTTCTGCTCGACTTCGGCTGCGCCAAGGAGGTCGCGGTGTCTCAGCGAGCTCGGCTTGTGGAGCTTGCACAGGCCTTCGTCTTCAAGGATGCGGACGGCATGGCCGACGCCATGGAAGCCATGGGCTTTCAGACGAACAGCGCAGGCAAGGATGGGCTGCGTGCCTACGCTCGGGTGGTGCTCGAGCAAATAGGCGTGGTGCGCTCGCGCGGAGGGGATTGGCCCAATCAGGCGGAAGTCCTGGCCCAGGTTTCGCTAATGGCCCGCTTCATCGAAGACGACCCCATGGTGCGCTTGCCGGAAGAGTTCGTGATGCTGGGGCGCGTATTTGGCACCCTTTCCGGACTCTTCCTCCACTACCGTCCGGACGTGAGTGCGGCCGCGCGCGTGATTCCACTGGTGCTCGCAGCCTTGTCGCGACTCAATCAGGCGGAGGCTGCGCAAGCAGCAGACAGCCCGACCGGAGCTTGATTTAGTCGATTTCTTGCGGCCCGAAGACCCTGCGCGGACCATGCGTGGACATTCCCACAAGGAGCTTTCCATGCGAATTACGTCAGGGCCTTCTGGAGAAGAACGTAGAAAACAGCGCTCCGACGACCCGCACACGGCGCTCTCGTTACAGCTTGCGCACCTGAAGCGGGAAGCCCAACTCGACGCAGTTGTCCTCGCGACTTCGGAAGGGCTACTCATAGCTCACGCGGGCGACGACCTTATGTGCTCGGAGCTTGCCGCAGTCGCCCCGCTCGTGACGCTCGAACACGCAATCCCCGGACAGGTAAGCCTGGGCCAGGGGCTCTTGCATGTGCAGTCGGTTCCCTGGCACGGCTCCTCGCTGTACCTCGCGGCGACCTCCAATACGAATGCCATCGAGTCCGCCCCGAACCTCACGCGTAAGATTGAAGCCGCGGAAAAGGGCGTAGCTCGTATTCTCGCTGCCTAGTCTACGACGTCAGCTGCTGCGCCAGCTCCCTGGCTGCGCTTTACCTCGATACGATAGCGACTGCGCAGCGCACGAAGTTCACGCTGGATGAGCTCTTTGCGTAAGTCGTGCTGCAAGTCCGAGGTGAGGCGCGCGCGAATCTCTTCCACATCGGGTAGGCGTTCGGGCTCGCTCGCAATGATGTAAACAAAGTGCTGCCCAAAACTCGAGGCGATGGGGCCACGCCAGCCGCCCGCTTTGAGCGCTTCGAGCTCATTCGCGAAGGCATCGCCAAAACGCGCTGCGA
>CAZEWA010000447.1:0-3426 GCA_964515685.1 uncultured Polyangiales bacterium | reverse complement strand
CGTCCTCGCGACCTTGGGTAGGCCGCGCTTTACAGAAGATCTGGACGTGCTGGTCGAGCCCACACTGGCAAATGCCAAGCGGCTCGCGCGCGCCTTTGAGGAGTTCGGGTACTTAAAGCTCGCGCAGGAAACGCCGCGACACTTTGTGGTGCCGGATCAAATGGCGACTTTGGGCCGCCCTCCCGTCGCGATCGATGTCCTAACCAGTACTCCCGGTTTAACATTTGCTGAGGCATGGGCAGGTCGCCAGCGCATCAAGATAGACGATGGCTGCACGGTCGGCTTCTTGGGCCTTCGCGAGTTCGTGAAGACCAAGAAGGCGTGCGGACGCACAAAGGACTTACTGGACCTTGAGCTCCTTCGGGAGGCAGGCCTACTCAGGCGACGCCCGGTAAAAGGGTCGCGCACGAAAAAAGCCAAAGGGTAAGAGCGCTTCGCGGATCTCGTGCTCAGAAACTCTACGCCGACTTTGTAGTCGAGCATTGATGTCGGACAGCTCGTCGCGTCGAGCAGCACCAGACTGCCCGTCGCGCGCGCGGCGCAGTCGCGGGCGTTTGACACGCTGATGCCACGCTGGAACTCAAACATACGCGATACGGGCAAGACGCCGAGCAGCTCGCCCGAAAGCTCCTGCCCGCGTCGATGCCGGCGTCGGCGTAACGCACGAAGGCGTGGTCGCGCCTCTCGAGCTCCTCGTCCACTTCGTCGAGCAGCACGTTCGCAAGCAGCGGGGATAGAGGGCCGCCCTGCGGCGTTCCCTCATGCCTTTCCGTCACGACTCCATTCGCCATGTGCGCCGCGCCCCGTCACCGCACGACCGTCGGATCTACGCCACCGAGCCATCGACATTCAGCTTGCAAGTGACGCGGAGAAGTCGATAGGTTCCAGACATGCGTCACATCACCTTGCTTCTCGCGATGTCTTTCTCATCTGCTTGCGGCGCGGACCTTTCAACTGGCGAGGTGAACACGGCTGCGGACGCGACCATCGAGCGAGATGCGACTCCAACGCAACTCAGCCAGGAATTGCTGCCATCCTCCTTTAAAGGCTACGAGCTGTACGCCTGGAACGAATCCAGTGAGGTCCTGTTTACCTTAATAACAGGCACCAATCGTCTGAAGACAGCAGAAGAGATTCGAACGGCTCCGGCCGTCGTCGACGCAAACAGATTCGTCGTGGTGCGTGGCAAAGGTGCCGCCGCATTGCGCACCACCCTGCAGCGCATACCGGCGGACACCGCACTCGTACCGAGGACTTTGTCAGAACTGCCGCCGCTCGATGCGCGGCAGCAAGCGGAGGTCGCAGCGGTGGTTGAGGAGTTTCGCTGAGGCGTTGCCGGTGGTGCGCTCCGGTGGCTTCCCGTGCGAGCTCCTCCCTTGTGCAAAACGGAACGCTCCCTGCTGCGTCGCGCCTCGCTTTGATGCTTTGCGCCACGCTCCGCGTCGGCTGCGGCCTTGGCAAGCTGCGGGTCGTGGATGGCGAGGAAGGCGAAGTTCAAAGACGCAGACGAGGACACGTAATCCAGGATGTTACTAAAGAAGGGCTAGCCTGGGGAGGGCATGGTGGCCAGTGAGGCTTCTCCCTCGGCGCACGACCCGTTGTGCAGGGCACGTCGGCAGGTTCGCCCACACCGTTTTGACTCAAGCAAGGACCGCGCTGGCGATCCCTAGCCCGTGTTCGTTACGATTGTGGATCTACCTCCCACAAGACCTACGGAAGGGGGCTCTTTGGAAGCCTTTCTCCTTTTGTGCGTGATTTCAGCGGCCACCTGGATTTGGCTACAGCGCCGCAAAGCAGAGCGGACTCGCGTCGCCTTCCATCGCGAGACCGCGGCCCTGAAAGAGGAGCTAGCTCGCGTAAGCGCGCGTGTCGTGGCGCTCTCCAAGTACGAGCCGATCGAGGATGTTGATACCCACGTTCGGGCGCAGCATGAGCTGGCAGAGCTTATCGCAGTGGAGGCCCGCAGCAAGGCCGGGGAGGTGATGCGCGTCGCCCAGAGTGAGGCCAGCACCCTTCTGCAACAGGCGCACAGTAAGGTCACCGCGTCACAAGTGCAGGCAGCCGCTACGATCGATGCCGCACAGCGCAAAGCCGAGGAGATCGCGGGCGAAGCGTTTGCCGCGATCCGTCAGGCAAAGCAGCTCGAGGATGCCATCGTCGCCATGAAGAATGTCGTCTCGGGCTACGGCGAACGCTATCTCGTGCCCGCACTCGGGTTTCTCGATGAGCTGGGTGAGGCGTTTGGCTTCACGGAAGCTGGACAGAAACTCAAAGAGCAGCGACTTCAAGTGCGTGAGATGATCACGAAAGGTGTAGCTGCCACCTGCGACTACGCAGAGCCTGCGCGCCGCAGCACGGCCATCCACTTCGTGTTGGATGCGTTCAACGGCAAGGTGGACTCGATCTTGGCCGACGTGCGTCACGACAACTACGGAACGCTGGAGCAGAAGCTCAAGGACGCGTTTGCACTCGTCAACAAGAACGGTCAAGCCTTCCGCAACGCGCGCATCGAGCCGAAGTTCCTGCAGGCTCGAGTGCTCGAACTCAAGTGGGCCGTAGCTGCGCACGAACTCAAGCTTCAAGAGCGCGAGGAACAGCGTGCGCTGAAAGAGCGCATTCGAGAAGAGCAACGCGCACAGCGTGACTACGAAAAGGCGATGAAGGAAGCCGCCAAGGAAGAAGACAGCATCCGCAAGGCCATGGAAAAAGCGCGCCGAGAGATCGACCGTGCCACGAGCGAACAACGTGAGAAGTACGAGCTGCAACTGGCCGAGCTCGCGCAGAAGCTTCAACTCGCCGAGGAGAAGAACCAGCGCGCGCTATCGATGGCGCAGCAGACCAAAGCCGGGTACGTCTACGTCATCTCCAACATCGGCTCATTCGGTGAAGAGGTGTTCAAGATTGGTCTCACACGCCGGCTAGAACCCCTCGACCGAATCAAAGAACTGGGCGATGCGAGCGTGCCGTTCGAATTCGATGTGCACGCACTCATCCGCGCAGACGATGCTCCCTCGCTAGAGCGTGAGCTACACAAACACTTCGTTCGCGCACAGGTGAACAAGATCAACCCGCGCAAGGAATTCTTTCGGGTACAGCTCGCGGAGATTCGCCGCGCCGCGGAGAAACTCGGCTGCCAAGCAGCTTGGACCATGACCGCGGCGGGCCGCGAATTCCGAGAAACCCAAGCCCTCGAAAAGAGCATGACCGAGCACACGACGTCAGAAGCTGCATGGGCCGAGCAACAGATGCGTGAGTTCGAAAAGGCCGCACACTCTGCGCTCATCAACGAAGAAGAACTCGAAGCGGCTGCGCTGTAAAACGCGGCCTCCGAGGGCCGCGCGGCGGCATCCGCTGTCACCACGGGACCGAGGGCTCCGTGCAGGTCGTGCCCTCCGAGGTGCCCGCCCGCTCCCAGAAGCCCTCGCG
>CAZEWA010000446.1:0-3433 GCA_964515685.1 uncultured Polyangiales bacterium | reverse complement strand
GGATCTGCCACTGCATGAACGCCGTCGCCGCGCGGCGGTACGGAAGATGGCGAGAGCCGAGACCTTCCGTCTCGTAGAGGTGCCGCAGCAACTCGAGCCGGCCCTCAGGAGAGTCGAGGACGCGGCCCACTGTCTCTCGCGCGAGTTGATCTGCGTGCGTAGCCACCATTTCACATGAACCTCACCGTCATGCTAGCGCCTTTCACCGAACATCATGCGCGGAACGCATGAAACATCTCGGTCGTTTCTTTTCGCCTCAAACTGCGCTACGTCGTGAGCAGCATGCTGTGGCGTCTCCTTGGTTTGGCCGTGGCCGCGTGGCTCCTGGGTTTTCCTCGCCCCCTCTTTGCCCAGGATGCGGGCACATCACTCGAGGAGGACGCGGGAGCGTCGTCACCTGAAGCGCCTCCAGCCGGGGCGCTCGTGCCGCCCTCGGTGGCTCAGGCGGTCGAGGCTGCGTATCCGCCCGAGGCGCTTGCAGGAGGAGTGAGCGCCAGCGTGGAGCTGCTCGTGACCATTGCCGTCGACGGCACGGTGATGGGCGCCGAGGTGGTGCAGGGAGCGGGGCCAGAGTTCGACGCGTCCGCCCGTGAGGCGTTGGTGCGCTTTCGCTTCGAGCCTGCGCGCAAGGACGGTCAGCCCGTGCCCTCACGTATTCGCTATCGCTACCAGTTCACGCCGCCGCGCCCGCACGTGCAGGTGGAGCCTCCGCCCGCGCCCACAGGTCGTCTGAGCGGCAAGGTGCTGCGTGGGAAGGATGGGCGTCCGATCGCGGGTGCCGAAGTGCGCGTGGTGGACGACGAGGGCCTCACGCGAACGCTGGCGAGCGATGCGCAGGGGAACTTCGCGGTCGCGGACTTGCCACCCGGTCACTATCAGGTACGCGTCGAGGGTCCCGAGCTGGCCGGCACCGTGTTCAACGAGACGGTGGTGGCAGGCGAAGAGACTCAGGTTTCCTACCGTCTGGTGGTGAGGGAAGAAGAGGGCGAGGAAGACGTCTACCAAGCTCGCGCCGTCATCCAGACGCCCACGCGCGAAGTCACGCGGCGAACGCTCGACCGTCAGACCATGTATCGCATCCCCGGCACCGGCAACGACCCCATCCGCGCGGTAGAGGTGTTGCCAGGTGTGGCGCGCCCGCCCTTCGGCAGCGGTCAGCTCATCCTCCGTGGCTCGAGCCCGCACGATAGTCAGGTCTACCTCGACGGCATGCCGATCCCGCAGCTCTACCACTTCGGCGGTCTGCGCAGCGTGTACAACGGCCAGCTTCTGCGGCAGATCTCGCTTTACCCGGGTAACTTCTCCTCGCGCTACGGGCGCGCCTCGGGAGGCGTGTTCGAGCTCGAGACGCGCGACCCCGCGAGGGACGGTCTGCACGGTGTGGTCGACCTGAGCCCCATCGACGGTTCCATCCTGCTCGAGGGGCCCATCACCAAGCGCTTCTCGCTCGCCGGCTCCTTTCGTCGCAGCCTGTTCGATCTGGCGATGCGCGTCCTGAACGCCAGCGGCGCCGACACCGGCTTTACCGCGCTCCCCGCTTACTACGACTATCAGCTCTCTGGCAGCTACCGCAGCAAACGCGATCGCCTGCGCATCCAATTCTACGGCTCGAACGACCATGTGGGCCTGCTCGCCAAGGACGATCGCGAAGCCAACGCCAGTGCCGCCGCCAACGCGATCGACGCCACGCAACGCTTCAACTTCCTGCAAGCCTCCTGGAAGCGCGCGCTCAGCGAGCGCACGGATCAGACGATCTCGCTGCAGACCGGCCCCACGCTCTCCGATGTGAGCGCGGGCACCGACTTCCGCTTGCGGCTCGGCGTGTGGCAGACCTACGGCCGCGCCGAGTGGTTCACGCGCATAGGCGAGCGCGTGCGCCTGGTGAACGGCCTAGACGTATTCACCGGCGCCTACGACGCGCTCTATACAGGCCCCTCCTTCGGACAGAGCGAGGGCGACCCCTATGCGGACTCGGGAGGCGAAGACGAAGTCGGTGCCAAGGTGAAGGGCGTGCTCTTTCAGCCGGGCGCGTACACCGACGTGGGCTTCGACGTCGGGAGGCTCACGATCAACACCGCGCTGCGTGCCGACTACTATCACGAGATCGAGAACTACTCGCTCGATCCGCGCCTGGTGATCGAGGTTCGCCTGTACACACGGTGGACGCTCAAGCTCGGCGCGGGCCTCTACAGTCAGCCTCCGCAGGCCCAGGAGTCGCACCCCGCCGTGGGCAACCCCAAGCTCGATCCCATCCGCACGGCGCAGTTCGCCGCCGGTGTGAGCTATCAGCTGGTCGATGGCGTGATGCTCGGCGTCGAGGGCTTCTACAAGTCCATTTGGAACAATGTGGTGTCTTCCGTGGAGCCCGATCAGCCCAAGTTCATCAACGACGGCATTGGCCGCGTGTACGGCGTGGAAGGGTCGGCCCAGGTGCAGCCTGTGAGCGCGCGTTACTCGGGCATCCTCTCGTACACGCTGCTCAACTCCGAACGCAGAGACCACCCCGACAGCGCCTTTCGTAAGTTCGACTATCAGCAGACGCACGGCCTCACACTCGCCCTGCTGTACGTGTTCAACCGCGGCTGGGACATCGGCCTCGCCGTCCGCTACTTCACTGGCAACCCGTACACGCCCGTGACCGGCCGCGTGCTCAACACCACGGATCGCAGCTACCGCCCCATCTACGGCGCAGTGAACAGCAGACGAAACCCCGCCTTCAATCGCCTCGACCTGCGCATTCAGAAGACCTGGAAGGCCAGCAAGCACTCGACCACGCTCTACCTCGACGTGCAGAACACGCTGAACCACAAGAATCAGGAAGCATTCTTTTACAACTTCGACTTCACCCAGAAGCAGGTCGTGAACGGCCTGCCCATCATCCCGGCCCTCGGCGTGCGAGGTCAGTTCTGATGCGTAGCCTTCATGCTCGTTCGCTCGCCCTTGGACTCGGCGCGCTCGCGGCCTGCGACGGCGTCGACTTCGCGACGTCCGACCTGGTCACGAAAGATCGGGTGCTCGCCGGAAGCGTGGTGATCGAAGGCGAACCGTCGCGCGTCACGCCCGCGCCCGGCGAACAGGCCCGCTATCAGCTGCTCGTGGCGGGTCCTGGGGCTCAATCGACCTGGAGCTACATGCTCGGGGTCTGCCGATTCCTGCGCGACGAACATGGCGCTCCCTACTGCGACCCCGCGCAGCCGCTGCTCGCCGTGAGCGGCAGCGGGCCCTCGACCTCCCTCCTGCCCGACTTGCCCCACGTGGACTTCACGGTGCCTCCACTCGAGGGCCTGCGTGAAGACGAGAGCGCGCTCTTTGTGCAGGGCTTGGTGTGCCCGGGCGGCCCCTTCGACGATTCACTCCTCTCGGCTCTCGCGGCCCAGGATGCCTCGGCGCTCGCCGCAGGGCGCAACCCGTGTGCAGACAAGTCCAAGAACGG
>CAZEWA010000445.1:0-3444 GCA_964515685.1 uncultured Polyangiales bacterium | reverse complement strand
GCGTTGACGCGCTTGCAATCGCGCCAGATAGTTATTGAATGGAGAACGGGCCTACTCCTACCCAAGGCCCCCCCGGGGACTTGTCGACATCCGGTGCAGGCGACGAAGCGCTGGTCGCGTTCGCCGCTGCGTCGGTCATCCAAGTGGATGCTGCCTTCGGGCGAAAGCTCGACAGTTGGCTGAGCCTCTACCGCCTGGCGATGGCGGGCTGCGGCTTCTTCCTGACGGTGCTGCTCTTCTCGAGCACCCCTTGGCCGCTCTATGCGGCGTGCTACCTGGCCCTGTCTGCCGCGGTGATGCCGTTCCTTCGGCTGGCCCGGACGGAAGAGCGTCAGCGCTACGTCCGCGCCACCATTCTGCTAGCTGACATCGGTATCGTCTCGCTGTTCGTCTTCATCTGGGGAACGCGCGCCTCGCCGGCCGTGTTCATGTACGTCCCGATCATCGTGGGATGGACGCTCGTACCTCAGGTAGGCTTGGGGCGCCTCTCGCTCCTCCTGGCCCTCGCGTCCTTGGCGGCCCTCCTCGTGGCGAGGCCCGAAGATTGGGTGGTGATCGACGGGATGCGCCTGGATGCAGGGAGCACGCCCATGGCCTCCTCCGCGGGAAGCTTGATGTTCTTTGGGCTCGTCGCAAGCTCGCTCATCGCGGTGCACGCACTGCTCAATTTCACGGTTGCGCGACTACGCGAACACAGCATGGCGGTGAGCCGACTCTTGGCGGAACGGTCGACGCGACTGCGCGAGGCGGAGTGGGCGCGACAGTTGAAGGAGGCCGAACGACTCGAGGCTATCGGACGGCTCGCGGGCGGGGTGGCGCATGACTTCAACAACTTGCTCACGGCCTTGCTAGGGTGCGCGGAGGTCGCCGAACGATACCTGGCCACGAATCCCGAGGTCGCCAAAGCTCAGCTCCGCGCAATTCGCCAGGCCGCTGAGCGCGGGTCGGGACTCACCGCGCAGCTCCTCGATTTTGCGAGTCGCCGTTCGACGAAACCCGAAGAGATCGATCTCCCGCAGCGCGTCACGGACACGGTCCAGCTGTTGCGTCGGCTGATCAAAGACAGCGTGGCTATCGTTGTTCAAACCGAGGACACGCCGTGCGGTGTTTGCCTCGATCCCAGCGGCCTGGAGCGCCTCTTGCTGAATCTCGCGGTGAACGCCGCCGACGCGATGCCACAGGGAGGGAAGCTGACCATCCGAATCTCAAAGCGACGAGATCGGCACGCTGAGGTCGCGGTGTTGGAGGTTCAGGACCAGGGCGTGGGGATCGACGCGGAGGACTTGCCGCACATCTTCGAGCCGTTCTTCACGCGCAAAACGCGCGGCAAGGGCACGGGCCTCGGCCTCGCCAGCGTGTACGGGATCGTGAAGCAGAGCCACGGCGAGATCTTCGTAGAGTCTCCCCCAGAGGGCGGGACCCTCTTCCGCATCACCTGGCCCTTGATCGCGTTGACCAGTCCCAAGGTGACGCAAGCCGTAGAGGATCACGCGGGTGAGCACGGCAGGGTGTTGGTGGTCGACGACGACAAGGGGGTACGCGACGTGGCCACCGAGCACTTGCGCGCGGTGGGTTACGACGTTTGGTCCGTGGCCTCTGGCGCCGAAGCCCTGCGAGAGCTCGAGAACCATCGCGACGAGGTGGATGTATTACTCACGGACGTATCGATGCCGGGGATGTCTGGGTTCGAGCTCGCCGCAGAGGTGCGCGGACTCATTCCGGGACTGCCAGTGTTGTTCATGTCGGGCTACGCGGAGGAATTTCGCGGCGACCCGCTGATGCTGCGCGACGTGCACGTTCTCCCTAAACCCTTCTCGAGCGAGCAGCTGGTCTCGGAGGTTCGGACGCTCCTCGAGCGCGCGAGGACAGATAACGTCGCGTCGGGCAAGCGCTGCCCCGGACGAAGACCCTGAACTCGCGCGCGGGGCATCACATGCTGGTGACTACGGCACCTAGCATCACAGTCCAGAACTTGTCGGTGCTGTCGTTTTCACGGTTCAGGTAGTACTGATCGCTCGCCAGCTCGTAACGGAACTCAGGCCGCAAGACGACGGCCGCGCTGTTTGGAATCGGCTTGAAATCCAGGGTACCCGTGAGCGTAACCATGGACGCATCGCTCTTGAGGACTCCGGTCTTGCTGGTCATGCCAAACAAGGCGTTCGCGCTGTCGGAGAGGTACTCCACGCGAGCCGCTGCACCAAACCAGTTCGTAATCGCGTAGCCCGGTGCCACGCTCAAGCCCCACCAGTTTTCGTTCCTCGGACCGTTGTCGTAAAGGTTGAAGTCGAAGTTGCCGATGACGCTGAAATCGCCGAACGTCAGCGTAGTGACGAAATCGAAGAAGTGGTCGAAGGAAGGTCCTATCAATTCGTCGCCGTCGCGCGGGTTGAGGGCTCCCATATAACCCACTGCAAAGAAGAGCGAATCTGTGGGCGTTACCACCGCTTGCACGCCTACGGTGGGGCTCTTGTTGCCTTCGAAGGTGGTGTTGACGCCGTTTACGATCATCGCGTTGAGCGCGAACAGGTCGTTGAACGAATAGTTCGCGCGCAGGCCCGTGTGCCAGAACGGTTGCATCAAGTAGTAGAGCGCGCCGCGTGAGTAGTTTTGATTGCGCCAGCTCTCAGCAACTTCCGCACCGTACAAGGTGCCGAATTGGCCCATGTCCAACGTAAGCTTGTCGGTCGGCTTCCAGGTCGCGTAGGCTTGCGTCAGGTTGGCGATACCAAAATCGCTCTGGTTGCCGAAGAAACGAACCACGCCGGGGCCGTAGCGAAGACTCAGCGTGGCGCCGAACTTTTCTCCGGAATAGGCGACATCCATACCCGCGAAGGCGAGCCCAAAGCCGCTGCCTTCGACAAAGGCTTCATGGGGATAGCCAGTGAGCGTGCCGTTGGCCGGATTGATGCGCGCCTTATTGTTGTCGCTGCGCATCGCCACATAGGTGTCCACGAATGCGCCGACCGTGAAGTCGTCGGTCCAGGAGTGCTTCTCCTCAGCATCCTGCTCGGCATCTTCTGCGAAGGCCGTGTGGGTCAGCCCCATGCCCAGGCCAGCGATAAGCAATGCCGCTTCAAGCGAACGGAACGTCGAACGCATCATGTCTCATCTCCCTCCCCTTTCGACAGAACGCTGTCGTCTGGGTCTCAAGCGAGGTTGCGCTAGGCAGATTTCGCCCGCGTTTCCCTTGCGAAAAAAGGAAACCTCCTGTGTTTTGCGGGGAAAATACACAGTTCCCAGGCTCGACCAGAGCGGCTTCCAGAACCGCCGCGGCCAAGCCAAAAAGCGCCGGGCTTTGCGGCTTTGGGGCGCTTCCGCTATCTAGCGGCCCATGGCACTTTCTGTCGGCATCGTTGGGCTGCCCAATGTCGGAAAATCTACTCTTTTCAACGCTCTTTCCTCGAAGCAGGCAGAGGCGGCGAACTACGCGTTCTGCACCATCGA
>CAZEWA010000444.1:0-3457 GCA_964515685.1 uncultured Polyangiales bacterium | reverse complement strand
GTCAGCGCCGCCGTCAGCGTCAGCCGGAGCAGCCACGTTCACATCGAAGCTGCACTGCGCTTGATTGCCGGCCGCATCGCTCGCAGTCGCCGTCACGCGACTTGTACCTAGCGGAAAGGTGCTGCCCGATGTGGCCGAATAGGCGAGCGTAGTGGCTCCTGAGTTGTCGCTGGCGCTGGCGTTCGAAAAGCTTACTTCGACGCCGTCGTCCCGCGTCGCCATTGCCTGCACGTCTTCGGGGCAGGTGAGCAGCGGGGGCGCCACGTCGAGCAGCCACACGTTAAACGAGCAGCTGGCGGTGTTGCCCGCGGTGTCCGTCGCGCTGGCTGTGACCTGATGCTGGCCGAGATCGAAGCTCGAGCCGGACGCTGCGGAGTAGCTGAGCGTGACCTCGCCCAGCGCGTCGTCGGTCCGAGCCGCAGGAAAGGTCACGACTTGGCTTGCACCGGTACTGATCTCGATCAGGACGTCACTTGGACAAATCACGCTGGGCGGCGTGGTATCACGGACCGTAAGGTCGAAGACCACAGGTAAGCTTTCCAGACCGCACTCGTCTTTTGCTACGAAGCTAAAGCTGTCGGGTCCTACGTAGTCTGCGTCGGGCGTATAGACCGGTTTTCCCGCGCTCGCAGTGCTCAAGCTGCCGTGAGCCGGCTGTGTCACTACGACAAAGGAAACCGCAGAACCTTCGGCATCGCTGCCCGCGAGCGAGAGCAGAATCTCCGTATTGTACGGGGTGGTGGCGCTGCTCGCTTGCGCCACAGGAGGCATGTTTTCGGCGACCTCGACCACGCGTCCGCCGCTGATGGCATTGGCGAATACGGACAGCACATAGGGACCTGCCGCAAGCTCAGTGGGAACGATGCGTGCACGGAACGCAGACCAGTCGCGGGAGAGTGGGGCCCACAGGCGTGAGCCTTCGACCGCCTGCAGGCGTACCGAGGGGAAGTCTGTGGATGAGTCCTGGTAGGTGCCGCTGCTGGCTCCGAAGATGCCGAGAAAGCGCTGGCCTTCCACGTCGTAGGGGCAACCGCGAAACAGTCTGTCTGTGCTTGTGACGACGGGCGCGAAGGACGGTACAACACCGTTCGGTCGATACAGCTCGCTGCTCGAGACGGCGGAACCGGACGCACGACCGCCCACCACGAGGACTTCTCCCGTGGGTAGCGAGGCGAAAGCAGACTGAGCCCGAGCGTGATTCAGACTGCCGATAGGGGTCCAGGTGTGGGTCGCGGGTTCGTACTGCTCTACACTTTTCAGGGCCGTGCTTTCACTCGTGTCTGAGTAGCCGCCCACGGAAAGTACGTTGCCGGAGGGTAAGAGCACCAAGCTTGTGTCCGTGCGCGCCTGATTCAGCGCGCCCACGTTCGACCATGTGCCGGTTGTTGGATCGAAGAGCTCGGTTGTGGCCAGCACGCTCGTATTGCGGCCACCCACGGCCAGCACACGGCGAGAAGGCAGCGTGATCAGCGAGAATCCGCGTCGGGCTTGGGCGAGCTGTGCCGTAAGCACTGTCGTTTGAGTGTTGGGGTCGAAGAGCTCCGCGCTTGCGCTAGCCGATCCGCCACTCAAGCCGCCTGCGAGCAGGACCTTGCCGTCAGCGAGCAGCGTCGCAGCGTGATCGGTGCGCGCTGCTTTTAGTGCGCCCGCGCTCGACCACGTATTGGTTGCTGGATCGTACAGGCTTGAGGTGCTCGCGCCCGTGCCCTCACCGCCTGCAAGCCAAACCGTGCCATTTGGTAGGCGCGTGGCGGTGTGTCCGTGCCGCGCCTCAGGCATCGGCGTGGTGGATGTCCAAGTATCCTCGACCGGATCGTAGAGTTCGGCCGTCGAAAGTGAGGCGTCGCCATCGACCGCTACACCGCCTGCCAACAAAAGCTTACCTGAAGCAAGCACCGTCAGGCTCGCGCGCCGGCGCGCCGTGACGGGAGCGGCTGCGGCGCTGAAACTGCCTGTGCTGCGGTCGTAGAGCTCGCCGCCTGCGCCGTCGCCCGTTACGAGCACCTTACCATTCGGCAGGAGTGCGGCTTGTGGCATCGCGCGCGCATGGCTCGGGTCCCCGGAGGTCGACCAGGTGCCGAGCGCCGGATCGTAGAGTTCCGCGCTCGCGTGGAAGGTCAGCGAAGGGTTGGATCGATAGCCGCCCGCGATCAGCACCTTTCCGCTCGGAAGCAGGGTGGCCGTGTGGTTCTCGCGCCCCGACGCGAGGCTTGATGTAACGGTCCAGGTTCCGGTGGCAGGGTCGTAGAGCTCTGCCTGAGCCACTACATCGCGTGCCGAATCACTTCCCCCCACGACCAGCACCTTACCGTTCGGGAGTAAGGTCGCGGAGTGGCCATTGCGAGCGCGGTTGAGCGAACCGGTGGCTGTCCAGGTGTTGGCGGCCGGATCGTAGATTTCGGCCGAGGTCGTGACACCGGCCGCCGTAAACCCGCCCGCGATAAGGACCCTGCCGTCGATGAGCAAGGTGGCCGTAAAGTAGTGGCGCGCGGTAAGGAGCGGCGCTGCGAGTGAAAAGCTTCCCGATACGGGGTCGTACTGCTCGACCTGAGCGACTTCACCCACGATGTTGTTAAATCCGCCGATCACCAACACTCGACCGTCTCTGAGCACTACCGCGCACGCTGCACGGTGGTTTACGCTCATGCTTCCGGTGTTTGTGACTGTGTCCGTCTCAGGATCGTAGAGCACGGCCGTGTTGAGATTCGAACCGCCCGCGATCAACAGCTGGCCACCAGGTAGACGCACAAAGGTTGCCAGGCTGCGTGCGCCCGGACTTGCAGCGGGCGTCCAGGTGTCACTCGCCGGGTCGTAGATCGCGGCCTGGGCGTTGTCGGTGTAGGCATAGACTTTCCCTTGCGGAAGCGACACAGCGGAAGCCACGTTCCCCATAAGGACACCCGGGCTCGCGGCCTGTATCCAAAGCCCGGTGGTTGGGTCGAGCCGCTCCGCAGTGCTCACAAAGCCCGAGCGCGAGACACCGGCGATGACGAGAACTTCTCCGTTGCTGAGCAAGGTTGCTGCGTGTTGGGCTCGCGCGTCTGCCATATTCGAAAGGGTGTGGATCGACGCCACGCCGGGGGCGGACGTGAGCGCAGCTGCCGAGATGTCGGCCGCAGCCAGCGCGCCCTGCACACGACCCGACGAATCCATTGACACACTGAGGGGGGCTTCGAGCGTAAACTCTGACTCGTCTCCGTCAAGATAGACGCTCGACTCGGAGCAAGACCCGAGCAGCACGAAGGCAGAGCACAGCGTCAGGGGGCGCAGCAGTGAGCGCATGAACACCTCTATAAGTTCCCTAAAGAAGCCGTGAGACTAGCAAGGTGAAGCTCGGAGGTGGAGCGTAAAGCGCGCTGCATCGGGCCATTTTTGTTGTCAGATTTCGCCCAACTTGGGGCTGTTTTCCCAGCTTCCACCCTTGCGCAGGCGCGCAGATTCGCACACCTTTGCGCTC
>CAZEWA010000443.1:0-3460 GCA_964515685.1 uncultured Polyangiales bacterium | reverse complement strand
CGAATGTTGTCGACGTAGTTGGCCGCAAGGCGTGCGATGGCTTCCTCGTCGGCGCTGATGGCGCGCTGGACTTCGTTCTTCACGATTTCCTCGTACTCGCCCTTCACCACACCGATGAGCTCGAGCATGCGCTTTTTCTGATCGTCGTTGCTGAGCAAGGAGTGGCTTTCGAGACCCTTCTCAAGCTCGTTCAGCACCATGAAGGGGTTGATGTATCCCTCCACGCCATCGCGCACGAGTGCGTTCGAAATCTTGTCCTGCACGTAGCGCGGAGAGATGCCGTCGAGACCTTCACGCGAGGTTTCCTTGCGCAGCTCTTTGACGTTGTCCTGCGTGAAGCCAGGCAGATTCTTGCCATCGTAAAGCTTGAGCTTCTGCAAGAGCGAGAGCGAGTGCTTCTTCGGGTCCTCGAGACGCGTGAGCACAGCCCACATCGCCGCGACTTCAAGCGTATGTGGGGCTACATGCTTGCCGCGCAGACGCTCAGCCGAGAAGTCCTTTTGGTAGATGCGAATCTCTTCACCGAGCTTGGTGATGTAGGGGATATCGATCTTAATCGTGCGGTCCCGCAAGGCTTCCATGAACTCGTTGGAGAGCAGCTTGCGGTACTCCGCTTCGTTGGTGTGACCGACGATGACTTCATCGATATCGGTCTGCGCGAACTTCTTCGGCTTGATCTTGTGCTCTTGGGTTGCGCCCAAGAGGTCGTACAAGAAGGCCACATCGAGCTTGAGTACCTCGACGAACTCCACCACACCGCGGTTTGCGATGTTGAACTCGCCGTCGAAGTTGAACGCACGCGGATCGCTGTCCGAGCCGTACTCCGCAATCTTGCGGTAGTTGATGTCGCCCGTGAGCTCTGTGGAATCCTGGTTTTTCTCGTCCTTCGGCTGGAAGGTGCCGATGCCGATGCGGTCCTGCTCGCTCAAGCTCAGGCGCTTCACGCGTACGTGATTGGCCATGACCTTGCCCCAATCGCCGCCATGCTTTTCCATGAGGCGCTTGAAGATGAAGCGGCAAGCGGGGTCGAGGTTACCTTCGACCTTGATGCGATGTTTGTCGTTGCCGAGGCGCAGCGACGTGAGCGCTTTGTCGCGCCACTCGGGCGGAATCAAGCGCAGCGGCTCTTCGTGCATCGGGCAGGGAAACACGCCGTCCACGTCGACCGTGGAGGTGAGGCCTGTGCCCTCGAGGTTGACCCACGAGAACGTGTAGAGCGCACCTTCAGGGGTGCGTGAATAGGCCTCGATGCCCTTCTTCAGCAGGCGCGCGATGGTGCTCTTCGACGAGCCGACCGGACCGTGCAGGAGAATGACGCGCTTTTCAGGGCCGTAACCCTGCGCTGCGGCTTGCAGCACGTGCACCAGGCGCATCAGCGGAATGTCGAGGCCGAAGATGGCGTCTTTTCCGCCGTCGATGGGATCGGAGAAGAACGGGTAGCGCTTCAGGCGCTTTTTGTTGTCGATGTACTCTTCTTCGCCGTACCGCATGATCATGTCGTACAGGCGTTGAAATGCATTGCGCGTCACTTGCGGGCGCTCGCGCACAATCTGCAGATAGTCTTCGAAGCTGCCTTCCCAATGCAGGTCGCGATAGGAGTCGTAGTCCTGCAAAGCGGCAATGCGTGCAACCATCTCGTTCATGAGCGGATACCCCCGAAAGTCATGGTCTTCCGACAAGGCTACCACAATGCTTTAGGCGAAGGGCACCACCTAACTCCTCCTAGCCTGGTCATCTGCTCGTCATCGACGTCTCAACGCCTTCGATGTGTGCGAACGGGGTGCCCAGCGCCTTCATGGCCTGCTACCCTCGCGGGATGCGTTCGGAGCTTGAAGTGGCGCTGCGCCTTGATTTTATGCTGGCGCGCGCGGCAAGCCTCGCGCGTCCGTTGCCGTCGCTCACGCCCGAAGATGCGGCTGAGGAGCGCGCTCGCCTCATCGCTTGTCTCGAGCGTGGGGATTTCCCAGTTCCTGCATTTCGCGCGCAAAATCAGCGCGTTTCCACCGATGCGTATCGGCTCATCGACGACGCGCGCACCCTTTCACGGGAGTGTGTCATCGGTTCGCTGTACGCGGAGCGCCTGGACGAGCTCGAGCTTGATCTCGCGATTTTGGACGCGTGGGGCGACCCCAAGCGGGTACGTACGTTGTGTGCGCGTCGATACGGACGTGGCAATGAGCGCGTTCCCACTACAAGCGGGGAAGTCACGCTGCTCGAAGTGGCAAGCGGACTTTTGCGCACCGTGCCGCGAGAGCTGCCACATCCTGCGACCTTACCCGCGCAGGCGCCGAAGGGGGAGCCTTCGGTGGCAGCCATCATGGCGCGCGCCGTGCTCGGGGTCGGGCTCGATGCCGAAGTGCGGGTGGAGCCGCGGCTCGCATCGCTTGCCGCCACGGGGGAGCGCACGGTGTTCTTGGCGGACCGCCGCTTCAGCGAGAAAGAAGCCCATCGGCTGACTGCCCATGAGGTGTTCGGGCACTTGGTGGTCGCGGCCAATGCGCGCGCTCAATCACTCAGGCTCCTACAGATTGGGCTCAAGGGAGCATTCGCCGATCAAGAGGGCCTCGCGCTCTATCTCGAAGAGCGCATGGGCTTCATGTGTGGCGACAGGTTGCGTACGTTGTCTGCGCGCGTGGTGGCAACCGAGCTTTTGCACGACGGCGCGGCGTTTGGCGAGACCGCGCGCTTGATGCACGACAGCCACGGTTTTTCGCCGGAGGCGTCCATCCTGATTGCCGAGCGCACCTATCGCGGTGGCGGCGCTGCGCGCGACGCGGGTTACCTCGCCGGCTATCTGCGCGTGCGAGCTGCCATGCAGTCGGGCAGCACCGATGTGGATGAGATGCGGCGCGGTCGAGTTTCGCTGGCAGCGGTACCTGCGTTGCGCGAGCTCGAGAAGGCGGGCTGGGTTAGGCCGCCAGTTTACCGGCCGAGTTTTTCCTTGAGTCGCAAGCTCACATTGGGCGGCACGAGCGCCGACACGTCTCCGCCGAGCGAAGCGGCTTCCTTGACGATGTTGGAACTCACGTAGAAGTAGGCGTCGTTGGCCATCAAGAACACGGTTTCCATGTCTTCGAATAGGTGCCGGTTCATGTTGGCCATCTGCAGCTCGTACTCGAAGTCGGCCACGGCGCGCAGACCGCGCAGCACGACGTTGGAGTTCTTGCGGCGGCAGTAATCGACCAAGAGGCCGTCGAACGAATCCACTTCGATGCGCGGTTCGTCGCCTACGGTCTCGCGGATCATGTCGATGCGCTCTTGCACGCTGAAGAGCGACTGCTTCTTCGGGTTCGACAAGACAGCCACGATCAAGCGGTCGACGACGACCAGGCCGCCTTTGATGATGCTCACATGGCCGTTCGTGATCGGATCAAACGAACCAGGGTAGATTGCCACGCTCATCGTACTTCGCCTCGTACACGTGTTAGGGGGAAGATCCCCAGGTGAACATCTCCACGGA
>CAZEWA010000442.1:0-3503 GCA_964515685.1 uncultured Polyangiales bacterium | reverse complement strand
GTCGCCAATGCAACAGCCGAAGCAAATCAAAGAAGCAAAAGGCAAACTCGGCATTCTGTTGCCGGGCATGGGAGCCGTAGGCACGACGTTCATCGCCGGTTGCTTGCTTGCGCGTCGCGGACTCGGTTCGCCCGTCGGTTCGATCACGCAGATGGGCACCATCCGGCTCGGAAAGCGCACGGAGAACAGGTCTCCTCTCATCAAGGACTTCGTCCCGCTCGCGTCACTCGACGACCTCGTATTCGGGGGCTGGGATCTCTTTCCAGACAACGCCTACCAGGCGGCCAAGACGGCAGAAGTGCTCACCAACGAGCACTTGGACCTTGTCAAAGATGAGCTTGAGAAGATCAAGCCCATGAAGGCCGTGTTCTTCCCTGAGTACGTAAAGCGCCTGCGCGGCGAGAACGTGAAGGAAGGCACAAACAAGTGGGAGCTTGCTGAGGCCGTCCGCGAGGATATCCGGCGCTTCAAGCAGGAAAACGGCGTCGAACGCGCCGTGGCCGTTTGGTGTGGCTCGACGGAAGTGCACACGGAAGCGGGCGACGTGCACAGCTCGCTCGAGAAGTTCGAAGCTGGCCTCAGGGCGAGCGACCCGGGCATCAGCCCCTCGATGATCTACGCCTACGCCTGTCTCAAGGAGGACGTCGGCTACTGCAATGGCGCTCCGAACCTAACCGTGGATATCGCAGCGATTCGCGAGCTTGCCGCACAGAACAAGCTGCCCATTTCGGGCAAGGACTTCAAGACGGGGCAGACCCTGATGAAGACCGTCCTCGCTCCTGGCCTGCGCGCACGCATGTTGGGTATCCGCGGCTGGTTTTCCACCAACATCCTCGGCAACCGCGACGGTGAGGTGCTGGACGATCCGGACAGCTTCAAGTCCAAGGAAGTCTCGAAGCTCGGTGTGCTCGAGACCATCCTGCAGCCGGAGCTCCACAACGAGCTCTACGGCAACATGTATCACAAGGTCCGCATCGAGTATTACCCGCCCCGCGGCGACCAGAAGGAGGGCTGGGACAACCTGGACATCTTCGGATGGCTTGGGTACCCGATGCAGATCAAGATCGACTTCCTGTGTCGCGACTCCATCCTCGCGGCGCCGCTCGTGCTCGATCTTGCGCTCTTCACCGACCTCGCGCAGCGCGCCGGTATGTCGGGCGTTCAGGAATGGCTGAGCTTCTTCTACAAGAGCCCGATGACGGCTCCGGGGCTCTACCCTGAGAACGATCTGTTCGTGCAGGGCATGAAGCTCAAGAACATGCTGCGTTGGATGAAGGGTGAGAACCTGATCACGCACCTCGGCCACGAATACTACGACTGATTCGTGGTTTCGCGGGCGGTGCACGCACTCTGTTCCCTGTCTAGCGGCTTGAGCTGGTTACAATCACCAATAGCTCTACAGCCTCGATAGGAACTCATGGCTCGCCCCGCCCCGCTTCCCCTGCCCCTAGACCTGCTTCCTCAGAGCCTCAAGCGCTTCGGCGACCCAAATGCGCCTGGCCCGGCTCGCATGATGGGGGCGCGCGGCATGGTCCCGCTCAAGGGAGAGGAGCAGGTGATGCTGCTGCTTCAGATTTCGGCCGATGCGGATGAGGGCCTGGCGAAGACCGCGCGCCAAACGCTCGACGGCTTGCCGCCCAACGTGTTGTTGCCGACATGTGAGGCGGCGCTACCTGATTCGTTTTTAGACCGACTGATGGAAGTCTTCATCGAGCGCGACGACGTATGCGAGCGCTTGGCTGCAAATCCAGGCACGCATGTCGAGACCCTGGCGTGGCTTGCGCTGCGCTGCTCGGAGCGCGTGAGCGAGCGTATTGCCGTCAATGAACAGCGGCTCTTGCTCGCACCGAGCATCATCGAGGCGCTGTATCGCAACAAGAACACGCGCATGTCCACCGCCGACCGCCTGATCGAGCTCGCGGCGCGCAACAAAGTCGTCCTGGATATCCCGACGTTTCAAGCTCATGTGGACGCCATCAAGGGGCAGCTCGTCGCAGAGCCGACCGATGAGCCGCTCCCCTCCGATGTGGATTTCGCGCAAGCGCTGGCCGAGGATGATGACAATCCCGAGGCGGTCCATGCGAGCGAAGATGAAGAGAGCGACAAAGACGAAGTCAACGAGCGCTACTTGCCGCTGATGATGAAGATTCGCACGATGACCAGCGCCGAGAAGCTGCGTCTCGCGATGGTAGGCAGCGCATCTGCACGCGCTTTCTTGGTGCGCGACAAAGACAAAGCGGTGGCCTACGCCGCGATTTCGTCGCCCGCGATGCAGGAAACGGAAGTCGTTGCCGTAGTGCGCAGCAAGGAAGTGGGCGAAGACATTTTGCGCTTCGCTGGCAACAAGCGCGAGTGGACGAAGAACCACGAGATCAAGCACGGCCTCGTGTTCAATCCAAAGACGCCAGTCGGCATTTCGCTGCGCTTTGTGGGGCACTTGCGTGAAGACGAAGTGAAGCAACTCGCGCGCAGTCGCAACGTCTCGCAGCCGCTCAAGTCTGCGGCCTTGCAGCGAATGGCAGCCAAAGAGAAAAAAGACAGAGGCAACTGACCATGTTCGGAATGTTCCGCAAGAAGGATGCACGAGAGCTTTGGGCAGAGGCGGAAGCGTTGTTCGCCAACGGTCGCTTCGGCGATGCCAAGCTTTCTTTCGACCGAGCCGAGGAGCGCGCCCAAAAAGAAGGGCTTTCTGATCTCGCGGCGCAAGCGGCAGAACGTGCCGCCCTGAGCTGCGATCGAATCGCCGTGGCGCGCATCAAGGAAGCTGAATTGCTGGCACGGGGCGGCGACAAGGAAGTGGCCGCCGAGGAGCTGAAGCACGCGCTGGAGACGGCACGTTCGGATGCGGTCCGCGCGCAAATCACGGCAGCCCAACGTGCGCTCGAGCAACGCGATGCCCAAGACGCGGCTCAGGCTCCGCTGCCCTTGAGCGACGAGGAGCGCATCACGCTGATAAGCGGCAGTTGGGAGCCGCTGCAGGCCAAGGAGCTCGAGTCCTACGGCGACCCCCTACTCTCCGCCCTGCTCGCGCTCGACGAGGAACGCGCGGCAGAGGCCGTGGCGCAACTGGAGGCGCTCCTCGCTTCGGCCAAGGAGCCGAGCTACCTGTGGCTGGAGCTTGGGCGTGCCCGCCTGCTCGCGGACGATGAGCAAGGCGCAGCCGCAGCCCTGCGCACGTTCCTCACCCGCATCGGTCCCGAGGAAGGCGGCGGACCGCGCATCCTTGCCCACCGTGAGCTAGCGCGCATCGCTCACGAGGCAGGTGACAAAGAGGGCGCTGTCGAGCTTCTGGAGGCTTGCGCGGCAGCTCTAGAGAATGATCCCCGCCCCTACCTAAACCTGGGGAACTACTTGCGCCTCATAAGTCGCCCTAGCGAGGCGCTCGAGGTGCTCGACCTGTGTGCGACTTTGTTCGACGGGCGAACGGAATGGCCGGTCACCATGGAGCTCGGGCTCGCGCGCGCCGACCTGGGCCAAGTGGAAGCCGCCATGGCCGCCTTGGA
>CAZEWA010000441.1:0-3517 GCA_964515685.1 uncultured Polyangiales bacterium | reverse complement strand
TTCTTCGAACGTCTCCCCAAGACAGACCTCCACGTCCATCTGGATGGTTCGTTGCGAGTGAGCACCATCCTCGAATTGGCCGAAGCGCAGCGTGTGAAGCTGCCTGCGCAGACGCCCGAGGAGCTGCTCAAGGCCATGAACTGCGGCGTGCACACGGGCTCGCTCGTGGAATACCTGAAGGCGTTCGATGTCACGCTGCGCGTGCTGCAAACCGAGGATGCGCTGTCGCGCGTCGCCTATGAACTGTGCGAGGACGCCGCCAGTGAGAACGTGCGTTACATGGAGATTCGCTACGCGCCCATGTTGCACACCAAGCAGGGCTTGCGCCTGACCACCGTGGTGGAGGCCGTGCTTTCAGGCATTGCGCGGGCACGCGAAGAGCTCGGCGTGCATGCCAAGGTCATCATCTGCGGCATCCGCAACATTTCCCCCGAGTCCTCGCTCGAGATGGCGCGCCTGGCCGTGGCCTACAAAAACCGTGGCGTGGTCGGTTTCGATTTGGCAGGAGCCGAGTACGACCATCCGCCCAAGCACCATCGCGATGCGTTCGAGCTCATCCGCAAGAACAACATCAACTGCACGATTCACGCAGGCGAAGCGTTTGGCCCGGAGTCCATCGCCCAGGCCATCCATGTCTGCGGCGCCCACCGCATCGGCCACGGCTGCAGGCTCTGGGAAAACGGCGACCTATTGGCTTACGTCAACGATCACCGCATCCCGCTCGAATGCTGCCCATCCTCGAACGTGCAGACAGGCGCTGTGCCCGAGCTCGCGCACCACCCGATCAAGCTCTATCACGACCTCGGTTTGCGCGTGACCGTCAACACGGACAACCGCTTGATCACGGATACCACCGTCTCGAAGGAACTCTGGCTGTGCCACACGCAGCTCGGAATCTCGCTCGACGAGATCAAGCACATGCTCCTCAACGGCTTCAAGGCCGCGTTCTTGCCCTTCCATCAACGCCAAGACTACGTGCGGCGCATCGCCCACGAGCTCGAGCGCTTTCGCGACGACGGCAGCATCGTGCCCCTCGAGTCCCACGACCACCACGAGGATTCCTCGCTGCCGCCTTTGGAGCACGTCGAAGCGGGCTAATCCGAACTTCACGCCATGTTCGATAGTCACTGCCACCTCGATGACGACGCCTACGATAGCGACCGCACGCTCGTCCTCGAGAGAGCGAAGGCTGTGGGCATCGAGGGCATACTCGTGCCGGGCTACGAGCCGCAAGAATGGGCACGTCTGGCTGATTTTTGTGCGGTGGACCGCATGCTTTCCTGGGGCGTGGGCCTGCACCCCTGGTACGTTCATACCCTCGATTCGGCGCAGCTCAGCCAAGCCCTCGATGCACTCGCGGCCTACGCACAAGTCCCTGGCGTTGCCGCGATCGGCGAATGTGGCCTCGACGGCTTGAAGGCCCGCCGCGGGGGTGCGCCGCTCGACCTGCAGTTGCGTGTGCTTACGCGCCACCTCGAACTTGCGCGGGAACATGCGCTGCCGCTGATTCTGCACTGTGTGCACGCTCACGGCGCGCTGCTCGCGCTACTCGAAAACCAGGGCCGGCTTTCGCACGGCGGGGTCATGCACAGCTACAGCGGGCCGCGTGAGCTCATCCCGCGCTACGCCCGACTCGGGCTGTATTTCAGCTTTGCGGGCATCATCACGCGAAAAAATGCGAAACGGCCGCGGGAAGCCCTGCGCCATGTGCCCCTCGAGCGCTTGCTCGTGGAGAGCGATGGTCCGGACCAGCTGGCCGAGGGCGTCGCCGGCAACCGCTCCGAGCCCGCGCACATCGTGCATGTGCTTGCGGCGGCAGCCGAGCTGCGCACAGAGCCGCTCGAGGTACTCAAGCGAGCCTGTCGCGAGAACGCGCGGAAACTCTTCTCGCGTTGAGCTACGTTCGGGGCCCATGTCCCTAGACCCCCAGGCCTTCGACACGTCGCTCGAATCGAGCCGCGAAACCGAATACCGCACCCATCGCCGCTTCGATCGCGCGGCCCGCTTGTTCACCGAGCCGGGCCTGGCCAACCTGATGAAGGCGCGCGTGGTCATCTTCGGGCTAGGCGGCGTCGGTTCATTTGCCGCGGAGTCGCTGTCGCGCAGCGCTGTGGGCAAGCTGACTTTGGTCGACTTCGATGAGATCTGCGTCACCAACGTGAACCGCCAGTTGCACGCCCTGAAGGGCAACATCGGGAAGCGCAAAGTCGACGTGATGGCCGAGCGACTGCGGCTCATCCATCCCACCGGGGTCGTAGAGCCGGTGCCGGCGTTCTACAACGAAGCCTCGAGCGCTGAGTTTTTTAGCGAGCCCTACGACTTCGTAGTCGACGCCATCGATAACATCACGGCCAAGACGCACTTGCTCGCCACCTGCATCAAGCGCGGCATTCCTGTGGTCTCGTCCATGGGAGCTGCGGCCCGGCTCGACCCCACGCGCGTGCGGACGGCACGCCTGAGCGACACCCACACCGACCCGTTTGCCCGCAACGTGCGCAAGCTCCTGCGCCAACATCACGACATCGAGCCGGACCGCGATACCGACCTCATCACGGCCGTATTCAGCGATGAGCCGCCCATCGTGCCCAGCGACGTGCACTACGATCACGGCCAAGGCTTCCGCTGCGTGTGCCCGAGCGGCGACAACGGTCTGCACAGCTGCGACAAGCGTAGCCGCATCGAAGGCAGCGCCTCGTTCGTGGTGGGCACGTTCGGCCTCACCTGCGCCAGCGTGGTCGTGCGCGAGCTGATACAGAAGCGCTGACTGCAGAGCAGGCCATGCGCGCGCAGCGACTGCCGACTTCAGCGCCGCATACCGGCGCGCTGAGCGGTGGTCACGTAGGTGC
Source organism: uncultured Polyangiales bacterium (assembly GCA_964515685.1). Taxonomy (GTDB): domain Bacteria; phylum Myxococcota_A; class Polyangia; order Polyangiales; family DASUME01; genus DASUME01. The sequence continues at coordinate 671 of CAZEWA010000441.1, read as the reverse complement.
CGCGCGGCCAGTGCCGGTGGAAGGTGGCCTGCAAGATAGGTCCGCTGTCTTCGTCGTAGTCGCCCGAGGCCCGGCCGTAGATCTTGAGCAGGGAGCCCACCCAAATACGTTCTGGGCCGACCTTCTCGTCGGGAGAAAGTGTGAGATCGGCGCTAAATGGCCCGAGATCGCGCGTGGCCACGGTGAGCCGGCACGAGGACTCGTTGCGGTCGCTGCACAGATGGCGCTCTTGATGCGCGCGCAGCGATAGGCTCACCCGCGAACGGCCGTCAGGCAGCTCGTCGATGGCTTTGACCACGCCGAACCAGCCCACTTCGACCGTCTTGAACCCATTGGGATCGCGCTTGACGTCTTCGTAGGGGACGGCCTCGGCGGCTCGAAAATGCGCCCGTTCGGCCCGCAAAGGCTCGTAGGTTTGCGCAAAGTTGTAGCGATTGCCCCCGCCGCAAGCGGCCAGGGAAATCACAGCTAGCAGGATCCAAGCGAATCGTGGTTGGAGCGTCGACACGCAGCCGCTTGTACCATAGAGTCCGCCCCGGAAAGACCCCTAGAATCATCGCGCACACGCCGCGCGCGGACTCGCTACGGGGCATGATGGGGAGAGTTGGAATGCCTTCGTCCGCCAGAGCAGGATTGGCCTTCGACGAGCCGTTGATCTTCGAGCGCGGGAC
>CAZEWA010000440.1:0-3520 GCA_964515685.1 uncultured Polyangiales bacterium | reverse complement strand
GATGTTAGAAACTGGACATGCGGATCAGCAACAGCTTCTCGGAAGGCGAAATCCAAGTCATGGATTTCATCGTTCAGACCCTCCTGCGCGGCGGCTCGCCCACGATGGCGGTCCGAAATAAGGACTTCGCGTCCTTGTGCCGCAAAATCATCGCGATGAAAGCGCGTGTTAACGAAAAGCAGATCGCCGAAGAGCTTCCGGCGCCTGCTCCCAAAGCCGACGAATCCTTGCAGCAAGTGGTCTGATTCGCGCGCTAGCACCTCACCACATTGACAGGGTGCATAGCTTCTCGTAGTTGGGGCAGCGATGCTGGTTCTTCGTGGAGCGCGGGTGCTGGACCCGTCGAGACAACTCGACGACATCCTAGATATCGTGGTCGAGAAGGGGCGTATCACGCGCGTTGGGCGTGATGCGGGAGCTGATTTGACCGGAGAAGGCGTGCGCGTCATCGACGCACGAGGTCTCTGGGCTGCCCCTGGGTTTGTGGACTTACACGTCCACTTTCGAGAGCCCGGCCAAGAATACAAGGAAGACATCTCAACGGGCCTTGCGGCGGCGGCAGCCGGCGGTTTCACCGCGGTATGCCCGATGCCGAACACCAAGCCCATCAACGACAACCGCGCCATCACCGAAATGATGGTGGCTCGGGCGAAGTCGGCGGGTGGTCCGCGTCTCTTGCCCTTCGGCGCCATCACCAAGCGCTCGGAAGGCAAAGAGCTCACGGAGATGGCAGACCTGCGTGAAGCCGGCGCCATCGGGGTCAGCGACGATGGCGTATGCGTGATGAACTCCGCCGTGATGCGGCGCGCGCTCGAATACGCCAAGACCTTCGACCTCTTGGTTTCGCAGCACTGTGAAGACCATCACCTCACCGCCAAAGCGCACATGCACGAAGGCTCGGTGAGCACACGCCTCGGTCTGCGTGGCTGGCCACGCGTGGCGGAAGACATCATTGTGGCCCGCGACCTGTTGCTAACAGAGTCGGTCGGCGGCGCCCGCTATCACGTAGCGCACATCTCGAGCATGGTTTCGGTGCGCTTGCTGCGCGAAGCAAAGTCCCGCGGGATGAAGGTGTCTGCTGAGGTCACGCCTCACCACCTCACGCTCACGGATGAAGCGCTGCTCTCGTACGACACCTACTGCAAGGTCAACCCACCGATTCGCAGTGAGGAAGATAGGCTCGCGCTCGTCGAGGCCCTGAAAGACGGCACCATCGACTGCATCGCGACCGATCACGCACCTCACAGCACGCTTGAGAAGGACTGTGAGTTCGGCGAAGCGGCGAATGGGATAAACGGGCTCGAGACGACGTTTGCGGCCTTGCTACCGCTCGTCACAGAGGGACACCTATCGGCGCTGCGCTTGATTGAGTCCCTGTCTACCTCTCCTTCGCGCGTTGCGCGAATCGATGGTGGCACGCTAAAAGTCGGCGAAGCTGCGGACATCGTGCTTCTGGATCCGGGCCTGCGCTGGACGATCACAAAGGAAGCGCTACGTTCGCGCTCGCATAATACCCCCCTCCTGAATAGGGAGGTCGTCGGCGCAGTGCGGATGACCTTAGTAGGCGGAGAAGTCGTTTGGGAGCGATGACCAATTTGGGTTCGCGCGCAGACCAGCGCGCTTCGAGTGCATCCCGGAAACCCGGAAGGCTCGTGCTGGCGGATGGTCGCGTCTTCGAAGGCGTTGTCATCGGTACAGAAGCGACCACGACGGGCGAGGCCGTTTTCAGCACGGGCATGACGGGCTATCAAGAGGTCCTCACGGATCCTTCGTATGCCGGGCAGCTTGTGACCATGACCGCCCCGCAGATGGGAAACACCGGCGTCAATCTCGAGGATACCGAGACCATCACGCCGCGCGTTTCAGGCTTCATCGTGCACGAGCTGAGCTCCATCGTGAGCAACTGGCGCGCGAGCGAGAGCCTGGATGCCTACCTCAGACGCCACAATCTGTCCGGTATCGCCGATATCGATACCCGCGCACTCACCCGGCACCTTCGGGACCATGGCTCGCAGATGGCCGCCATCGGTTGTGAAGACGAAAAGACGCTGCATGACCGCGCCAAGGCCGCGCCGTCCATGCACGGCCTCAACTTGGCCGACGCCGTAAGCACCCTCGAGCGCTACGAGTGGACCGAGGGCAGCGGCCGTTGGACGTCGGATGTCCGTGTCAGCACCGAGCTCACGCGACACGTGGTTGCGGTCGACTACGGCATCAAGCTCAACATCTTGCGTTGCTTGGTGGACTCCGGCTGTCGCGTCACGGTGGTCCCCTCAACGACCTCCGCAAGCGAAATTCTCGCGCTCAAGCCCGACGGCGTTTTCCTGTCGAACGGCCCCGGCGACCCCGCAGCAGTCGGGCATGCCATCAAGACCATCCAAGAACTTTTGGGTAAAAAGCCGCTATTCGGCATCTGCCTTGGGCACCAGTTGCTCTCGCTCGCCATCGGCGGGTCGACCTACAAGCTCAAGTTCGGCCATCGCGGCCTGAACCAGCCCGTCAAGGACCTGGCCACCGGACGCATCGAAGTCACCTCGCAGAACCACGGTTTCTGTGTCGATGTGGACTCGATGAAGGGCAAGGCCACCATGTCGCACGTGCACCTGAACGACGGTACCTGCGAGGGGATTGAACACCCCGAAACAGGTGCCTTCAGCGTGCAGTACCACCCAGAAGCAAGCGCTGGCCCCCACGACGCCCGCTACCTGTTCGCGCGCTTCGTCGACCGCATCGACCGCGCCCGCTGAACTTCACCCATTTTCCTCGTCATATCGCTACAATGAGTGAGTGACGGGGAACCGTTACGCACGAGCAATGAATGCTCGTTCAGTTTTGGTTTGAGCGGTTTCGCTCAGGGTGGTAAGGCGCACCATGGATAAGGTGGTGGAAAGCGCGGCGAAAGCCGTGGCGGATATCCGAAGCGGCATGACCTTGCTCGCGGGCGGCTTCGGCCTATGCGGCATTCCCGAACTCGCGATTGCAGCCCTGGTCGAGCTAGGCGTCCGTGACCTTACGGTCGTGTCGAACAACTGCGGCGTGGACGACTTCGGCCTCGGTCTGCTTCTGCGCAACAGGCAGATTCGCAAGATGGTCTCGAGCTACGTCGGCGAGAACAAAGAGTTCGAGCGGCAGGTGCTCAGTGGCGAGCTTGCGGTCGAGCTGACGCCCCAGGGCACCTTGGCAGAAAAGCTCCGCGCCGGAGGCTCCGGAATCCCTGCGTTCTTTACGCCTGCGGGCTACGGCACGCCCGTGGCAGATGGCAAAGAAACCCGGACTTTCGGCGGGAAGTCCTATGTGCTGGAGCACGCCATCACCGGAGACTTTGCTCTCGTCAAAGCCAAGCGTGCCGACCGCTACGGCAACCTGGTCTTCGAGAAAACGGCCCGCAACTTTAACCCCCTCTGCGCCATGGCCGGTCGCGTTACTATCGCAGAGGTCGAGGAACTGGTAGAGGTCGGAGAAATCCCCCCCGACGAGGTTCACCTTTCGGGCATCTTCGTGCAACGGATCGTGGTCGGTA
>CAZEWA010000439.1:0-3522 GCA_964515685.1 uncultured Polyangiales bacterium | reverse complement strand
CACGCTGCGCGATATGCTCCAGGAGAAAATGGTCGTGTTCAACGGGGTTCACTGAGCCCCTGCGCCTCCTGCACAAGACCTAGGCGTGCTCCTGACGACCCAACCCATGCAAGCGCGCCGGCATGAAACTCAGAATTCTTTCTCACCAGAGATTTTCTACGACGTCCTCACCCGAGGACACGGTGACAGGCAAACCCTGCGAATTCGCAGATCGGCATCGCAAAACACTGGAAAACCGCAGGGGGAATTGCAGGCGTTTTGTCGTTTGCTGCAATTCTGTTTCAAACTAACGTTCGCGCGAACATTCGAACGCACCATGCGTCTGCAGACCGCGGACGACAAAGACACGTCACTTGCCCCCTGCGCCGGTTTACTTGCGCACAAAGGAGCCTTGATGGCACACGAAAGCTCTCATGCTCTGTTCGCGCAGAGTCAACATCAGCACGACTACCCGCGCGAAAGCTGTCTGCATGCTCTCTTCGAACAGCGGGCACAGGAGACGCCCAAGGCCGTAGCAGCTCGCCACCGCGGACGCGAAATCAAATATTCTGAGCTCGACAACCTGGGCAACTGCATTGCCCTACGCCTACGAGAGGCAGGAGTCAGAACAGGATCCAACGTCGGCGTCTTTGGCGGCCGCTCACTTGAGACACTCGCGGCCATCCTCGGTGTGCTTAAGGCCGGCGCTACCTACGTACCGCTCGACCCTTCCTACCCCGCGCGGCACTTGCAAATGCTCGCCACGACCGCGGAAATTAGTGTCGTCATCACGCTCCCGGGCCTCGCGTGCCCCGTGCGCAAGCTCCAAGCCAAGCTCGCCTGGGAAGACATAAGCTTCAGCCGCCGCGCCGCACCCGAAGTGACGAGCGATGCTACGCAGGCAGCATGCATCATGTTCACGTCGGGCTCAGCCGGAAAACCGAAGGCTGTCGCCATCCCGCACCGCGGTATCGTCCGTCTGGTTACGAACACGAACTATATCGAATTTAGCTCCAGAGATCGCGTCCTCCATGCCGCGCACGTCTCGTTCGACGCTTCGAACTTTGAGATTTGGGGCGCACTTCTTCACGGCGCCACGCTCGTATTGGCAGACAACGAGATTGTGCTGGCACCCAGCTCCCTAGAGCTACTCCTGCAGCAGGAAGCCGTATCTGTCGCATTTCTTACGACGTCGCTCTTGCACCACGTAGCGCGATCCCGACCGCAGGCGCTCTCTGGTCTGCGTTGCCTCGTCACGGGCGGCGAGACGCTCCTCCCGGACCTAGCGCGTGAGATTCTCGTTCACAGTCGGCCGGGCCAGCTCATCAACGGCTACGGACCTACAGAAAACTCCACTTTCTCGTGTGCATATAGAGTTCGCGATGTTGCAGTGGGCACAAAAAGCCTGCCGATTGGGCAGGCCATATCGAATGCATCGTGCTTCATCCTTCGTGGTCACTCTGAGCTTGCCCAAATCGGAGAAGAAGGAGAGCTCTATGTGGGTGGAGACGGTCTTGCGCTCGGCTACCTGGGCGACTCCGAGCTCACGGCTTCATGCTTCCAAGATCATACATTTTCAGGAAGCCCCGTGCGTCTCTACCGCACAGGCGATAGGGCACGCATGAACGAATCCGGCCTCATCGAGTTTTGCGGCCGGATTGACCGCCAGTTCAAGGTGCGCGGATTTCGTGTCGAGCTCGGAGAGGTTGAAGCAGCGCTGCGCCTGCATCCCGATGTATCCGTCGCGGTCGTCGAAGCCGTTCACGAAGACGACGGCGTGTACCGCCTGAGAGCCTACGTGGTTCCAAAGTCGCAAGCGCTCTCCGCGGGCGTCCTACGGCGCTATCTCTCCCACACGCTCCCTGCGCACATGGTCCCAGCCAACATCGTAACGCTCGAAGCGTTGCCCCTGGGCCCGACAGGCAAGGTCGATACGCAAGCCCTGCGTGCCCTGTCGGAGGAGACGTCGCACATCCCAACCGCAACGCAGTACCAGACTCCTCTAGAGGCGCGTATTGCAGACCTGTGGAAGCGCTCGCTCGGCACATCCCACGTCGAGGGGAGCGACGACTTTTTTGCGCTCGGAGGGGATTCATTGCGCGCCGCCCAGGTTCTTTTGCAGCTTGGACTCGAGCTCGGCTTCACTGCCCGCGCGAGCAGTCTGCTGCTGCACAACCTGTTGCAGTTTCCGACCCTGAGTCGCTTTGCCTCCGCCGTGGAAGAGGTGGTTCAAGGCAAAAACGTTGTAAGCCCTGCCCAAGCTGTAGACTTCGAAGCCGAGAGCCAAGCGACGTTCTCCTTTGCTCCCAGAGTCGATCCCGCTCCAAACTTCCTCAAGCCGAGGGCTATTTTTCTTACAGGCGCGAGTGGCTTTTTGGGCGCGTTCCTGCTGCATCGACTGCTGACAACTACGGACGCGCGCGTGTTTTGTCCTGTACGCGCAAGGAGCCGCGCGGATGCACTCACCCGTGTACGCATGAACCTGTCCCGCTATGGGCTCTCTGCGGCGTGGGACGAGCGTCGTGTAGAAGCCATGCCAGGTGATCTCGAACAAGATTTGCTAGGGCTCTCACCAAGCGAGCACGCGGCACTTGAAGACTCGCTCGATCTGATCCTGCACAACGGCACCTTGGTAAACTTTCTCTACCCCTATTCCAAGCTCAAAGCTGCCAATGTAGGCGGAACCCGCCGCATCATCGCGCTCGCCCAGAAGCGGCGCGTTCCCGTGCACTATGTATCGACCATCGCCACGCTTTCAGGCTTTGGCGCGATTGGACAGCGGCACGTCACTGAAGACACAGCCCTCGCCTATCCCGAACAAATCTGCATGGGGTATCCGCAGAGCAAATGGGTGGCCGAGGTCATCTTACAAAAGGCAGCCAAAGCAGGCCTCCCTGTCTCAATCTATCGCCCATATGAGATCACGGGTGCGCAACGCACCGGCGTCTGGAACACCGAAACCGCCATTCCCGCGATGTTCAAGATGATCGTAGAGAGCGGCGTCGCGCCCGATGTGGATTTACCACTGGACTTTGTCCCAGTGGACTACCTGGCCAATGCCATCGTCCATATCGCCACGCGCCGAGCCGACTCAGGCAAGGTGTACCACCTGACAAATCCGCGCCCGACATTACTCGGAAGCATGACCGAGCGCCTACGACGCGCAGGCTACCCCATCCGCAAAGCATCCTATGCGGAATGGCTCAATGTCTTGGTGGATTTCGCCGGCAAGTATCCAGCGCATCCGTTTTCACCATTTGTTCCAATTTTCCTCGACCCCTCGGCGAACCCGAAGCTTACGATCAAGGAGATGTACTTTGCCCAAACCTTTCCTGAAATCACGCGCGACAATCGCGATGAGGCGCTCAAGGACACGGGTCTCATCTGTCCACCTGTGGATAACGCGCTGCTCGACCTCTACATCCGCCACCTGCGTGCGTCTGGCTTTCTGCAAACCTCTCCGGATTTGTCCCCGGCACACCATCCTTGATCCACGTGTAGAGCTCAGCCGTCCAAGAACTTCATCGCCAGACCTCGTATCAA
>CAZEWA010000438.1:0-3536 GCA_964515685.1 uncultured Polyangiales bacterium | reverse complement strand
GGTGCACCTACGAAGGGCACCGGGGGCAGCACGTTGGCTCAGTTCACTGGCAGCGTGCACTCGTAGTCCTGGCACTGCTTGCCCCAGGGTGTGTCGCAGGTCGACCAACCGCTCGGGCAGTAACACTCGCCCTCGTCGCACACGCCGCCGTAGCACCCGTAGTCACAGGCGCCGCAATGCTGGGGGTTGCTGTCTAGATCGACGCAGTAGTTACCGCAGAGAGACGTGCCAGTGGGGCAGGTAAGCTCGACACAAGTGCCACCCGAGCAGGTCTCTCCGTCCTGGCACCAGTTGAAGCACTCACCGCAGTTATACCTGTCCGTGTTCAAGTCGCTGCAGCTGCCGTCGCAAGAAGCGTAAGGCGCGGCGCACTCGCATGCGCCGGCTTCGCAGGTTTGGCGGTCGCTACAACCCCAATAACAGCTTTCGCATCGGTCATGGTCCGGTGTGATGCATTGACCATCGCAGGCAAGGCCGCCGTTGCCGCATTCGAGTGTGGTGCATTCGCCCGCGATGCATGCTTGGTTCGAGGCACAACCTAGATTGCATTCACCGCAGTTTTGGTGGTCGGTCTGCGGGTCTACGCACACATGGTAGCAGCTGAATTCCCCAGCCTTACAGACGAGAGGCTCGCAGACTCCGGCGATGCAGGTTTCGTTCTCCTCGCAGGCTACACCGAGCCCATCGGCCGAGAGACCGGAGCTACAGCCGCCACAGCTGTATGGGTCGGTTTGTGTGTCAATGCACGAAAACCAAGAGCCTTCGTCGTAGCATCGGGTGAGGCCATCGGCGCATTGACATTCGCCATCAACGCAGGTGCGGGGCGGCTCATCGCTATAGAAAGAGCGCCCGTTATCGCAGCGATTGTTGCATTCACCGCAGGCCGCTTCGTCGGTTTGCAGATCGACACACGCCAGCACGGGGCTTGATGAGGATTCAGAGTCCATGCCGTTGTTCGGGTAGATCGCGCAGGCGGCCTCTGAGGCCTCGCAGGTGGGCGCCTTGCAGGCTCCGTCCTCGCAAACCTCGGTGGACCACTCGCAGACCGCATAGTCACTGCAACTCGTACCACAATGATACACGTCGTTCTGCGCATCGATGCAGCGTGAGCCACACTTCAGCCAACCCGCGGGACATTCACATGCGCCGTTTACGCACACGAAGCCCTCGTAGAACGCGGTATCGTCGATCATGGATGCTAGGGCCTTCGGACCGTAATCGCCTGTCGATGTGTTGCAGGCGACGGTTTGCCCGCAGGTCTTGCCGCAGTTGTCGGCGTCGTTGTGGATGTCGACGCACTCGCCGTCGCACGCAGTAAGCTCTGATGCGCAGCGCCTGCCGCTCGGGCGCTGGGCGAGCGTGAAGCTGCCCAGGTCATCACAGGCGGCGCGGTCTTTCTCGAACAACTTGGGCGCAGTGCTTGTGGTGTGCGTCTTGAATGTGGAGAGGCCCGAGCGGCTGCTGGAAACGACCTCGATGCTCAAACCAGGCTCGAGGTTTACGTAGAAGCAACCTTCCGCGTCCGTGTTTTCAACGCTGCGATAGGGCGACTGCGTCCCTAGGAGTACGACATTCGCGCCGACGGCGGGCGTGGTTCCGTCTAGTTCCTTTACGCAACCGCGGACGCAGGTGAGCTCGCTGTCTTTGACCATGCTGTCTGCAGACCACCAAGACATGTGCTTGATCTTGGTCTTGTAGACGGCCTTGCCCTCGGTGTTCTTGCTCTTGGTAGCCGTACCCTCTTTGCCCCAGGTGCCGTCCTTTTCATTGAGACTCCACAGGCCGATTTGCTTGGGCGGGGTCTGAGCCTTGGTCGCAATGGGCAGCTCGATGTCTGCGTCCTTGCCTTGCGCAATCTGTAGCTTTTCGCCCTTTTCATTGGTTACGCGCACCTCGATAGTCGAAGTGCCCTTGAGCGCGCCCTTCTCCTTCGTAGCCACATTGTGCGCTTTGTTGGTACCGGACTTGATCTTGGGATCGTTGGCAACAGACACGACCGAGATCGTGGCCTTACCTGACGCAGGTTTCCCATCCTTGGTCAGCAACGAGGCAGGCTTGAAGGTCGCGCTCACGCCGCTCGCTTTGTCCTTGGCACGACCGCCCTTGGCGACGTCGAACGTCGTCTTGAACACCTGTTTGAGAAGGAACTCCGTGTACGAGGAGCCTTTGTTTTGAATCTCGATCAGGCGCATCACATGGCTGTGGTTTTCGCCCTCTGCGTGCACCGCAACGAAGCCTTCAGGTAGGTTCGAGAGCGTAAAGGACCCATCTTCGGCGGTTTTCACGGCACCGGCAGGCCCTACGATCGAAATACCGCTGAGCGCCGCGTACGGAGCATCGGAGTCGAACACGAAGCCAGTCAGCTCGCCGCGCCCCGCGACAGGTTGATCTCCGTCCCCATCGCCATCTCCGTCCCCATCGCCATCTCCGGGAGGCGTGCCGCCGTCTTTCGTGTCCGTGCCTTCTTGGGGTTTCGCTCGCTTGGTTCCATCGGAATCACAAGCGGCTGTGAGCACGCCAGCGCCGAGCAGCGATAGCCAAAGTACGCGTTTTCGAAACATGTAGAGCTCTCCCCCGTGGTGGCGCGGCCCCGTCCTGGGACGCCGCTGCACGCTCAAGTCCAACCATAATGGCTGCTTTTCCTGGGGTCGCGCTAGTTCGACGCGTCGCCTTGAGTCAGCTGGCCCGGTTTTGGCGGAGGGCGGGTAGGTGTGGGTCGCAGGTGAACGACCACGCTGCGCTGTACTCAAAACAGCCTATTTGGGGGAATCCCATGTCGGACGTGAACACGTCCCCGTCGCCGCGCCGTAGCCCGCACCTTGGCATTCCAGGGGAGTCGTGCCCGCGATACCAGGGTTTTATGGGACTTGCGAAGCGGAGGATGAGTCGAAAATCGGCATTAAATCAGAGACTTACATGTTCAGCGAGGCTACACGTTGCCGCGAGCACGAAAAACTCAGTGCCTTTGTGGGACCGCCGATTACATTTCGGCCTCCATTTCACTTTGGAGAGTCGCATAATGAGTAAGAGAGCCCTCAGCGCGCTATTTGCGCTCGCGCTTGCTTTCACTGGCAGCGCACAGGCGCAAGACCCCGAAGCTGGAGAAGTTTCGGTTTCGACCCGCAGCTCGGGCAGGTCGTCGGGTGGCGGACAGGTTCCTGGGCCCACGCGCATCTACGGCGGTATCCACATCGGCGGCGGCGGCAACGTAAAGGCTATGCCGGAGCGAGGGCCTTCTTTGAAGTCGGACGCGCATTTCCTGGTCGGTTTCCAGGGCGGCCTCGACCACATCATCCACGAGTACGTGGCCCTCGGTGGCGAGTTCCGCTTCACCTCCACCGACCTCGATGCGCCCGACCGCGCGCTGCTGGTGGACTTCACGTTCAAGCCCCGTGGACGCTACGCGTTCTCGAACATTCCGCTCGAGGTCTACGGCACGCTTCCACTCGGCTTCAGTGTTTTCGCGCCCCGCAACAGCGCTGACGCCAAGTTCAACATGAACTTCGGCATCGGTGCCGGCGCCATGTACTTCTTCA
>CAZEWA010000437.1:0-3542 GCA_964515685.1 uncultured Polyangiales bacterium | reverse complement strand
CGTTGGCTTGGTAGACGCACCGCAGCGCAGAGTGCTACAGGGCCTATTGTTTTGGCTGGCAGCGGCCTTGGTCGCTAGACTTTTGCGCGACGCAGGACTCGGCGCATTTTTCGCGGCGAGTTTAGCCACGCTATGGGCTGTGCATCCGGTCCATGCCGAGACGCTTATCGCCCTCGCCGGCCGCTCCGTGTTGCTCGCTTTGTGTCTGACACTTGCAAGCGTAAGCCTGCTGCTGCGCGGGCATCAGAAGGCAGCGGTCTGCCTAGCCCTGCTGGCAGTGCTCGCGCGCGAGACTGCGCTGCCTTGGCTCGTCGTGTGCGCAGGCTGGTCTGCTTCGAAAGCCGGCTTTAGCCGAGGTAAGATTGCTGCGTGGATGCTGACTGCGATCCTCCTGGGATGCGCCCTCATCTTTAGCTCGGCGCGCATGCGGACCTTGCTCGACTTTGCCTGGGACGACCCGGCTGCGCTCCATCGCTTGGGCCTGCAGTGGGCAGCCCTACCACGTGGCATCTACCTCTGGCTCAGTGCCCCGAGCGCTTTCTCGGTGGACATGGATTTTGCGCCCCAAGGCCTCTCGCGGGCGCTCTACGTGCTGCTTGCGTGCGCGCTGTACGCGGGAGCTGTCTTTGTTGCGCTACGCAAGGCTTATCCCACGCCGCTACGGGTGTTTGCGACGCTGTGGTTGTGTCTGGTACTTCCGTTACACAGCGTGTTCCCGAAGCTCGACCCGCTCACTGCGCGCAGCGTCTCAGCCAGCTCGGCGGCTGCAACACTGCTGCTTGCGACAGCGGCAACCACGGCATTCAGTTTCACCAAGCAAGCGCAACGACTCGCAGCATTCGGTGGCGCGCTGGTGCTAGCGCTGTTAGTGCCGCTCACGCGGACGCAGGCAACCCTCTATCAAGATCCGGTGGCGCTGTGGCGCAACGCCGCCCTGCGCAGCGAGCACAGCCTGAGGCCCCTGCTCAACCTCGGCACCCTACTCGCTCAACGAGACCGCCTACAGGAGGCAGAAGAAGCCTTCACAGCCGCGGTGCGAAGGGACCCGAGGAACAGTGAGGCGCGCGCCAAGCTTGCGGCATTGCACACGCTCAAGGAGACCAAGCGCCTGTTGCGCGCGCCGGACACCGATTAGGAGCCGTGCCTCGACGCATTTCATGGTTACGCCGGTCACGACAGGGCGAGCACGCTGTTCAACCCTCCGCAACCCGGTCTAGACCCCTCTCGAGTGGCTTCAAACCATCCGCAGCCCGGTCGCGACCCCCTCTCGGGTGGCTTCAAACCATCCGCAGCCCGGTCGCGACCCCCCTCCCGCGTGCTTCAGCCCCTCCGCAACCCGGTCTAGACCGCACGCTTGTGCAAAACGTCGCAGCGCCGAGAACTCGGGTCACAGATTGTCCACCCTGGCACCACTCATCGGACCAGACGTTGCGGATGGAGCCCGAACAGAATGATAGCGCTCAGGATCCCGAACCCATTGTACAGACATGGCCGTGCGCTTGCGGCCCCCGTTTTGCTCGCCCTGTTCGCATGGGGCGCAGCGGCAGGGCAGGCACACGCCGCGCCTTCGTGCTTGAACTCCGACAATCAGTGTAAACCCGATGCGCTCTGCACTTTCAAAGTGCAACTGGCGGAAAAGATTTTCTTGTACCAGGCCTACCTGCGCAACAGCCCGCTCACCAAGGCCGCAAAGGGCAAGAAACGCGAAGGTGTCCGCTACGACGGCGCGCTCTACGACGCTGCGCTCCAAGAAGCCAAAGAGCGCTTCTCTAACGACAGCGACTCCGAACAGCGCATCAAAGCCGCGTCCATCTTCCAGCGAATGCTGCGCGCCCATGCACAAGCAAACTTTGCCATCCCCGAGTGCAGCAGCGGACAGCTCAACCGAGACATGCTTCCGAAGGCGGGCTACGCGGGCATGTTCACGAATCAACACTGTCAGGTACGCGTCAATTACGAGGGCGGGGACATCAACCCCGAGGGTTTCGGAGCCAGCCACACCACCTCATGCCAGGAGTTTTACGACCGCGACAGGGCTCACGAAGTGCTCCATCAACGCACGTGCACAGCCGCGAAGGAGCGAGGGCTAAGCCTCGATAGCATCGACGACATGATCGAGGACGAGATAGCGGCCTATCGCCATTCGGTTCTACTCTCCAAAGCTTATGTAAGCTTGCTGAGCATACAGTGCTCCTCACGTCCGAACCCCGTACAGCAGGTGGCACGGGCCAAGCGCATCCAAGAACTTTTGACGCCCTATCTTGGAAACGGAGGCCGACCATGAACTGCCTTCAAGCCACAACGCTGGCCTGTGTTCTAGGCCTAAGTGTAAAAGCACAAGCCGAAACCTTTGTGCTCGACTACGAGACCTTGCCCACCGCGGCCGATCCCGAAGCGGGCTTCGAAGCGGACTGTCTCGGCACGACGGAAGCTGCGAGCTGCGCCCAACGCGCGGCCTTGCTTGAAGCAGAACTGGTCGAAATCCTCGCATCTCTGGAAGGCCGTCGGGACGAGGAAGCCGTCGCGTTGTTTGCTAGCGCCGTCAACGCTGGCTCTCCGCAACTCGAGCAAATCGGTTTACGCTACTTCGCTCGAAAGCGAAATCTGCCGACTGGGCTGTGGGCCAAGGTCAAAGAGTTCTTTTTCGGGGCCGATGCCAACCTGGGCCAACCCTCCGCCGAGCTTCTCCGCGATTCTACAGATGCCATCGATCAAGCGCTGTCTGAAATCTACCTCGAGGCTCGCCCCTACGACGCATACGGCGGCTATTTGCCTGAGGGCGCAGGCGCAGCAGATGAGTGGGCCGAAGCGCAAGCGAAGGACGCTCTGTGGAATGCCGTTTCATCGTTTTCCGACGAGGACAAATTCGTCAAAACCACACGCCTCTTGATGGTCGACCGTTTCGTCGGCAAGCACACGGATCCTACGCAAATCCCTGTCTCAGGCTTTGTCACGGATGCACCCAAGTCCGAGGTAATCGCGCACTTCACCAAAGTGTTTGGCAAAGCCCCCTACCCCTCGCTTACCGATACGCAGCGCAAGCTCCAAGAGCTCAATACGGAACTGCTCGCGCTTCAAGAGAGGCTTCTCGGAGGCGACGCATCTGCGGGGGAAAAGCTCGCCGAACTCATCGAGGAAGTTACCACGGTGCAGGAGAGTGCCTCCCTGGGCTCGCTGCTGCAGCTCGAAGAGCTGGGATCGGTGGACGACATTTTTTGGACTGACAACGTCGCGTCCGAAGAACTCTACTCGATGCCTGTCCGGCGCGCGGTAAGCGTCGGCACCGACCCGCTTCTCAGGCGCACCACCATCCGATACTTCGCAGGCGAAGGCACGGGAGCTGCCCCCGATGACGGGGGAGATGGCGATGGGGACAGCGGTGATGGAGATGGCGGTGATGGGGACGCAAACTCGGACGCTCCGCCCACGGATGGCTCCGGCAAGAAGTCCGGAGGCGGCTGCATGGTGGCTCCGCCGAACACCGAAGTCCCTTGGCTGCTTCTGCTCGTCGCATGCGCCACGCTCCTGAGACGCTTACGCCG
>CAZEWA010000436.1:2315-3552 GCA_964515685.1 uncultured Polyangiales bacterium | reverse complement strand
TCTGGATCATCCCCGCCTGTCGCAGTTGGCCGATCGCATCGACGTTCTGAGCGCTGCTGGCACCGGAGGCGTCGCTGCTAGGAGCAACGACCATGTCTAATTGCGCAACGGAAGATGTCGAAGCGGTGATCATCGGCGCGGGCATGGCCGGACTCGCGGCTGCGGACGAGCTGAGGCGCGCTGGCGTGACGTTTCGCATTCTCGAGGCGCGTGACCGCGTGGGTGGCCGCGTCGCCACCGAGGCGGTCGATGGACGTGTGATCGAGCTGGGCGCTCAGGCCGTTCACACCACGCGGGCTTCTACATGGGGGGTGATCCGACAGCACGGGATCGCCACCGAGCCAATGTTCATGGGGCACGGCGCACGCACAGGGCCGCTCGGCTGGCTGCGCTCGTCGCAGAAGCGGCACACGATCCGCGTGCTTGGCGAGCTTCGTAAGGCGTACGCCGTCTGTAACGACACCAACGTGACTTTCGCGGGCTTTCTCGCCCGGGCCAAGCTCAGGCAGGATGATCGCGCACTCGCGGAACGGATCGCGACGTGGCGAGGCGCAGAACCCGACCAGCTCAGTCTCGATGCGATGATGCAGTTCGAGTACGGGACGGCCTATCAGAACTTCAGAGTTGTGAACGGGTATCAGAGCATTCCGGAGGCCATGGCGCGAGCGTTCGACGGCTGTCTGGAGCTGGGTGCGCCCGTGACCGCCGTGCGCTGGCGGCGCGGCGGCGTGGAGGTCGACTACTCCCAGGGCGGACGAACCTCGCGGCTCTCCGCGCGCGCAGTGATCGTGACGCTTCCGTTAGGCGTATTTCAAGCCGGCGGCGTGCGCTTCGAGCCGGTCTTGCCCGCGTGGAAAACAAGTGCCATTGCGGGGCTTGGGGTCGGTCGCCACGTGATCGCACGGATGGAGTTCGCTCAGCCATTCTGGACGCGTGAGCTCAAGTACGGCTCCAGGTCCGTGGACGGTCTCCGCATACTTTTCAATGCTGATACCCGCTACTCCGAGATGCTGCGCGCGGACATCTTCGCGAGCACGGCGGACGAGTTGAGTCGCCATGAGCACGGTGCGCAAGTGGAGCAGTTGCTCGCATGGACCGCACGCGCGTTCGCCGGCGTGGGCGCGCTGCGCACGCACCTGCGCAACGTCTGGCTTTGGGACTGGCAGCGCGATCCTTACGCGCGAGGAGCCTACTCGTTTTCACCCGTTGACGCGCCGCGCCACCGAGCTTTCCTTTG
>CAZEWA010000436.1:618-2305 GCA_964515685.1 uncultured Polyangiales bacterium | reverse complement strand
TCCTTTGTCTTCCGGTAGAGGGGACATTGTTCTTCGCAGGCGAAGCGACGGCTTTTCCGCTCCATCACCCAACGGTTCAGGGCGCGTATGACACAGGCGTGCGGTCCGCGCGTGAGCTGGTCGCTTACCTTGGTTGCGGTGGGTACGACCGCTCGAACGCCAAGATGTCGCGAGCCAACGAGCCGCTCCAGGTGCCTGAGCTTCGGCCAGGACACTCTTGAGCGCGTGCGGATAGACGCAGCGCAGATTTGTCCGTGTCGGGACACGGGCGCGTAACCCTCAGACCACATAGTCAGGACGGTAGCAATGGCAAGCGGGATCATCGAAGGCTATCATCTGTCTCCTCAGCAGAAGCAGCTCTGGGCCCATCAGAAGGAGGCCGGTTGGGTTCCGGCGTGGATTCTCCTACGTATCGAAGGAACGGTTTCTCCTCAGCGCATCGTCGAGGCAATCGACACGCTCCGTCAACGTCATGAGACTTTGCGGACTGACTTCCACACGCTAGCCGGGGTCGCCTTTCCTCTGCAGGTCATCGGAGAGGGGGCCATGGATAGCAGTCACGGGCCTCTTCTTGCCGAGGAGGTCCGTGCGCGTGTCGATGTGGAGGTCGAAGCGTTGCGGGCCGCCCTGACTTCAGGCAAGCCTCGCGTGCATGCGCGCGTTTGGACCGTGAGTGATGCGCTCACCTATCTCTGGCTGGGTGGGCCCCGTTTCTACTTCGATGCACGTTCGCTGTTGCTCCTGCGGAACGAGCTCGTTGAGTTGTTGCAGGAGCGTGAGGGGGCGCTAGGACTGCCGCTCCAGTACGCGGACTACGCTCAATGGCACCGAGATCTGCTGGAGGACGCGTCTTCGCCGGAAGGTGCGCGGGGCCTCGCCTTTTGGCATGAGGAACGATTGGCCGAGGGGACTCGGTTGTGCAACGACAGGACTGCGGAGCGGCGCGGCGCGGCGGCCCGCGCGTGCGTCTCGATGGAACGCGGCCTCGGCGAGGCACTTCTCGCCTGTTGCGCAAAGCTCGGCGTGGCCCCCAGCGCGCTGCTCGCGTGCGCCTGGACGAGTTTGTGCGCGCGCACGTTCGATGCAGCCGACCTGCTGCTTGCCTACCGCTGCGAAGAGCAGATGGAGCAGGCTTTGGCCGGCTGCGTAGGGCCGCTCGCGGTGTCGATGCCACTGCGTCTCACCCTCGACCTGCAGACGCCATTCTCGCGGAGTGCGTGCGCTGCGGACGAGAGACTACGGCGGGCACGGGTGGCCAAGGATTGGCTCTGGACGATGCCGGGAGCCTCCAACGTACGCCCCAGCATCGGTTTCTCGTTCATCGAGGCGCAGGACGCAGGCGCGGCCGAACTTCGCGTCAGCGTGGAATCGCTCCGGGCACTCGGCACGGACGCGATGCTCGATGCCTGCTGCGTCCGCCATGGCTCGAACATCGCGTTGTCCATCGACTACGACACGGACTGCGTGGCCGTCGCTGAGGCAGAGACGTTGTTGCGGCGCTTCGTCATGTTGCTCGAGCAGCTCCTGGCCGAACCAGAACTGGCAGTCGGTTCGGTCAACCTACTCACGGAGTCCGAGATCGACGAGCTGATGCGGCTTGAGAAAACTCCCGTCGGAGCGAATTCCCGCTCACGACGGTTTTAAAAAAAATTGTGGTTTATCGCATCGCATCGGCAAACGCCGTTTG
>CAZEWA010000436.1:0-608 GCA_964515685.1 uncultured Polyangiales bacterium | reverse complement strand
CCGAGATCGACGAGCTGATGCGACTCGGTGACGGCGGCGGTGTCGATGTCGAGCCCAGGGGTTGCCTGCACGAGCTGTTTCATGAGCGCGCACGCCGGTCACCGGACTCGCCCGCTGTTGCATGTGATGGAGAAGGGCTCACCTTTGGCGCGCTCGAGGCGCGCTCGAACAGGCTCGCTCGGCGCCTGCGGGAACTGCAGGTTCAGCGTGAGGAGCCCGTGGTGCTGTGTGCGGCGCGCTCGACGGCTCTCGTGGAAGGAGCTCTTGGGATCTGGAAGGCGGGAGGTGCGATGGTCGCAATCGACATCGACGACCCGGACGAGCGGGTCATACAGCTTGCCGTCAACACGGGCGCGCGGTTTGCTCTGGTGGCTCCCGAGCGGGTTGCGGTCTTGGAGCGTTCTGGCTTGAAGGTTTTGGTGGCAGACGAGCAAGGTTGGGTGCAAGGCCCGCTGGATTTGAGTTGTCCTCCGAGCGTCAATGTGGAGAGCGACCTCGCCTATATCATGTACACCTCGGGTTCCACCGGCGAACCGAGGGGGGTGGAGGTCGAGCATCGCAGCGTGCTCAACCTGCTGACGGCCTTGAAGCACGCCGTCTACGGCCAG
>CAZEWA010000435.1:0-3592 GCA_964515685.1 uncultured Polyangiales bacterium | reverse complement strand
AGCGCGAATACGTGCTGCGTCAACAGCTCAAGGCCATCAAGGAAGAGCTCGGCGAAGAAGACGGCGATCAGGGCGACCTCGACGTGCTCGACGAGCGCATCGCCAAGGCCAACCTGCCGACAGAGGCCGAGAACGTCGCGCGCAAGCAGCTCAAGCGTCTGCGCACGATGCAGGTCGGCTCGGCCGAATACACCGTGGTCCGCACGTACATCGACTGGATCCTGGACGTTCCGTGGCACCACCAAACCACCGACAAGATGGACATCGCCCAGGTGCGTCAGGTCCTCGACGAGGATCACAGCGGCCTCGATAAGGTTAAAAAGCGCATCGTCGAATACCTTGCCGTCCGCAAGCTCAAGCCCGACAAGCGCGGCCCCATCCTGTGTCTCATCGGGCCGCCCGGCGTGGGCAAGACCTCCCTCGGACGCTCCATCTCGCGTGCACTCGGACGCAAGTTCGTACGCAATTCGCTGGGTGGCGTGCACGACGAAGCTGCAATTCGCGGCCATCGCCGTACCTACGTGGGCGCCCTACCCGGCCAGATCATCCAGGGGATGAAAAAAGCCGCCACGATCAACCCCGTGTTCATGCTCGACGAAATCGACAAGATTGGTCACGACTTCCGTGGTGATCCGGCCGCCGCGCTGCTCGAGGTTCTCGATCCCGAGCAGAACGACACCTTCTCGGATCACTACTTGGAGATCCCCTACGACCTCTCCAAGGTGATGTTCGTCGCCACCGCAAACGTCGCCGACACCATCCCCGCACCACTGCGCGACCGCATGGAAATCCTGGAAATCCCGGGCTACACGCGACGCGAGAAGATGGACATCGCGCGCGATCACCTGATCCCGAAGCAGCTTGAGGAACACGGGCTCTCCAAGGAACTGCTCGTGATTCACGACGCAGCTGTCGAGGCCCTGATCGACCACTACACGCGCGAAGCCGGCGTGCGTAACCTGGAGCGCCAGGTTGCAAGCGTCATTCGCGGCGTGGCCGTCAAGGTCGCGGAGGGCAACACCGGCCCGTACAAGATCGAAAGCGGCGAGGACGTCCGCGAATTCCTCGGGCCCCAGCGCTTCACCAGCGAAGTGGCTGAGCGTACGTCGGAGTACGGCGTATCAACGGGTCTGGCTTGGACGTCGGTAGGCGGCGAGATCCTCTTCATCGAGGCTACGCGCATGCACGGAGCCGGCAAGTTGCAGCTCACAGGGCAGCTCGGCGATGTCATGAAGGAGTCTGCGCAAGCAGCGCTCAGCTACGTGCGTACGCGCGCCAAGTTGCTCAACATCCCGGAAGATTTCCTTGAGAAGAGCGACTTGCACATCCATATCCCCGCGGGCGCCATGCCCAAGGATGGACCTTCCGCTGGCGTAACCATGATGACCGCCATCGTCTCGCTGCTCACAGAGATCCCCGTGCGCAACGACGTCGCCATGACCGGCGAGATCACGCTGCGCGGGCGTGTGCTGCCTGTGGGCGGTATCAAGGAGAAAGTGCTCGCCGCGCATCGCGCCGGCATCAAGCACGTGATCCTTCCTGAGCGCAACATGGCGGATATCGAAGAAGTTCCGCAGGAAGTACGCGAAGAACTCGAGTTCCACGCGGTCCAGAAGGTGGAAGAAGTGCTTCGATTCGCTCTCACTACGCCCGAAAAACTGAAGCTCGGCGGCGGTGAAAAGGGTGAGAAAAAGAAGAGTGGCAAGAGCACTTCTGCTCAACCTGCAGGCTGAGACGAAGCACAGCTAAAAACATGGACGGCCGGGTCGATGACCTGGCCGTTTTGTATTTCCCCGCGAAGTCAGTGTTTGCTACATCGGATACATGGGGGAACGTCGAGAAATAAAGCGGGCAGCCGTACTAGGAGCCGGGTCGTGGGGCACGGCCTTGGGCAAGGTGCTGGCAGAAAACGGTTTCGCCACGGAGTTGTACGGGCGAAGCGCAGAAGTGCAGAACTCGATCAATGAGCAGCACGAAAACCTGAAGTACCTGCCTGGCGTCCAGTTGCCAGAAAATCTGCACGCCACAAGCTCGCTTGAAACAGCGCTCCGCGACGTAGATCTCATCACGCTCGTGGTGCCTTCGCATGCCTTACGTTCACTGGCAAAGACCTTGGCTACCTGCTTGCCAGAAGGCGTTCCGGTCGTCACCGCCATCAAGGGCATCGAAAACGACTCGCTACAACTTCCGTCGCAGATCCTCGATGCAGAGTTGCCCGCGCGCTTTCATCCGCAACTCACATATTTGAGCGGCCCGAGCTTCGCCAAAGAAGTCGCCATGGGGATTCCTACGGCGGTTCTCATTGCAGGAAAGTCCACGTCCTACACCGAGACTGCCCAACTGGCGTTCACCAACTCTCGTCTTCGGGTTTACAGCACCGATGACGTGATCGGTGTGGAAGTCGGCGGCGCGCTCAAGAACGTCGTCGCCATCGCGGCCGGTATCTGTGATGGGCTCGCTTTCGGCCACAACTCGCGAGCAGCGCTCATCACGCGGGGCCTCGCGGAGATAGGTCGCCTCGCCATCAAGCTAGGTGCTCACCCACTGACGATGAGCGGCCTGTCCGGGATGGGCGACCTCGTTTTGACGTGTACAGGCGACCTCTCCCGTAACCGTCACGTCGGCATCGAGCTCGGGCGCGGCAAGAAGCTGCCGCAAGTGCTCAGCGAAATGACGATGGTCGCCGAGGGCGTCAAGACGACCAAGAGCGCCTACGAGCTTAGCCAACGCCTGGGAGTGCCCATGCCTCTCGTCGAGGGCATGTACCGAATTCTGTACGAGCAGGCGGACCCAAGAAACGAAGTCGCCGAGCTGATGGCCCGCGCCCCTCGACCCGAGCGCGACGATCTACTTTAAAAAGTTACCCCGCTCATCGATCGTGAGCGAGCCTACCAACCCTGATTTCCTGCGTAAAATCAGGCGCGCGCGACGTAACACGACGCGTCCCCGAAGCAATCTGCGCTGCCAGGCGCGGTACTCCTAAGGCTGCGACTAGATTTTCTTAGCCATCGGCGGCCTGGCACAAGACAATCGGGTAGATGGCCGTGTTTCGATCGATCGGAGTGCTGTCCCTGGCCCTGTTGCTAGCGCCCGTAGGCCTGAGCACGGGCTGTGGCACACTCGGTATCGAGCTGCAGGACGTCGACTCGGACCCGAGCGACGACGGCACGTCGCACCCCGGCAGCAAAACGGATGCGGGCGCCTGCGAGGATGACAGCGACGGCGACCGCATCTGCGGCATCGAAGACAACTGCCCAGGGCTTGCGAATCCGGACCAGCTCGACACGGATGGCGATGGCAAGGGCAATGCCTGCGACACCGACGACGACAACGATGGCATCCCCGACGTAGATGACCCTTGCCCGCTCGATGCCAGCGATCCTGACGGCGACGCAGTTTGCACGAGCCACGACAACTGCCCAGACCTTGCCAACGAAGACCAGGCGGACGACGACCAGGACGGCATCGGCAACCTGTGTGACGCAGATGCAGATGGGGACGGAACCGACGACACGGTCGACAATTGCCCCTTCGTCGCCAATCCCGATCAGACCGACACGGATGCAGATCTCGAAGGAGACGCCTGCGACAT
>CAZEWA010000434.1:0-3619 GCA_964515685.1 uncultured Polyangiales bacterium | reverse complement strand
AGGGGAATTTGGAAGGTGTCGTCCATAGCTCAGGGCACTGTCACGAAATGACCCCCGCTTATCCGCCGCACGGCCTTCAGGGCCTCGCAGCGACCCAACCACGCTCGGAAACCACCGCTTCAGATGCGGCACCCTCGTTTGTCCGGCTTATCTTCAGAGGCGGAGCCGCACTCGGCTGCACACGAATGCGGCACTCCTTGAGCCAAGCTAGCGGGGCGGGCAGTGCTGCTCCAGCAGAGAGACAAGCTCACTGCTCACGGCGAACACCACTCCATTCGGTGAGTTGCGTGCAAGCAGTCGTGATGCATCGCTTGCGTCGCGCACGAGCCGGAGGCGATAGGGCGTGACATCGGTCATGATGTCGTCCACTTCGAGCTCCACCCAGGCTTCGTGGTCATTGCCGCTGGTGTAGGCGCCCGCTTCATCGCGAGAGAGCACATCCTTCACACGCACGGAGTGAATAGGCGCCAGGGCGGCATCGATGGTTGCATCGGCTGGGCAATGCTCGGAGCGAGACCCGTGGCGCTCGAAGCTATACGTGAAGGGCTGTTCGGGAGTCTTGCGGCGGGCCTCCGCGCGTCGCCCAGGGGCGCGTATCGTCACCGCGAGCACGGCGTCTTCCGCGATGGCGTAGATTTCGTCACCTTTTCCGATCTCGGGTGCGCGCTCGCAGCTCGTTGCGCAGAGCGCGACGAAGATCCACACCGAGCGCTGGCAATGATTCGGCAACATCGGAACGCTCAGTAGATCTGCACTGTTGTGCTCATGGGCGTCCATTCGAACATCTTGCGAGCGTGCTCCTCGGCCAAGCGCACGCAGCCATGGGAGCCGAACCAGTCGGACAGGCCTCTCTTCATCGCGCGTACCACGCTCAGCCCCAGCGGTCCGTGGTATTGGTGGACGGCCTTGCCGTCCTTGGTGAAGAATATCGCGTAGTTCATCTGAGCGTCGTAGGCCCGGCTTCGATGTTCCTTGTTCTTTCTGAAGATTTTGAAGGTGCCGGGATCGGTTGGATGGTCCTCGGCGCCGGTTATGCACGGGAACCGATGGATCACGCGGCCATCTTGAATCGCCTCGACTATCTGATCTTGGAGACTCACGCGAATCCGTTTGAGCTTGAGCGTGTTGGCTAGCACAAGCCAGGTTTTGCCGCCGGGATCTACTCGTCCGTCCGGCGTCTGGACTCCCAGCGCGGTGCGTTGAAACTGCTTCAAGGCAGCAACGGTCGAAGGCGAGATACGTCCATCGGTCTGCAGTCGAGTCAAAGCGCGTTCGGGTTCTACGATCCGATTGAGCGCGCCTTGGATGATGCGGACATCGGCGCTCTGATTCTTCCCGCCGTCGCCCACCGATGCGCCAATCGAGGCTAGCGCCCAGCCCGGGCATTGGTGTTCAGGACTGCTGTGTGTCGGACAATGTTGCTTGCCGCAGGACCAAGGCATGCACGTGTTCTCGCGCGCCTGACTTCGGTTTTCAAGCGGCAAGCGACGTGCTGGTAGTGCGTTTAGGGTGAGTGAGCCCGCGGCCAGCGCAGGACGCACCCAAGATCCCTGTTGACGGGGAAAAGGGGGGCTGTATCGCCCAGTTCTCGGGCCCGCCTCGACCCTGACAGCCGTTTGCCATCTCTGGTTAAGGTAGGCTCGGCAAAACGTCGATGGAGACGGGCTTGGTTACGCGACTGGCCAGCTCCCGAACGCCGCCTTCGTCGAGCACGATACAGCCATCTGAGTGGTTGAATAGCGCCTGAGCACGTCCGAGAAAGGAGTACCAACTCTGAGGACCGTGTATGCCCACATCGCCTCCGGGTGGCCTCCCACGAGCGCGCGCTGCCTTCCTATCCTCCGCGTTGGGGTAGGAAAGGGCCAGGAACAGACCGAAGCGCTTGCTCGTGCGCGCGGGCGAAACGACATAGCGCCCTTCCGGCGTGCGATTGTCGCCCTCGCTTGCCTTCTTTCCTGGCTCCCTTCCGTGGGAGGCGGCGCGTTGCCAGAGCACCTCGTGCTGGTCGAGCATGCAGAGCATCTGGTCCGATTTGACGTAGACAAGGTGTAGTCTTTCCGTCGTGCGCGATCGCGCGACAGTCGTACACACGTCCGCATCCTCGTGCGCGACGCCCGAGGAGGACACGGCCACCAGCGAAGCCAACAGGCCCAGCGCGGTCATGAGTCGAAGTCGCATCGGTCATTGGAGCTTAGCCGCAAGCGAATCGTCGGCAAACCTTGGCATCTTAGCCAGTGAATGCTCCGCCACACGGCCTTCAGGGCCTCGCAGCGACCCAACCACGCTCGGAAACCACCCCTTCAGATGCGGCACCCTCGTTTGTCCGGCTTATCTTCTCGCCTCGCTGCAGGTCGGGCTCGACGAGAGCGCCGCGCTCGTCCTCGACCGCGGTGTGGCCCATTGGGTGGATACGACCACCGGGACACGGGTGACGTTGGACGGCGCGCTTTCCGCGAACTTGCAGTCGGAACGCCGCTGTGTGTTTGAGCACATCGCGCGAAGCGTCCCCCCAAGTGTTCTACCGCTCGGACCGACTGGTGAGCGTCGGATGGACCGAGCTTGTAGCCGAGTACCGCCGGCTGCTGCCTGCAGCGAGCGAGCCCCACGAGTTTACGGAACTGATGCAAGAGTTGGTTGGCGAACTCGATGCGTCCCATACGTACTTCGAGCACGCGCGAGTGGGTGCTCTTCAGCGCACCGGCTCGTTGAGAGTAATCTTCGATACTGCCCACAAGGGGGCCGGCCTGAAGTTGAGGGAGGTGTTGCGTAACTCGCCGCTCGCCAAAGCTGCGCCAGATGCGGAGGCGGGCGATATCATCACGGCCGTTGATGGTCGGAATGTGCCGCCGCAGGCGGATCCAGCCACCTTCTTTGCAAGTACAGCGGACAAGCCAACGAGTCTCACCCTTCGTTCAGCGAGTGGTTCGGAGCGACTATTGCAGCTGAAGCCAGTGGACGCGGCGCGCGAAGCTCAGCTTTTCTACGAGCGGTGGGTGGACTGGCGGCGGGCGCAGACGTGGCGGCTGTCCGGCGGCAGGCTGGGATACGTGCACATGCCGTGGATGGACGAAGACACGCTCCGGCCGGTGATTGAAGATGTGCTCGGCAGATACGCCAATGCAGATGGGATCGTACTGGACCTGCGCCACAACCGCGGAGGCTGGATACATGAGCCTCTACTTGCATTCTTCTCGGCCCCGTTCGCCTTTGACCTGCGGACCTATGGCCTCGTGTATGCCAGCGAGCCGGCGACGCGGGCTGGCCGTCCCTTTGTCACGCTCGTCAACGAGGCGAACTACTCGAACGGCTTCGAGATTCCCCGACTTCTGCGCAAGAGGCGGCTTACCTTGAGAAACGCCTCCACTCATCGTGCGTGGAGGTTCACGCCGTGTGTGCAAAACAGCCAGGCAGGCCGCGGATTCACGTTGAGCGGCAACAAGTGCGACAAGTTCGCAGACCTTACGGCGAGCGAAACCACGGGGCTCGAGAGGGCGATCCGCGAGGCATTTGGAGATACGCTGAAGCCGCACTCGATTTAGTTTCTTGTTTCCCCATCCAAACGCCAAGAGCCCAAGTCCATCCGCGTTCTCACGCGGCGTCCTTGGGCCCATCGGAAGTA
>CAZEWA010000433.1:0-3645 GCA_964515685.1 uncultured Polyangiales bacterium | reverse complement strand
AGGTGATGCTGGAGCTCGACGGAACCGAGAACAAGCAGCGCCTCGGCGCCAACGCCATCCTCGGCTGTTCCATGGCCGTGGCACGCGCGGCTGCAGACGCTGTGGGCCTGCCTCTGTGGCGTTACCTGGGCGGCGCCCAGGCTCGCGTCCTGCCCACGCCCTTTATGAACATCATCAACGGCGGAGCCCACGCAGACAGCGGGCTCGAGGTCCAGGAGTTCATGATCGTGCCGGCGGGTGCGGCCACGTTCCGCGATGCCCTGCGTGCGGGTGCCGAGACGTTCCACCACCTGAAGACGCTGCTTTCCGCAGAGGGGCTCTCCACGGGTGTGGGCGATGAAGGTGGCTTTGCGCCGCGCCTCAAGAGCAACGAGGACGCCATCGCCATCATCATGAAGGCGATCGAAAAGGCCGGATACAAGCCTGGAAAAGACATTTTCCTGGCCCTCGACTGCGCCGCCAGCGAGTTCTACGACGAGAAGAGCGGCACGTACACGTTCGACAAGAAGCAGCACACACGCGCTGAGCTCGTCGAGACCTACAAGAAGCTGGTTTCTAACTACCCCATCATCTCCATCGAAGATGGCTGCGATGAGAACGATTGGGACGGCTGGGCGCAGCTCACCGCTGCCATCGGCGACAAGACCCAGCTCGTCGGCGACGACCTGTTCGTCACCAATGTGAAACGTGTGGAGATGGGCATCGAGAAGAAGGTGGCCAATGCCATCCTCATCAAGGTGAACCAGATCGGCACCATCACGGAGACCCTGCAGACGATCCGCCTGGGCGCGCTGAATCGCTATGCGTCGATGATGAGTCATCGTAGCGGAGAGACCGAGGACACCTTCATTGCGGATCTCGCGGTTTCCACCGGCGTAGGGCAAATCAAGACCGGATCGGCCTCGCGCTCAGAGCGTATCGCCAAGTACAACCAGCTGCTTCGCATCGAAGAAGAGCTGGGGCGCAGTGCTGAGTACGCGGGCCTGTCGACCGTTCGTCGCTGATCTAGCCGCGCTTGAGGAGCTGCTCGACGAAGGTGACGTCGTAGTGGCCGGCGCGGAAAGACTCGTGCCCGAGGATACGCCGCAAAAATATGCTGTTTGTGGGCAGCGGGACGATTGCGGACTCGGCGAGCACTCGGTCCAGCAAGAGCAGGGCGGCGTGGCGCGTGGGCGCGAACGTGATGATCTTGGCAATCATCGCGTCGTAGTCCGTGGTCACCTGCGATCCGGGTTGGATCGTCGATTCGATTCGCAATCGCCCAGGTGAAGCGTTGGGCCAGCGCACCTCGGTGACCTGTCCGGTCGCGGGCGCAAAGGCGCGATTCACATGCTCGGCCGCCAGGCGTACTTCCATGGCATGGCCCGAAGGAATAGCGCGCCTTATCTCCGAGGGGATGGGGCCACCGTGTGCGATGACCATCTGCGCCTCGACCAGATCGACGTTGGCGCAGACCTCGTTGATGCCGTGTGCAACTTGAAGTCGCGGCCGCATCTCGAGGAAATAGGCCTCACCGTCCGCATCGATCAAGAATTCGATGGCGCCCGCACCCACGAAACCTGCTTCGGCGGCAAAGCGCAGCGCGCTGTCCCAAATCGCCTCGCGTAGGCGCTCCGCACGCTCGCTCCCGAGCAAGGCTGGGGCAGGCGATTCGTCGAGCAACCGCAGACCGCCGCGCTGAATGCTGCATTCGCGATCGCCCACGGCGACCACATCGCCATGCCCATCCGCGACAATCTGCACTTCCACGTGGCGTGGGCGGCTCAGGGCTCGCTCCAGGTACACGCGGCCGTCGCCGTAGAGTTCCGTCGCGCGGCGCTGGGTGCGCGTGAGGGCCGCTGCCAGCCCAGGAGGCTCGTGAACGATAGCGGGGCCGACCCCACCGCCTCCACGCGCAGGCTTCACGACGAGCGGATAGCCGAGCTCGGCCCCGAGTGCTTGGGCATCTTCGAGATTTTCGACCGCGCGTTCGCTGCTTTCGATGACCCTGACGCCAGCACTCACCGCAATTTCTCGGGTTTGGAGGCGATCGAGGAACTTCAACATCAGGTCGGGAGCCGGGCCGACAAACGTGATTCCAGCGTCGATCACGGCCCGCGCGAAATCCGGGCTCTCGCTCAGCATGCCGTATCCGGGGTGAATCACGTCTGCCCCGACCGCATCGGCCACCGCTAATATCGCGGGAATATTGAGGTAGGACGAGCGCAGATCGTTGTCACCTACGCGTATCGACTCGTCGCAGGCCTGGCAATGCACCCCGCCTTCGTCCACGTCGCTGTGGATGGCCACGGTTTCCATGCCCAGGCGCTTACACGTGCGGGCAACCCGGGCCGCTATCTCGCCGCGGTTAGCAATCAGGACTTTCTTGAACATCGGCCGCAAGCTTGCCCCATGCGCGTCAGCGTTTCCACCGTTTGACGTGCGGCAGTTGCAGCGCAAACTCGGCCGCGTGGCTGTTTTGGTAAGTCGTGTTCAGGTGCCTCCCCGTGTCGTCGGCTCTGCGCCCCTCAGGCGGCGGGCCGAGAAAATGCTCGAAGCCTTGGGAATGCCCGATGCCGAGCTCTCCATCCTCTTGTGTGACGACGCGACGATTCACGACCTAAATCGTCGCCATCGCCGCAAGAACAAGCCGACCGATGTGCTTGCCTTTGCGCTTCGAGAGGGCAAGCCCGTGCCGGGCTCGAAAGCCCTGGGCGATGTGGTGATTTCTCTCGATACGGCGCAACGCCAGGCCGAGGAGCTGAATCGCACGCTGTGGGAGGAAGTGACCTTTCTGTTGGCTCACGGCCTGTTGCACCTGCTGGGCTTCGACCACCAAACCGATGCCGAAGAGCGCCGCATGAATGCCCGCGCCGACATGCTGATGGCTGCGGCAGGGCAAGCGCGCAGCAGGTAGGTCAGCTACCTGCGCCAGACGCGACGCGAACGTGACACCTTGCTTGTGGACAAGCCGGGAAAACGTATCGATCTTCGTCCCCAAAACCAGGCCAGCGCTTGGCGGACTCGCGATCGATTGTGCCCAAAATGCAGCGATTTCAAGCAAGTGTAAATGAAGCTTGCGCAGAGGTCCGCGTGTTCGGCGCACGCCTGTGGGCAACCTGTGGATAGCCGAAAATCCAGGGCTCCCCCTAAACCTGAGGGTTTTGGCCAAAAAGACGATCTGGCGCGATCTCGCGAACGGAAGCGTAAAAGGGGGGGTAAACGACCGCAAGCGGCGTTTTTTGCGGTTTTTTGGGGCGGAGTGACGGAAAACCTGTTGCGATGGCTAAACGCGGATGCATAGATGCAGTCGAGCCGCGTGAAGCGGATACGTCGAAATGCCCCCTAAATAAAGGGGCAGAACGAGTTCAGAGGCCCATGACCAGCGTGGTGATGGCCTCCCTAGGAGGAAGCAATGGCGAGCAAGAAGGCAGCACCGGCGGCAGCGGGCGGCAAGAAGTTGAGCAAGAGCCAGGTCATCGGGGCATTGGCCGAGAAGACCGGCCTCTCGAAGAAGGAAGTTGCGGGCGTGTTTGGCGCGCTCAGCGAGCTCATCAAGCGCGAGCTTGGCAAGAAGGGTCCCGGCGAGTTCGTCGTGCCCGACCTCCTCAAGCTCAAGATCCGCAACATCCCCGCGAAGGCCAAGCGCAAGGGCATCAACCCCTT
>CAZEWA010000432.1:0-3663 GCA_964515685.1 uncultured Polyangiales bacterium | reverse complement strand
CATGGATTCCACGTTTGCACGTGAACATCCAGCCCCCAGCGCCAAGAGAAGAGTCGTGAGAGTCAGCCAGCGCATGATCAGTTACCTGCCGCTTCAAGAACGAACGGATAGGAGACGATAACGATGCCGCCGCCATCCGGCGCCGGGAACGTCCAACGACGAACCGCCGTTGCAATGCAGCCCTCAGCCTTCGGGCTTCCGAGCGTAGAACTCTCGACGTTGGCGGCCTGGACCGCACCGGACGGCGAGATAATGAACTTGACTTGGACGCGACCCGAAAGGTCCGGACGAGAATTCAGTTCCTGCTCGTAGCAGAAACGTACTTCGTTGATGTGACGCTGAATCACACGACGAATGACTTCTTTGGACAAGGAACCACGAACGTCTGCGTTACCGGAGCGAACCTGCGGAACCTTGGCCTCGCGACCGCGGAACCCACCTGCACCGCGACCATAACCGGAACCGGAACCACCGCCGCCACCGTGACCGATGGTGCCAATGTTGCCGAGACCGATGGTCCCCTCACCGGTACCACCGCCGCCTCGACCGGTGCCACGAAGGCCCAGACCGCCGAAGCCCTGGTTCTCACCGATAGCGTCACCCATCAGCGCGCCAAGGGCGCTCATCGGATCATAGCCAAGTGCCGTGTCAGCACCGTAGGGCGACGTCGGCGAGTTCCAAGAGCCAGTCGATGCCGAGAGGACGCCGAGAATACCGACGTTCTTTGCGGCTTCCTTGGCAGACTCACGCGCCATCACCGGGTCTTGGTTGTCGGGCGGACCCTCGATACCAAACTTGTTCTTAGTCTTCTTGGATTCTTCCTTGCCCATCGCGCCTTCGTCGTCCTTGTGGCGCTTACCCTTCCCGCCTTCGTCGTCGGGCGTCTCCGAGGGCTGCAACCAATCGGGCTGCTCCTCTTCGATGGTTTCGGGCGGCTCCATCAAGTACTTCGCAAGACGCGAATCCTCATTGAGGAGGTCCAACGATAGGCCGGAGCCCTTCGGAGGCATGAAGTACATCATCAGAAGGAAAAGGCCGTGGAAGGCGAAGGAGAGCAAGGTCCAGACGTTCGACTTCAGATCGAACCCCTTGGATTGCCCCACTCCAACGACACGTCCGGCGTTCACCGGGCGGACCACAAAGGTCAAGCCACGATAGTTGACGCGCGCGGTAGCCCCAGGAGGCAGAGCATACTGATGGCCGCCCGCGAGCTCAGAGCATGCCTGCGCACGCCCTCCAGCAACCAAATCCGCCAGGCTCATACGGTCCGAACCGATAGAGATTTCGCCTGTGGCACCGGGAGGAATCACGACGGCTGGACTGCCACCCGCATCTACGACGACGGGCAAACGCTCCGACCCGAGCAACTCGCTACCGATGAGATAGTCCGTGGTGAGCTTGCCCTTCGCGTCGGTGCTCTCACCCACGTAAAAAGAGCGGATGGGGCTCAAGTGATCCACGTGCAGAACGGCGTTGTCGCCCCACATCACCATGACTTCGACGGCACGATCCCCGGTCTCCACCTCGTCGAGGTTCGGCGCGGGAGCCGAAGCAACCAAGCCGTAGCGCACACGCTCCGGATCTTCGTCACCCTCCTCCAGGTACTCCGGCCGCGAGCCATCGTACTCAGGAGCGGCTGCATGGGCCGAAGCAGGCTGACCAGGCACGCCAAAACCAGGAACACCTGCAGCGCCTGGAGCGGCAAACGGGTTTCCAAACGGGTTGGGCATAGCGCCAGGACGGACCGACACGGCAGGCGGCGCAAATGAACCAAGTCCGACAGGGGGGATCGACGCTCCCTTAGGCGGAGCGAACGAGCCGAACCCCGCACCTGGGGGAGGAGCGGAACCGACCGCTGGAGCTTGCATGCCGATCAAGGTTCCAGGCCGTGCGACGGGACGGCCCGCGGCGGGCTGAGCGGGAACGGGATCCGCGTACGCCGCCGGATCCAGCCCTACCAGCGAACGGTCCACCGCCATGGTGGCGTCGTCATCTTCCACGCCAAGTTCATCTCCACCAATCTCGACGATTAGCCGAGTTTCCCCGACCACAATCTCGTCGCCATTCTGGAGGCGAGCCTTGTTGCTGCGCTGACCGTTGACGAAAGTGCCCGCAGCCGAGCCGAGATCGATAATGTAGATCTCATCCGGCCCCGTCACCTCGATCATCGCGTGCATACGCGACGCAAGGTCGTCTTCCAGGCGCAGATGACTCGACGCGACCTTGCCGATCTTGACGATGGGCTCAGCGAACGTCTCCGTTCGGAGATACTGCTCCCCACGGTAGATATCGAACTTGATGGGGATCCTGGG
Source organism: uncultured Polyangiales bacterium (assembly GCA_964515685.1). GTDB lineage: Bacteria > Myxococcota_A > Polyangia > Polyangiales > DASUME01 > DASUME01. The sequence goes on along the minus strand of CAZEWA010000432.1, from coordinate 1,351 downwards.
ATTAGACACCGTCGCCTCCAACAGCGCGTACCGGGTTACCGGTAACGTCAACCTCGCGCGACCGGCCGAAAACTCGAACCGGTCGCATATTTTCTAGAACCTTCGAAACTCAGGCTGGGCTCGACGACACCTACTCAGAGGTCTTCAACCGACTTGAGCATTTCTGGAATGAAATGTTCGCGGATCTGGATGAGGGACGCCCGATTGCCTCGGCGACGAACACTCAGTAACTCGCCGTCTGGTCGAACCAGATCGCCGGTGACCAGGTCATCGTCGAAATCGTACGTCGTCTCACCACCCTTATCCTGAGCGAATGCTCCGGCCGAAACCGAAAGCACACCTAAGACGAGCGAAATTCCAAAGAGTTTTGCCATACGCCTTCTCCCGCACCGTCGTCCAGCTCAGCCTAGCCTCGCCATGTACGACATCTAAAGCCCACGAAGGTTCCCAAAAAACAAGCGCAGCCCGGAAACGGGCCGCTTCACTGGGGAGTTGAACCCGCAGCCTGCTTTTCCATCTCGGCCATGGCTTCCATCGCCTCAATGGCAAGCTGGATGTTCTGACGCCGACCTGGGCGACAAGTCTTAGAAGACTTGCGCTTCTTCTTGGCATCATCGTTGCCACATCGGCGCTCAATCTCTTCGACGACCGGCTTGAATCCAGCGTTGCCCTGGGCTCGCTGAACAAACTGGTCATAGAAGGTCAGCGCTTGCTTCATGTCCCCGACAGAACCGGACATGAAATCCTGATACAGGATGCCAAGATTGAAGTACGCCTCAGGCCGCCCACCGGCGATGCCCTTGGCCTCTTCATACTGCTTCTTGGCGCCTTCCGCGTCGTTCAAGCCGCGAAGTGCTGCCCCAAGACCCACGCGCGCGTCGTAGCTCTTGGCATTGAGCTCGACGGCACGCCCGAAGGCCGACTTGGCGTCCTCGTAGCCTCGGAAGCTCAACGTAATCTGTCCGAAGTTCATGTGTGCTTCGAAGTGATTGCGGTCGAGCTGCATCGCCTTCTCGAACATGCGCAGGGCGTCGAAGACGTTTTCCTTGCGGACGTTGATGAGGCCCCATGTGTTGTAGATGGGTGCGTAGTTCGCATTGATGAGCTGCGCCTGACGGCAAACAACGCCTGCGAGATCCAGCATCTTCCGGTTGTCCTGAGCACGCCCGAGGAACAACAGCGCCATCTGATTGAACGCTGGAAGATACTGCGCATCGATTGCGAGCGCGCGACGAAGGTTGTTCAGCGCTTCTTCGCTGCTCGCCCCGTTGCGTGCCATTTGCATCATCGCAAGATTTACGTAGCCCTCAGTGCAACGCGGGTCGCTGCGCACGGCCTGCTCGAAGGTCGC
>CAZEWA010000431.1:0-3704 GCA_964515685.1 uncultured Polyangiales bacterium | reverse complement strand
GCACCCGTGACCAGGGCGACCTTCGCTCGCTCCACCTTCACACCTGCACCCGCGGCAACACGAACGTAGGCTCGATATCGGCGGGCACGCCCTGCACCTCGATTTCGTCTGCCTCGATGAAGCGCGGCGAATCCACACACAGGATGGTCTGGTAGCGGTCGGTGGGGTTTTCGTAGACATGCGGTGCGTTGCGCGGCCAATTGAACACGCTGCCTGCGACGACCTCGCGCCCTTGGCACAAAAGCCCGTCGCTCAGCACCATCTCGGCCTCCTGCATCTTGCGATGCACGTGCAGCGGGATGTGACTGCGCGGCGCGATATTCAGCCGATAGATGCCGGCTTCGCGCGTCTCGAAGACGATATCGACCCGGCCGAAGCGCGTCTCCTCCGTCTCGAGTGTGACTTCCGAGGCATCCCGCCGAATCTCCAGCGAGGGCACCGCAAGCCCAGACAACGCCGACGGCTTGGTGAGGCGCAGACGCAGCGCCTCCACCTGGCCCCGTCGCTCCCCCCAGGCAGGCGGCGCCAACAAAAAGCGCGAAAGCGCGTGGGCCGCCGTTTCGAGCATCATAAAGCGGCAGGTCGTGAGCAAAAACGACACCTGGGCTGTGACCTGCGCGTAATCGATGCTGTCTCGGAGCCGCTCATGCTGGCCCGCCGTGCGGGTATCGACCTCCATGTACAGGTCCACCCGCAGCGGCTGCAGTCGGTCGCGCTCGTGGGGATACACCCCCACCACGCAATCCACCTGCAAGCCCTCGATCGCTATCACATCCATTCCGGCCATGGTCCCGTGAAGGTAGAGCATTCCCCGGGGGGCCGCCTTCCTTTGGTCGGGTTTTTGGTGTCGGCGATCGGGTAGGATAGTCTCCTACGCATGCCTACACGTGCCATGCGCGCCGCGGTTGTCTCACCCGTTTCTGCCTCAACCCCAGACGCAAGTCCATTTCTCAAGTGGGTGGGCGGGAAAGGGAAGCTCCGCCACGCCCTATCCGCACTGCTCCCTTCCGGCGTGGACCTCATGCGCCACGTGGAGCCCTTCACCGGAGGCGGCGCCCTGTTCTTTTCGCGCGCCCCCGAGCGAGCGCTCCTTTGCGACATCAATGCCGACCTGGTCCGTACCTACACCACGGTCCGCGACCACGTGCCTGAGCTTGTGCAGCACTTGACCAAGCTCAAGAAGGCGCACGACAAAGAGGCCTACTACGCCGTGCGTGAGCGCTACAACGCCCGCACCCAGCGCAGCGACATCGAGCGCGCGGCCATGTTCATCTACCTCAACAAAACCTGCTTCAACGGCCTGTACCGCGTGAACCGTCGCGGCGAGTTCAACGTACCCATGGGCTCGTACGTCAACCCGGGTATCCTCGACATCGCCGGCCTCTACGCCGCAAGCGCTCGCCTCAAAAACGCGGACATTCGCTGCGCGCCCTTCGAGACGCTGCTCACCGAAGGACGCCCCGGTGACTTCGTGTATCTCGACCCGCCCTACGAGCCCGTGTCCCGCACGGCCAACTTCACCTCGTACGCCCAGGAGGGCTTCAGCCAGGTCGACCAGACCCGCCTACGCGACGTGTTCCGCGAGCTCGACCGCCGCGGCACCAAGCTCATGCTCTCGAACAGCGACGTGCCCTTCATCCGCGAGCTTTACCGTGGCTATCAAATCGACACCGTGATGGCACCACGCGCGGTGAGCTGCGACGGAAAGAGCCGCGTGCCGGTGCGCGAAGTCGTGATTCGCAACTACACCTGAGCGTATTTCGGCTCTCGAACGCGGCCTTATAGACGGCTACGATATGCGAACGCCGCTGGCGGCCAGAAACTCACGCACATGGACATTGTCGCTGCGGATGAGGTCGTCGCGCGACACGCTGACTTCCATGCGCCCCTTGTAGAGCAGCGTGATGCGGTGTCCGATACTGAACACGCTCTCCATGTCGTGGCTTATCACCACCGACGTCACACCAAAGCGCTCGCGCGTGGACTCGATAAGTTCGTCCACCGTGCGCGAGGTGATGGGGTCAAGCCCTGTTGTGGGCTCGTCGTAGATCAGGATTTCCGGCTCCATCACCAAGGCGCGCGCCACCGCCACGCGCTTCTTCATGCCGCCTGAGAGCTCAGAGGGCTGCTTGTAGATGGCGTGCGCGACCCCCAACGCTTCGAGCCCATGTTCGACTTTGGCCTGAATTTCCTGACGTGACAGCCGCGTGTGCTCTCGCAGTGGAAACGCCACGTTGTCGAACACATTCATCGAGTCGAACAACGCCGACATCTGAAAAACCATGCCGAACTTGCGACGAAACGGCGAAAGCGCGATTTCGTTCAAGGGCACGATGTCGACCCCGTCTACTTCGATGCGGCCCGCGTCAGGCCGCTCGAGGCGAATCAACTGCCGCAAGAACACCGTTTTCCCGGAGCCGCTGGCACCGATAATCACGTTGGTGACGCCGCGGTGTAGGTCGAACGTTATCCTCTTGAGAATCTGCACTCCGTCGTAGGACTTCTGTAGGTCCACCACGCGCACGTGCACGGGATCCCGACCCGACTCTGTGCCTGACGCCGTTTGTTCGGCCATCAGAAGCCACCTTCGCCCGTAATTAGCGTGGTGATGAGGTAATCGAGCGCAAGGATCGAGACCGCGCTCTGCACCACCGCCGCCGTGGTCGCCTGCCCTACCCCGGCCGCGCCGCCTTTGGCATAAAAACCATGCCGGCAAGCGATAAGCGAGATGGTCAGGCCGAAGGCGAACGCCTTGATGAGCCCCTGGCGCAAGTCCGCCACGTCGACAAACCAGCGCACCTTGTCTACGAAGATCCCGCTGTCGAGCCCGAGCAACTGCACGCACACGAGCCACGTGCCGAAGATGCCCACCATGTTGAACAGCATGGTGAGGATGGGCACCATCACGAAGCCAGCGGCCACACGCGGCACCACCAAGTACTGCACTGGATTCACGGCCATGGTGGTCAGCGCATCGATTTGGTCCGAAACACGCATGGACCCAAGCTCCGTGCTCATGGCGCTGCCCGCCCGACTCGACACCATCAGCGCGGTGAACACGGGGGCGAGCTCACGCGCCAGCGCCATCCCCACCACCGCCCCGGTTTGGTTCTCGGCGCCGAAGTCCCGGAAGCCGTCCACCAGCTGGATTCCGAACACCATGCCGATGAACAGCCCCGTCAGCCCGACGATAAACACGGACTGAACGCCCACGAATTCCATGGCTTCGAGGAATAAAGGCGCACGAAATGGCCGCCGAAATCCCCAAAACAAGGTGCTCCCGAGCAGCTTTACCGTGAGGCCAATTTCCGCCAGCACGGAGACCACCGGACGCGTCACGATCTGCAGCATCGCTTGCAGAATCGCGAGGAGCTTGGGTCGCTCGTTCGGAACGGGGTCCGCCTGGGTTGGCACGCCCGAGTGATACCACAAGCCCTCGATGGAGGATTGCACGACAGGCTGCTAGGCTCGCCGCATGCGCATCGAGATCAACGGGGAGGCCCGCGAAGTTCAGGACGGCCTGACCATCCGCACGCTGCTGGAAAGCCTCGGTTTGGCCGAGCGCCCCGTAGCTGTAGAACGCAACGCCGGCATCGTACCGCGAGCAGAGCACGGCTCGACCTCGCTCGAAGACGGCGACAAGCTTGAGGTCGTGCAGTTCGTCGGCGGCGGTTGAGCCCCCATAAGCAGAGTCAGCAGCAGAG
>CAZEWA010000430.1:0-3712 GCA_964515685.1 uncultured Polyangiales bacterium | reverse complement strand
CGATGTCGATGTTCTCGATCACGTCTTCGTGGGGGGCGCCGCGAGCGACCGTGGCTTCGAAGGGATACAGATTCACCACCACCAAATCGATGGGCTCGCCACCAATCTGCGCGAGCTGCGCGCGGTCTTCAGCCGTGTCGCGCATCAGTAGGCCACCGTGCACGCGGGGGTGCAGCGTCTTCACGCGGCCGTCCATGATCTCCGGCGAGTTGGTGTACTCCGAGACATCGACAACGCTCAATCCGGCATCGCGCAGGGCCTTGGCGGTGCCGCCGGTGGACAGGATCTGCACACCAAAATCCGCGAGGCGCTTGGCGAGTTCGACCACGCCACGCTTGTCGGAAACCGAAATGAGAGCTCTTTTGATGGCAGCCATGGTGGGCGTCCTTTTTTTCTGCGGGACGGCACACACGTTCGACGGGCGTCGTCAAGAACGTACGTCCCTTGCGGGCGCGGGAATACTCCGCAGGGGGCCCTCAGGCAACCAAGGATGCACCTATCGGGCACACTCGCCTATCCCTCGACCACGAAACATGGCGATGGAGGCTCCATGTGAGGACTGCTAGGTTCCCGACCTGAGCCCTCGCGACCTACGCCCCATGAACGCAATCATCCACGTCTATACCTTCAAAGATGGGCTACTCAGCAAGCTAGCCCACGATCTGTTGCTGCGCCTCGAGCGCTTCGACTTGACGCACGATGGGCAGGAGCTTCGAGTCGTTTGTGACACCGCTGCCTGGACGGTGGTCTGTGCCATGCACAATGGCGCGCCCACACAATCGGGGCCGAGCGAAAGTGATCGGGCGAAAATCGTCCAGAACATTCGCGAGACCGTGCTGCGCGTCGGCAAGTATCCACAGGCGCACTATCGAGGCAGCGTCTCTGCGCGCGAGGCATACGTCTTTGTGAACGGCACACTCGAGCTGTGCGGCGTGACCCTGCCCTTGAGCTTCACGTTGGAGCGCAGCGGCACGCGGCTTTCAGGGAGCTTCGAGCTCGTCCCCTCGCACTTCGGCATCAAGCCCTATCGCGCTTTGGGTGGCGCATTGAAAGTGCAGGACCGTGTGCGCATCCAAGTGGAAGCGACTCTACCTTAGGCTGGAGTTTCTGCCGCGCTCGGACGCGCTAGGTCTACGCCGGCTCACTCTTTTTCGGCTGCCCTTTTCCAATTTCGTCGCCTTCTCGCATGCGGGTCCGCGCTGCGGCAGCGAACGCGCGGTAGCGGCCCTCGCGGATGGCCGCCCGGGCACGACGCGTGAGCGCGCCGTAAAACCACAGGTTGTGCTCGCTCAGCAAGCGCGGCCCGAGCATCTCCTGCGCCTGAAACAAGTGCCTGAGATAGGCGCGCGAATAGGTGGTGCAGACCGGACACTCGCACTCGGTGTCGAGCGGCGTATCGTCGTCCGCGTGACGCGCCTGCTTGATGTTGACGCGTCCCTGCCAGGTCAACGCCTGACCATTGCGACCGTTGCGCGTGGGCAAGACACAATCGAACATGTCGATGCCTGCGCCTATCGCATCCAACAAGTCGTAGGGCGTTCCGACGCCCATCAGATACCTCGGGCGATTCACCGGCATGCGCGGAGCGAGCTCATTGAGCACGCGCACCATTTCTGCGACCGGCTCGCCCACCGAAAACCCACCCAGCGCAACCCCGTCGACATCGAGCGATGCGATGTCATCCAGGTGCGCGAGTCGTAAATCGAGATGCGTCGACCCCTGCACGATACCAAAGCGGGCTTGGCCGGGCGGAGCCTCCACCGCGAGCGACCTTCGCGCCCACGCGCTCGTTCGACGCATGGCGTTTTCGATCACTTTGCGCTCGGCCCCACCGGCAGGACATTCATCGAGCACCATGGCGATGTCTGCGCCCAACAAGCCCTGCACACGCATGGACTCTTCGGGCGTGAGTAGCTTTTTAGCGCCGTCGAGGTGGCTGCGAAACGACACGCCGTTGTCGTCGATTTTGCGCAGAGCCGACAGCGAAAACACCTGGTAGCCACCGCTGTCGGTGAGCATCGCGTGGGGCCAGCGCATGAAGCGCTGCACGCCGCCGAGCCGCTGCACCCGCTCCGCCGTGGGCCTAAGCCAGAGATGATAGGTGTTCGCCAAAATGATGCGCGCACCGGTCGCATCCACTTCGGCGGGGGTCTGCGATTTCACGCTCGCCTGGGTGCCCACCGGCATGAAGACCGGCGTTTCGATCACGGCCCTGGGCGTCTGCAGCGTGCACGTGCGCGCCTCGCCATCACGCGCGGTCTCGGCGAACGCGAAGCCTTCTGACACAAGCGGGGAAAGAACGGTCATCGGTACGGCACTCTCAAAAAAGGTTCGCTCACGGGCGTATCAGCATGGCGTCGCCATAGCTAAAGAACCGATAGCGCGCTGAGACCGCCTCACGGTACGCACTCTGTGCGAGGTCTTTACCCGCGAAAGCCATCACCAAGGCCAGCAGAGTCGAGCGCGGCAAATGGAAGTTAGTGAGCAAGGCATCCACCACACGGAACGTGTACGGCGGATAGATGCATAGGCGCGTGGCTCCAGGGCCTGCCTGAGGCAGTCGCTCCTCTCGCGCGGCCGATTCCAGCGTACGCACGACGGTGGTCCCCACAGCCACCACGGGCCGCCCTTCACTCTTGGCCCGCGCGATGGCAGCCACCGTCTCCACCGGGATGTCGTAGCGCTCCTCGTGCATCGGATGGTCGCGCAAATCATCGACGCTCAGCGGCGCGAATGTACCTGGGCCCACGTGCAACGTCACGAAGGCTCGCTCATGCCCCTGCGCTTCGAGCGCTGCCATCAATTCAGGCCCGAAATGCAGCCCCGCCGTGGGCGCAGCCACCGCACCCGGCTCGCGTGCAAATACGGTCTGGTAGCGCTGGCGGTCGTCTTCGGATGGGCCTTCATCGCTTTCGCGTGCGATGTACGGCGGCAGCGGCAAACGGCCCACTGCCTCAAGTGCCGCAAGGACGCCCTGGGGCGCAGACAGACGCACTTCGATGAGCGTGTCATTGACCCGCTCGCCGACCTCGATCCGCAGCGGAGGCACTTCAAGCGTCATGCCCGAACGCAGGCTCTTCAGCGGGCGCCCCATCGCATGCCAAAGCTCGGGCTCGTCCGAGTGCACCGACGCCGCCACGCGCTCGATCAGCAGCAGTTCAAAGCGCCCACCACTCGGCTTCGTACCCAATAGGCGAGCCGGTATCACGCGCGTGTCGTTGAACACGAACAATGCTTTCGAGACAAGTCCTGGCAGATCGCGCACCCCACGGTGGGAAAGTGCCGAAGCGCCACGCTCGACCAACAGTAGACGCGCATCTTCACGTGATGGCGCAGGTTTTTGCGCGATCAGCTCAGGCGGCAGATCGTAGTCGAGGTCCTCGGCACGCATGGGGCGGCAAGGAGAGCAGCAGAGCTGGCCCCCTGCAAGCGGGAACCCCGCTTTAGAAGGTGTTCCACAGAAAGTAGCCCGGATCGGTGTCGAGGCGCCCGACATGTGGCGTGGCGAGCCCGTGAGAAGACTGCCCGTCTCTTGCGGGTTCGTCGCGCCGCACGTCGGGATGGATCGGCGTCGAAGCGGGCTACTTTCTGTGGAACACCTTCTTAGGCCAATGTCAGCGCACGAGCTTCAGTACGTATTGCGCATCGACACTGGGTACGGTCTGCACGTCGCCTTGCTTCGACTTGAACTGCTGCTCACCAGCGACCGTTC
>CAZEWA010000429.1:0-3719 GCA_964515685.1 uncultured Polyangiales bacterium | reverse complement strand
GCGGCAGAACTCTCGATGACATCGAGCATCGTCGACAGTGTCAGGCCTATCTCGACACGCTCGGCCCAGAGGAAGCGCTGTTTTCCGGCGACGTTATCGGTGGTGCGTACGGCGGCGACGCGCGGCATGAGGCTGCGTTCTCTCCACGCGGATCGCCGGAACCCAACGTTCCGCGCCTCGGGCGTGCCGCTTTTGCTCGCGCTCAGCGCGTCGACGCGCGACGACGTACGCGGCAAAGCAGCGCGCCAAGCATGAGCGCCAGCCCCCACGACGAATCGGATGCGCTGGAGCGGCCCACTGAGCAGCCCCCGGAACCCGTGACCGTGGCGACGCCGTTGCAAACGTACGACGTGCTGGCGACCTCCGCGGGCTCGAGGGTGCCATCGCCGTCGGCATCGACGCCGATCTGAATGCGTTGACCGCCATTCTCGCAGTTCTCTCCAGCCGCTTCGGGCTCGACCGACACCCGCGAGCCGGCCGCGCCGTTGACGCCGTTCATCCCGGGCTCGCCGTTCGTCCCGGGCTCGCCGTTCATCCCGGGCTCACCGTTCGTCCCGGGCTCACCGTTCGTCCCGGGCTCACCGTTCATCCCGGGCTCACCGTTCGTCCCTGGCTCACCGTTCATCCCGGGCTCGCCGTCCGCCCCGGGCTCGCCGTTCATCCCGGGCTCGCCGTCCGCCCCGGGCTCGCCGTCCGCCCCGGGCTCACCGTCCGCACCGGGCTCACCGTTGCACACGTACGCGGTTTGAGACACTTCGTCGGGCGCGAGCCCCCCATCGCCGTCATCGTCCGTGCCCACGTCGATGCGCTGCCCGCCGTTCGGACAGCTCTCCCCTGCCGGCTCCGGCGTCACCACGATCCGTGGCGCAGTGCCGCTCACCCCATTGCAAATGAAGAGCGCACCGTCCACCTCGTCGGGATCCAGGCCCCCGTTGGCGTTGTAGTCGCCGCCCGAGTCGAGCCGCACTCCGCCCGCCTCGCAGCTCGCGCCCGGAGGCTCGGGCGAAGCAGCGTACAGCACCAGCTCGGGGACCTCGAACGCGCCGATGTCGCATGCGTCGCCCTGCGGCCGCAGCCTGTCACGCTGGTCCACTTCGAGCTCTGCGCCCGTCGCGTCCGTGCAAGTGCCGGCGTCGATCGCGAGGCTACCCGCCTGTGGACGCATCGTCGCCGTTGTCCCCCCCTGCACCTGGAGCTCGCCGAGCAGCGGATCGGCGCTCACCACGTCCGTCGCGTCGAGCGTGCCGCAATTGGTCGCGCTCCCGAGCAGGTTGAACCCCCGCGACATCACCGTACCCGAGCTCCCCGGCGCGCAATCGCCCGCGGAGCTCCCGGCGACGATCGAGTTGCGCAGCTCCACTCTCCCCTGAGCTCCGAGCGGGGAGACGCCCGGCCCCGTGTTGTCCACCACGGTCGAGTGCGTGACCGTGGCCACGTTCGCGTTGATCGTGATGGCGCCGTACTGGGCGCTGTTCCGGGTGATCGTCGAGCTCTCGATCCGTAGCAGCGCACCGTTCGCGTAGACACCGCCGCTGAAGCGCACCGCGGTGTTGCCGCTCACCGTGGAGCCTGCGATCCGCGCCCCTGGTCCGCTGCTCGCGCTGAAGAAGATCGCGCCCGCGTCGTTCGTGGACGTGCATGCGGTCACGGAGCTCGACAGCACCTGCATGTGTCCCGGCATGTTTGCGTAGATCCCCCCGCCCTTGTCGCCGGTGTTGGCGCACGCGGTGATCTCGACGTCGAAGATGACGAGCGTGGAGGCCCCGGGGCGCGTCTGGTTTACGTAGAGGCCCCCGCCGTTGCTCGCCCTCCCATTGCGTAGCGTGAGGCTCTCGAAGCGCAGCGCCACGGTGAGTGGGCTCGGCGAGGAACCCGACTCGAAGTGGAACAGCCGGTCGGCGCCGCCGCCATCGAGGACGGTCACGCCTTGCCCGGCCCCCATGACGGTAAGCGAGCCGCCGGTGGGCGAGATGTCGAGGTCGCCGCCTACGTTCGCGTTCTCGTTCGCGGGACCCGTCAAGGTGATCAGGCCAGCGGGCAGGACGATGACGTCATCGCCGGGGATTCCCTCCGCAGGACAATCCTCCGTAGCGGTGTCGGTGTTCGCAGCATCGAGCGCCTCACGGAGCGTGCAGAGTCCGTCTATCGCGACGGTATCGGCGGTGCTCGTCACCGTGAAAGTGGCTGCGTAGGCAACAGGCGTAAACGCCAAGATGATGAGGCCGAGGCCAACGGAGTACTTCATGGAGATGATACCTGTAGCGGCTAGGGCGCATAGAACCACCCTCTGGCCAACAAATCAATAATAAGCGGAATTTTACACGCGCATCCTCGTGCGAAGCACGCTCTCCTGAGGGGCCCCGCCGAGATCGGCCGGGTGCGCTGTCGTAACCGTTCACGCCCCCCGTTGCTGCATGCGCTCCGCGGTGCGACGCCAACGACGTGACGACGCTCGACATCTCGTCCCTCGATGCCTCGGTGGAGGCGCTGATCCAACAGCAGCTCGCTGCGTACGAAGCGCAGCTTCGTGAGGCCCTCGGTGCGACCCTCACGAAGGCGGGACGAGCGCGGTCAAGCAAGCGAAGGGGGCAGGCACGGCCCTCGAAGAAACATCGGGACGAGCGACCATCTTCTCCAGCAGGGAGCGGGGCTCTGCCTCGAGGCGTTTACAGGCTTCGAAGTGTCGAGCCGCGACCCGTTCGGACTCGGCTGCTAAGTGCGCGCATGATGCCATGACGACCGCTACGAGAATGAAGTGGAGGCGCCGTATATCGTTCATGTCGGCCTAACGAAGCGAGGGGTCAGCTGCAAGGCCCGCCTCGCTCGGTTCCAAGTAGTATACCCGCAGCCCCTGGCTGCGTTCCACAGGGCCGACCAAGCGGCAACGCGGGCCTTGTCAGATGCAACCCTTTGTTAGCCAGCCCCGGTCGGCAGGCATCTACCCGGGCACGAGCTGGTATGCCCCATCGAAAAGGCGTGCAATCCGAGCCTCCCACGGGTTGTTGGCGAGATAAACAAGCACGCCATGGCTTTGTGGCACGAGCCGATAGGGAACCGCCGCAAGCCTTCGCGCAACGTGTTCCTCGAAGTAGCGGCGCGGGAAGTAGTTCAACCAGAGGAGGAGCTCGGGGCTCTCTCGCGCTGCGATTGAACGAAGGTGGCGATTCCATGCAGCGCTCGGATCGGGTTCGAATTGGAACAGGAGGTAGTCGTCTGACGAGAAGCCGTACGCTGGAGCCAGTTCGCCGCAGAATGCAGCGAAGGCTTCTTCAAGCGCTCGAGCCTCGACATCCATCCCTTCGCAGAGGTTGCCTTGAAAGCCGACTCCAAGAGTCGCTCCCTCCGGAAACCAACTGAAATAGAAGTCAGAGTCTCCCTTCCAGAGAGTCAGCAGCCCCCCGACCTGCGCGATGTGCTCTTCGAGCGCCCGTTGCGACTCGAAGGGCGAAGTTTCGTCGCCTCGTGAATCGAACGTGGTGGTTGGAAACCGAGCACGCCATCCCAATGACTCCACAAGCGCGAAGCCGCGCCGAACGACTTCGAGCGGCGACGCGTGCTCCTCCATCATGACTGTGTACTCCCAAGACTGCATGTGCACTCTCGTCTGGCTAACTTCCATTTGACCAGTGCAACCTAATCCCGTCAACACTGCTAGGTTAGCGGTCTAAATCACATGCCTCACCGCATTCCCAGCGCATTGCGCCTTTTGCGCCCAATCT
>CAZEWA010000428.1:0-3727 GCA_964515685.1 uncultured Polyangiales bacterium | reverse complement strand
GACCTTCGGTCGGAATGATGTTCGCGCCGACGGGCAGGAAGTAGCGAGCCATGTGATCGCCCACACCGGACTTACGGGTCTCGTTGGAGTCTGGGTCCTTGATGGACACGCGCGGGCGCGCGCTCGCATCTCGAGACTCGATGATCACACGGCGCGAAAGGCCGGTAACCTCGTCCAACTTCTCTTCCATCGTCACGCCATCGACGATGTCGCCGTACTTCACGACGCCGTCAACTTCGGTGAGAATCGGAATCGCGTAGGGATCCCACTCAACCAGCAGCGTCCCCTTGGGAACGCGCGTACCTGGCTCCACCTTGAGCTGTGCGCCGTACGTGAGGTTGTAGGATTCGCGCTCGCGACCCGAATCGTCGAAGACCTTGATCAGGCCGTGGCGGTTCATGACCACAACGGTTCCGTCGCGCTTCTTGGTGAGCTTGGTGTTCTCCACCTTCACTACACCTTCGGAGCGATTCTCAATGCTCGACTGCTCGATCTTACCGCGCGCAGCCGCACCACCAATGTGGAACGTACGCATCGTGAGCTGCGTACCCGGCTCACCGATCGACTGCGCGGCAATAACGCCGACTGCCTCACCGATGTTGACCATGTAGCCGCGAGCAAGGTCACGCCCGTAACACATCGCGCAGACGCCGCGACGGGTTTCACACGTGAGTACCGAGCGGATGATGATGCCCTGGATACCGGCTTCTTCGATAGCCGAGACCTTCGCTTCATCGATCTGATCGTTGGCCTTCAAGATGACTTCGCCCGTGACGGGGTCGACCACCTCTTCCAGCGCAACACGGCCCAAGATGCGCTCGCCAAGCGGCTGCACAACTTCGCCGCCCTCTTCAAGCGACTGGAGCCAGATACCGTCGAGCGTTCCGCAGTCGATTTCGGTGACCACGGCGTCCTGCGCCACGTCGACGAGTCGACGCGTGAGGTAACCGGAGTTCGCGGTCTTGAGTGCGGTATCTGCCAGACCCTTACGAGCACCGTGGGTGGACGTGAAGTACTGGAGAACCGTAAGACCTTCGCGGAAATTCGCGGTGATGGGCGTTTCGATGATTTCGCCCGACGGCTTGGCCATCAGGCCGCGCATGCCGGCCAGCTGACGAATCTGCTGGTTCGAACCGCGAGCGCCAGAATCGGCCATCATGAAAATCGGGTTGAACGAAGGGGTTTCCTGCGTTGCGCCGGTTTCCGGATCGGTAGCGGTCTCACGACCAATACCTTCGAGCAGGTCCTTCGCAACGCGGTCCGCAACATCGGCCCAGATGTCGACGACCTTGTTGTAGCGCTCGCCGTCCGTGATCAGTCCCTCTTGGTACTGCTCGATGACGATTTCGACGTCAGTCTGGGCCGCGTCGAGGAGCGTCTTCTTCGACTCTGGAATGACCATGTCATCCATGCAGATCGAAACACCTGCCTTGGTAGACATCTCGAAGCCCAGCGCGCGCAAACGGTCTGCAAGAAGAACGGTGTTCTTGTTGCGACGCGAGCGGTAACACTGGTCGATAAGGGACGAGAGCGCCTTCTTGTCGAGCGTCTTGTTCGCGTGCTGGAACTCGAGCCCATCCGGAAGGATTTCGCTGACAAGAACACGGCCCACGGTTGTGTCAACGAGCTTGCCGTCGACCCGCACCTTGATGCGCGAGTGAAGGTCCGCTTCGCCGGAGTCGTAGGCACGACGTACTTCAGCAGTCGAAGAGTAGATACCGCGAGCATGACTCTCGGAGGTACCCTCGCGGTAACATCCGCGCCCGAAGGGCTTTTCGCGGGTCATGTAGTAGAGCCCGAGAACGATGTCCTGCGTCGGGTTGATGATCGGGCGTCCGCTCGCAGGCGAGAGGATGTTGTTCGTGCTCATCATAAGCACGCGCGCTTCCATCTGCGCTTCGACCGAGAGCGGCACGTGCACGGCCATCTGATCGCCGTCGAAGTCCGCGTTGAAGGCTGCACAAACCAGCGGGTGAAGCTGGATTGCCTTACCTTCGATCAACACCGGCTCAAACGCCTGGATGCCCAGACGGTGCAAGGTGGGCGCGCGGTTGAGGAGCACGGGATGTTCCGTGATAACCTCTTCGAGGATATCCCAAACTTCGGGCTTCTCCTTCTCAACCAGCTTCTTCGCGCTCTTGATCGTCGTGACGTAGCCACGCTCTTCGAGCTTGTTGTAGATGAAGGGCTTGAACAGCTCGAGCGCCATCTTCTTCGGAAGACCGCACTGGTGCAGGCGCAGGCTCGGACCGACCACGATAACCGAACGGCCGGAGTAGTCGACGCGCTTGCCGAGCAGGTTCTGGCGGAAGCGGCCCTGCTTGCCCTTGAGCATGTCGCTCAAGCTCTTGAGCGGGCGCTTGTTCGGACCTGTGATGGTCTTGCCGCGACGACCGTTGTCGAACAACGCATCGACCGCTTCTTGCAGCATGCGCCGCTCGTTGCGGATGATGATCTCGGGCGCATTGAGTTCGATCAAGCGCTTGAGACGATTGTTGCGGTTGATGACGCGACGGTAGAGGTCGTTCAAATCAGAGGTCGCAAAGCGGCCACCATCGAGGGGCACGAGCGGACGCAGGTCAGGCGGCAGCACCGGAATGACTGTAAGCATCATCCATTCAGGACGATTGCCGGAGTCACGGAACGCTTCGATGACCTTCAAGCGCTTGGCGTGCTTCTTACGCTTTGCCTCGCTGGAGGCCTCGCGCATCTCGGAGCGGAGTTGCTCGGCGAGCTGATGAACGTCCACATCCTTGAGGAGCGTGAGGATTGCCTCGCCGCCCATCGCAGCCGTAAACGAATCCAGACCGTACTCGTCCTCGAGTTCCTGGTAACGCTCCTCCGAAAGAATCTCCGCCTTAGAAAGGGGAGTCTCCTTGGGATCGAGCACCACGTAGGCCTCGCAGTAGAGGACCTTTTCCAAGTCCTTCAACGCCAGGTCGAGCACAGCACCGATACGCGACGGCAGGCTCTTCAAGAACCAGATGTGCGCAACCGGCGTCGCCAGCGTGATGTGACCAAGGCGCTCGCGACGCACCTTGCTCTGAATGACTTCGACACCGCACTTCTCGCACACGATGCCGCGGTGCTTCATGCGCTTGTACTTGCCGCAGATGCACTCGTAGTCCTTCACTGGCCCGAAGATCTTCGCGCAGAACAAGCCATCGCGCTCCGGCTTGAACGTACGGTAGTTGATCGTCTCCGGCTTCTTCACTTCACCGTGGGACCATTCCCGGATTTTTTCCGGCGAGGCCAGCGAGATGCGAATTGCGGAGAAAGAGAGCGGGTCTTTGGGCTTCTCAAAGAAGCTGAAGATGTCCTTCATGGATCACTCCTCTTCCGCGGCAAGAACGTCGTCGCGTTTGCCGGTTGGGCCTTCGATGAGCTCTACGTTCAGGCAGAGTGCCTGGAGCTCCTTCATCAGAACGTTGAAGCTTTCCGGCAAGCCGGGATCAAGCTGGTATTCACCCTTGACGATCGACTCGTACATGCGTGTACGACCCTGAACGTCATCGGACTTGACCGTGAGGAACTCCTGCAGCGAGTAGGCGGCACCGTAGGCTTCCATCGCCCACACCTCCATCTCACCGAGACGCTGACCACCGAACTGCGCCTTACCACCCAGCGGCTGCTGCGTGACGAGCGAGTACGGTCCGATGCTGCGCGAGTGGATCTTGTCGTCGACCAAGTGGTGCAGCTTGAGCATGTACATCACGCCCACGGTGAC
>CAZEWA010000427.1:0-3730 GCA_964515685.1 uncultured Polyangiales bacterium | reverse complement strand
CGTCGGCCTCCGGAGCCGAAGGTCGCGGGTTCGAATCCCTCACCGCCCGCCGAGACTAGAGAGGAAAGCACCATGTACCTGCATCAGCCCCGTAGCCAGAAGCGCGACCGCAAGCGCTCCAGCCGTTACACCGCAAAGCTCAAGGCCAAGAATCGTCGCCGCGTGAACCGCATGCAGGGACGCCGCCTTTCCAAGGCTTGATCGGTAGCGCCGGGCCAGTTTAGGGAATTCCCTGGGGCTGGCTTGGAAACGCCGCCAGCGTTGGTTGGGGTGAGCTTCTGATCCGAGGCATCCGAATGCCTCCACATATGATTGTGCATGCGCAAGTTCGGGCATGCGCAAGTTCGGGCGAGGCCCCCGCGCCCAGGCCATGCTGCGAAGCGCTGCGGTTCGTCCTGTCGGCCGAGCCAGCGCAGACCGCTGTCATGTAGACCGAGCCCTACAGTGTTCGCGCACCTCGAGAGCTGTCAGCTCTTTGGGGTACCGCGGTTGTACTGCTCATGCATGGACACGAAGAACTGCGCCAAAATGCCATCCGCTACGCGCAGGCGCCGGCCTAGCTCGCGTGAAATGTTCATCAGCATCAAGGCGTAGTCCTTGAGGTCTCGCCGGTAGAGCAAGCGCTCGACCTGCTCTGCACCCATCGTGAGCAGGAGACTGGGCGCAAGTGTGCGCACACTCGCCGAGCGAGGGTGAACGTTCAAGATAGCCATCTCGCCGAACCAGTCGCCCGGGCCCAACATCGCCACGCGAACGCTGCTCCCATCGGCAGCTTGCTTTACGACCTCGAGCTCACCCGAGATGACGATGTACATGTCGCTCGAGGTGTCGCCCTCACGCACGACCAACGTGCCGGGCTCTACGTGCTGATTGGGAAGCTCCTGCGCCATCACCGCGAGACCCGCGTCGGAGATTCCCCCGAACAGCCCAATGTCACGCAGCGTAGCTGGAGTAACCGAAGGTCGGACATCGTCTGCCATAGGACACGCTCCACCGAGGTTGCGTCGCAGCGAACCCAAAAGTTCGCGCGAATCCGTCAAACGAACCGGGTAGGGTCTTACCAGATTGTGAGGGACGGGCTACTATCCATAACAGCATGCGTAGGGACGCCGAGTAGGAATGCAGCTCCCGCGTGGATTCGGCCCATACACCTTACTCAGGCGGCTCGCAGTCGGCGGAACCGCTGAGGTTTACGTCGCCAAGACGGCCGGACTGGGCGGGTTCGAGAAGCTCGTAGCCATCAAACTGGTGCACCCGCATCTGTCCGCAGATCCGCACTTCGTCCGCATGTTGGTCGACGAAGCCAAGATTCTCGTTCTCTTGACCCACGCGAACGTGGCGCAAGTGTTCGACCTGGGCTGCATCGACGGCACGTACTTCATCTCCATGGAGTTCGTGGAGGGGCTCGATGTCCACGGGCTACAAAAAGCCGCCGCAAAAGCTGCCGAAGAGCTGCCCATCCCCGTGTGCTGCTTTCTCGTGGCCGAGATGCTCAACGGTCTCGATTATGCGCACCGCAAGCGCGACGCCTCCGGCCGTCCCCTCAACATCGTGCACCGCGACGTGTCGCCGCAGAACGTGCTCATCAGTCACTCAGGTGAAGTGAAGCTCGTGGATTTCGGCATCGCCAAGACGAGCTTGCGCGTAGAGGGCACTGAAGTCGGGGTGATCAAGGGCAAGTACTACTACATGTCGCCGGAGCAGGCCTGGGCCGATCCCATCGACCGCCGCAGCGACGTGTTTTCCGCCGGCATCTTGCTCTACGAAATGCTCACGGGACGCATGCTGTACAGCGCGCGTTCGATTCCCGAGCTGATTGGGAAGGTGCGCGCAGCAGAGATTCAGCCGCCCATCGTGTTACGGCCTGAGCTACCTGAAGCGCTTTCGCAAATCGTCATGCGGGCACTCGAGCGTGACCCCAATGCGCGCTTCCAGAACGCGCTCGATTTCAGCGAAGCGCTGCGCGATTACCTCTACGAGACCGCGCCTGCCTTCAATGCCGGCCGTCTCGCGCAGTACGTCGCAGGCCTACTCGAAAAAGCGGCGCGGGTCGATGGCGAGGCAAAGTCAGCCGACACCACCGGTAGCTTGCGGCTGTTGACCCGCGACGAGTTCGTTCACACCGAAAACAGCGTCATCTTCGCACTGCCGCATCCGCCCCAGGATACGCAGGCTCACGGGGCTCGCCCAAGCCGCAGCAAGGCGCCGTCCGCCCCGTCTAGCGCGCCTCACGAGGAGCCCCCTACGCTGGCACCTCGCCCGCAACCACGCATCTCTGCCTGGCCGCTCGACGAAGACGCTGAGCCGCCCACCGAGCGCGTGCGTGGCGGGCTGATACCGGGTCGCAGCCTGCCGCCCCCGACCGAAAGCCGTATCCCGCTGCCCCCCGGGGCCCCGCGCGAGTTCTCCCTGAACACGGGGCGGCTACCGGCGTTCTCCATGCCGCCGCGCTCGAACTTCAGCGTTCCGCCTGCTGCCCCTGGCGCCGTCGGACTCTCGCGCAATCCGCTGCCCGTGCCACCGCAGTCCGACACGGCGGAACCCACGGGCCAGTACCGTCCGCGCCACATCACAGCAGCAACAGCGTTCCGCGAGTCGTTGCCGCCCCAGCCATTGCCCCTGCAGTCGTTGCCGCCCCAGGCGCTGCCCGGAGCGCGCCTGCCCAGCATGCGCGTTCCGCGTCCACCCAACTACCGCACGGGCCCAGTGCCGACCCCAGCACTGATGCCGCCCCCAGGCGACGCGTACGCAATGTCTCCCATTCCGCGCTCGCCTCCGCTGCCGGACTTCAGCAGTGATCCGGGTGCGTCATTTGGGCGCAAGAAATACCGCGCTTGGCTGCCGGTCGCCCTGTTGGCTCTGGTCGCGCTGGCGTGTCTGTTGGCGTTCAAGCTCACAGCAGAGCAGGCGAAGCCTCCTCAGCTTGAGATCACCTCGGTCCCGTCGGGCGCACGAGTCCACGTGGATGGCCAAGAACAAGTGGGGTTCACCCCCATGCGCATCACGGGCCTCGAAGCGGGGCGAATCTACGCCTTGCGTGTGGTGGCGCCCGGCTATCTACCCTGGGAAGCGACCTACCAAACCACACCGGGAGCGGTTCAGCACATCGCGGTGCTGCAGCCCATCACGGGCGAGCTGCAAGTGGTGTCGACGCCGCAAGGAGCCACGGTTTACCTGGACAACACAGCCATCGGAAAAACGCCGCTCACGATTTCGTCGCTGGCATTGGCACGGCGCTACCACTTGCGCGTGTCGCATGCCGGTTACGCCGACGCCAAGCGCGAGATAACGATCACCGAAGCCAAGCTCAAGCTCGTGGAACGCTTCACGTTGACGCAACCCTTTCAGCCGCGGCGATGATTGCTGCTCGCCGCGCGGAGCTAGGGCGGAGCTAGGGGCGGGCGTCATGGCCCAGCTCGAGATTGTCGATGAGTCGCGTCGTACCCAAGCGAGCCGCGACCAGCAGTACGATTCGCTCGGCTGTGCCGTCCAGGGATTCGAGCGTGTCCGGATGGACCGCCTCCACATAGTCTATCGCATCGAACTCGGCCGCGATGGGCAGCCGCACCAGCTCTGCCAGCTTGTGCGGCTCTCGTTCTCCGGCCTGATAGGCATCGTAGGCAGCGCGTAGGCCTCTCGAGATGGCGCCGGCACGCGTGCGCAAGCTGCCTTCGAGGTAGCGATTGCGAGAAGACATCGCAAGCCCGTCAGGCTCTCGCACGATGGGTGC
>CAZEWA010000426.1:0-3731 GCA_964515685.1 uncultured Polyangiales bacterium | reverse complement strand
CGGCCATCAGTCGCTCCGCTGCGCGCATCAAGGCGAGGCGCGTAGAGTGGGGGTCGGACGCGCGGTTGGCACGAACGTGAATCTTGGCCCGCGTCGACTTCGTGCGCGCCGCGGTTTTCGTAGAAGTCCGTTTCATGGCTCTGTCTGCGTCAGGGCTGGGCGTCTGACCCGCGCCCATACCCATACCACACGCCAGGCCACTCACCGAGTGAACCGCCATGCAGGCTTTCTGAGCTTTGCGTTGGGTGCGAGTACGCCCGCGTAGAGGACGAAGTTGATGTATGGCTTTCTGGGCCGCGAGCCTCTTCGAACTTCAGAACCGATTGGAGTTCGACTCGTGCGCAGTCGCGCTGCGCTACGAGCCGAGAAGGTGATGTCGCGGAAGTATTGTCCGAGACTTCAGCTGCACTGAGCGACCGGAGGGTTGGCTCAGTGGAGTAATCGCTGAATTACGACCTCAGCGCGTCCTCTGCACGGTGCCGGGTGAACTGGTCTTCGGGCTTACTCTGCTCGGCCCAAGCAATCCGCGCGATCGCGACCAGGTCATCCCTGAATGCCAAGGATCCGGCGCCACCAAGGCTTCGGCCGGGCTTCATGCTTGACTGCCGCACGGCCCCCGAGGCCCCGAGTGGTGCGGCGGAGCGGGGGATGCGATTTCCCCCGCCCCAAAGGCATCGATTCTTCGCATCATCGAGTTGCTTTGCGGCGCGCGCATCTCGACATCGAGTCGGAAGCCCAGGGTGCGCGGCGCACATTGTCTCCTTGATTTTTGCGAGCCAGCCCATCTTGTGCGTTCTAGTCAACTCTCTCCTTCGTTACGATCGCGCAGCGCCGACCGCGCGCCTTCAGGAGGACCGATGTTGGATAAAGTCGTACATCCGCGCCGTGCGAGCCGCGTGCTCTGGCTTCTCGCAAGCTGCTGGTTCGCATGCGGCGAGGCAGACGGCGGTTCCAATGGAGCGCGCCTCGACGACGAAGCTGACGCCTCCGTAGACGCAGGCGACACCGATGGGCGCGTGCTGGTGCTCGACCCTGCTTCCCGTGACGTGCGCGTGGCCCCTGGCGCCGCGTTCGACGTCCCGCTCGCGGCATTCCTGAGTGACGGGCCTGACACACAGGTAGCCGTCGCTGCGGCCTTCAGCGCTTCCGGCGATCCGATCGGACAACTCATGGGCAGCACATTTAAGGTGTCCGCGACAGAGAGCGGTACCGCCACCGTGACCGCCACCTACGAGCAGCTCACTGCGACCGCCTCGATCCGCGTCACGGTCTCGGATCTATTGGTGGTCTTGGATGATCTCTCGCCGCCTTTGGCGGACGCAATCGGAGCCGCCACCGACACGCCAGAGCTCGCGCCATCGTGGCTCTATCCCGAGAGCGACGTGCTCCTGCCACCCAATGTCCACGGCATTGAGCTCGCATGGGAAGTGAGTGGCGTCACGGATGCTTACATGCTCGAGCTGAGCAATGCGCGCGGGCGTGTACGCGTGTTGTCGAAGTCTCCCAAGGTCATGCTCGATCATGCCACCTGGGACAACGCCATGAACATTCTGGGGGCGGGCGCTATCACGGCCAGAGTCTCGGGCGTCGCGCAGAGCGATCCGAGCCTCGCAGGTCGCGCGACGCGTACGTTTCGAGCCTCCGAGGGGGCGTTGAGGGGCGCGCTCTACTACTGGGCTGCCGCCAACGGCTATCAGCAACCTTTCGGCGGAGCCAGCGACGACACGCAGCAACTGCGGGGCTACTTCCGCTACGACTTCACTGCCCCCACGGAAGGCATGGGTGCCTCGCTGTTCCTAGGCTTCTCGCGTGCAGGTCAGCAGTGCGTGGGATGCCATGCACTGTCCACGGACGGCACGAAGTTCGCCACTTCGTTTGGCGGCGACAAGCACTGGGGCATCGTCGATGTGGCTTCGACCGCGGACCCGCTGCCTTACGACATCGGTGGCCCCGACAATGTGGATGCCAAGGGCAACTTCAGTGCCTTCACGCCAAGCGGCAAGCATCTGTTGGTCACCGACGGACCTACCCTACGCGCGTTCGATGTTCAGAGTCCCGGCAGCGTGAATCAGGTCGCTAGCTTCGACAACAGCAGCTTCTCGCCGATGACAGCGCAAATCGCCGTGTCGCCGAGCGATGGAGCCACAGTAGTGTACGTGGAGGATCTCGGCGGCGGCGGCGCGACGCGCGTGAAGCGAGGGCGCATGGTACAGATTCGATGGAACGCAGAGGCATTGCAGTTCGAAGATCGCACGGTGCTGCTCGAAGACACAAGTTCGACTTACTCTTACTACTACCCTGCAATCTCTCCGGGCGGTGACTGGCTGTTGTTCAACCGCGGGAAAGTGGGCGCAAGCCTGTCTTCTTACGAAAATGAGACCGGGGAAATCTGGGCCCTCAGGCTCGGCGTTTCGGGAGCCACGCCCGTGGCGCTGGCTCGCGCCAATCTGGACGCGAATCTTACCAATTCTTGGCCCCGCTGGGCGCCCTTTCCGGCGGACGACGGCGAGGGAAATTCGCGCTATTACCTGACCTTCTCCTCGACGCGAAAGTACATCGGCAGCGGTACGCGCACGCAGCTTTGGATCGCGGGATTCGACCCTGAAGTCGGTCTCGGAAAGGATCCGAGCTCACCTGCCATTTGGCTGCCGATGCAGAATTTCACGACGGGCAATCATGCCGCGCAGTGGACCGAAGTCTTCGTGCCTCCGATCTTCTGAGCCCGAGGTTTCGATCGGAGCGACGCAGTGGACACTCGAGCTCGTCGGTGCACAGGCTGCAGTTCGTCTGAAGTCAGGCTAAGCGGCGCGGCGCTTTCACCCGCTCCGGCCGGCGCCTGGTGCGGAGTTCGATTTACGACAACGCAGCGCACATTCCGGCGTTTCCGCGACGGGAGCTCTCGCGACGCCACGGTGTGAAGGTGGGCTCGACGACAAGTGTCGAAAGACAGGGTTGATCGTCCGGCACGAACGGTGGTCTGGCGCTACGATTCGGCAAAGGGAGGGACAGGCCTGCACATGCGCAATCTCGATTTCGGTTCCTGGCAAGCCTTGCTCTCGACCTTGCTCGGGCTTTCGGTGTTCACGTTTATTGGCGTCGGCATACGTCTCCTCGTGATGCAGACCGTGCAAGTGCGCCGTGAGCGCGAGAACCGGCAGATCAACGAGCGGCTGCGTACACTCATCGCGGCCTACAAGACGCTCGGTGGTTCGTTCACGGGCGACCTCACCGTCGATCCGACTCACATGCGAGATCTGCGACGCAAGATTGAAGCGCGCGAGGAGAGCCGAGAGGGTACGGGCTCCGAAACGGATGGCGAAAGCGGCGCGGCGCACGCGGAGATTCGCGGAGAGCGCTCGAGGCGGATACGCGATGCGGTCGAGGCAGCTCTTTCGGACGTTCTCCTGCTCGGAACCGAGGAGCAAGTCCGCCTGGCGGCGAGAGCCGCGACCGAGCTTGTCGAGGGGCGTTCTGTGGAGACCGCCGAGCTCGTTGTCTCTCTCCGCAACTTCATACGCAGCGTGCTCGATCTGGATCCGGTGCCCGTGCAACCGCCGATCCCCAAGCAGGGCCCCAGTCGGCCGATCACCGGGAAAGGAAAGGGTGAGGGCGGCAGCAAGGGTGGAGCGAGCGGGGCCAAGGGCATGGGCGGCGGCGGGGGCGGTGTCGCGATCTTCGGCGGGAGTGACGACGAGTCGGACCGCCACCGCGAGTAGGGAGCTCGCCTGGAG
>CAZEWA010000425.1:0-3759 GCA_964515685.1 uncultured Polyangiales bacterium | reverse complement strand
ATCGAGCTGCGCCGTGAGGCACTCGCGCAGTACTCGGAGCACTCCATTCCACAGGGCGACGAAATGCTGCATCAAGCACAGGCAGGCTATCTAGCCGGTCGTTTTAGCGTGCTTGAGCTCGTCGATGCCTATCGTGCCTTTCGCGATGCACATCTGCGCGAGATAGCGCTCGGTGCGGCGGTGCGACAGGCAGAGGTAGACCTTGTGAGAGTCTTGGGGCGCCCTCTGCGCGATCTATAGCGAAGGCGTGCCTGGCTCAAGGGGCGTGGATTGATTCCCCTCACTCGCAGGGAGCTTTGGGGGGAAGAGTTTGTAGAGGAGCGGCAGCGTAAACAGCGAGAGTGTGAGAGAGGACATGAGTCCCCCCACCACCACGATAGCGAGAGGCTTCTGGGAATCAGAGCCGATGCCGTGGCTGAGCGCGGCAGGCAAAAGGCCCAAGGTCGCTACCAGCGCGGTCATCATGATCGGCCGCAATCGCAGATCGACGGCCAGCTCGATGGCTTGGTCTAGGTTTTTGCCTTCGGTTCTCAACTCGTCGATGTAAGAAATTAGAATCACGCCCGTCTGCACCGAGACGCCGAACAGCGCGAGAAAGCCGACTCCGGCGGACACCGAGAGATGGGTTCCCGTGAGCAGCAGCGCCGAGAGTCCGCCTAGAGGCGAGGTCACAAGGACGTTGGCGAGGATGAGCCATGCCTGGTGGGAGCGGCGGTACATCATGACGAGTAAGAAGAAAATCAACAGGACGGTCAGCGGCATGATCAAGGAGAGGCGCTTGCCTGCGCGCTGTGCACTCTCGAATTCCCCGCCCCAAACGACTTCGTACCCGATCACCTGTGGCACTGCCTGGGCCACGCGCTTCTGCGCTTCAGCCACGGTAGAGCCCAAGTCGCGCCCCCGCACGCTAAACTTGATAGCCAGATAGCGGCGACTGTTCTCGCGGTAGATGCGCGACGCGCCCCCTTCGATGCGCAATGTCGCGACCTGGGCGAGCGGCACGACACCCCCCGCTTTCAAGGGCACGGGCAGGCGCGCGATGCTGTCTTGGGTATCTCGGTGATCTTCGCGGAAGCGAATCACAAGATCGTGAATGCGTTCACCTTCCACGATCTGCGTGACAACACGCCCGCCGACGCCCGCTTCGACGACGTCTTCTACATCGGTGACGGACAGGGAAAGTCGCTCGGCCCGCTTTCTGTCCACTTCGACATGTAGATTGCTTTGGCCGACTTCGCGAAAGATGCCGAGGTCTTTTACGCCTCTTACTTTCGCGATTTCCCGCGCGATGCGTGTGGCCAGGTCATCGAGTGCGTTCAAATCATCGCCGATGATCTTGACGGAAAGCTGTCCTTTTACTCCCGTCAACGCCTCTTCCACGTTGTCGGAGATAGGCTGGGAGAAACCGAACGATACGCCTGGCATTACTGACAGCGCTTGGCTCATGGCGTCTTCGAGATTCTCTCGTATTCCCTTAAATTGAGGGCGCCAGGCTTTGCGATCTTTGGTGACGAGTAAGAACTCGGCGTTGTAAAAGCCAGTGGGGTCGGTGCCATCGTCGGGGCGTCCGAGTTGAACTGCCATCGTCGTGATCTCAGGAAAGCTGCGCAAAATGGCCCGCATACCCGGCACATACTTGCCGTTCTCTTCGTAGCCATCGACCAAGCGTTCCGCTTCTGGGAGCGAGATGTTGCCTGGCATCGAAGCACGCACCCAAAACGCGCCCTCATTGAGATGGGGCAAAAACTCCGAGCCTATGGTGTGGTACAGCGCGACATCGAGCACGAGAAACGCACACAAAACAGGCACAACAGTACGAGGCCTGCGCAAGGCCTTTGCCACCGTGGGTAGATAGGCGCGTCGCACCAGTCGCAACAGCGGGTTCTCCCATTCTCGGATGGGCTTCCGAAATAGGTAGGTTGCGAGGACGGGGACCAAGGTCATCGACAGGATGAGCGCGCCCGTGAGTGCAAAGCCCACGGTGAATGCCATGGGCCTGAAGAGCCGCCCTTCCACGCGTTCCAAGCTGAAGATGGGCATGTACGAAGCGACGATGATCGCGATGGCAAACACGATGGGCCGCGCGACTTGGTTGGCCGCATATCGCACCAAAGGGATGAGCTCTACGGGCTCCTTTTTTTCGTGTTTCTCGGCGACAAGTCGGAAGACGTTTTCTACCATGACGATGGAACCATCCACGATCATGCCGAAGTCGATAGCTCCAATGCTCAGTAAGTTGGCGGGGATGCGCATACCGCGCATGCCGATGAACGCAGTAAGCAGCGACAAAGGGATCGTGATGGCGACGATGAACGCGGCGCGAGGGCTGCCGAGAAACACGAATAGGATGAGTGTAACGAGCACAATTCCAGCGCTCAGATTCTCGAGCACGGTATGCGTCGTGAGCTCCATCAACTGGGATCGGTCGTAGTAGGGGTGCACCTTGACGCCGACCGGCAGGATGCGGGTGTTGAGTTCGTCGATGTGCTGATGAACGCGCTTGAGAACCGCTCCCGCGTCATCCCCTCGCCGCAGAAGAACCACCGCGGCGACGACATCTTTGTCGTCGTTGACGGACACGCGTCCGAGCCTTGGGCGATAGCCTGTTTCCACGCTGGCCACATCCCGCACGCGTACGGGCACCCCGGCCTGCGCTGCTACCGCAACATCTGCGATTTGGTCGGGTTTTAGGAGCCCGAGCGCCCGCACATTGAGCGCTTCGGGGCCCACCACCATCACGCCGCCGCCACTGTTTTGATTGGCCTCACGCAGGGCGTCTTCAACCTGGTTCAGCGTCAGGCCGCGCGCCGAAAGCAGTGCGGGATGGACGTGTACTTGGTATTGCTTGGTGGTGCCTCCAAAGCTTGCGACAGCAGCCACTCCGTCGGCTCGTAGGAGTTCGCGTTCAATCGTCCATTCTTCAATGTCCTTGAGCTCCGACAGCGAACGGGCCGCTGCCTTCATGTCCTCGTTTGTGCACTCGGCGACGGGTCTCGTGCGGCAACTGACGACCTGGAAACGCATGATCTCCGCGATGGGACTCGCGAGGGGGCCGAGCTGAACCGAGGCTTCGTCGGGCAGCGTTACGGACACGAGGCGCTCCATGACCTGCTGTCGGGCGAAGTAGTCCTGGGTGCCGGGCGCGAAGGTTACGGTGACCACCGAGAGGCCGGCTATCGATACGGAGCGCACGGACGTTTGGTGCGGCGCAGAATTCATCACGCGCTCGATGGGTAACGTTATCTGACGCTCGAGTTCTTCGGCCCCTTGGCCCATCCACTGCGTGATGATTTGGACCTGAGTATCCCCGACATCGGGATAAGCCTCGATGGGAAGCGCGATGTATGCATGCACGCCCAGGATGACCAAAACCACGCTGCTCACGAGCACGATCAGCCGTCGCCGCAGGGCGTACTCGATCACGTGTTGGATCATACGCCCATGCCTGATCGACATGACTAACACGGGTTAGTTCGTGCTGTCGATCCAGGGCGATGGAGAGAAGGCTTTAGGTCGCGGCGTCCGCTCCATAGCGGTATCGCGGCTCGTTGCGGGCGTCTTGTCAGCCCCTAGGCTCTGGCGTCCCCACATTTCACAAGATGATGATAGTCAAAATCGATAGCGACCAATGCATCTAGATGCATAGACCACATCTCCAGAGATTATAGCCGGTGCATTTAATGAAATTGACAATCAACAACACAATGTCAGCATCTGCCCGAGCGTGATCTGGGGCCATTTGCGGTCCGGTATTCGCGC
>CAZEWA010000424.1:0-3779 GCA_964515685.1 uncultured Polyangiales bacterium | reverse complement strand
ACGCGGGAGCGCGACGTGGCATCGTCGGCGGCGCAGTCCGGCCCACGTGTCCTGCATAGAGAATACGCGCAACTTACGCCTCTTTAGGTCGGACGGCTGGTGCTTGCCGAAGATCTTCAACGCCCCGGCGGAAACTCCGCGAGGCCATGCCACGTGAGGCCGTCGTCATCGGACTCGAGCGCCAAGAGGTCTGTGTGCTCGCGGGCGGATAGTAAAATGCGCGCACCGAGTTTGTGCAGGTACGGCTGTTCGCATAGGCCCCCACGCGGGGCCCAGCAGGAGCTCGGCTGTTGCGGCTTGCCCTGGGGCTCACCCGAGTACGTGAAGCGTTGCAGCTGCACTTGCGCGCTATCGCCTGCACCGGCGAACGCGAGCAGGATGGAGCGGCCACTGTCGATAGCTGCATAGCTCGTGATGTGCTCGGCGAGGCGTTGCTTGCGGCATTCGCTAGCGCCAGCTTCACACACGAAGGCGTAGAGTTGGTCATCGAGCGTACGGGCCAAGGTCCAAGTAACGTTGGGCACACACAGCATTTGCACGCGGTCGCGGGAGGCATCGCGCGCGTGCAGCACGGGGCCGAGCGGCAACGCTTCGGGCTTCATCGGAATGATTCCGCGAGCCGAGAGTGTGGCCATGATCAGCTCGGACTCGGTGCCGAACGCGAAGTGCCCCTCGCTCGTTTCGCTGCCCTCCGGGCAGCTTTGGGCCCAGGCCTCGCCGTTGGCTCGCAGCGAGGCAATGGTGGTTTTCGTGCCGGTCTCGCTGCTTGCACCTCCATGCACGAAGTGAACGCTGTTGGCTTCGGTGTGCGCGGCGATTTGCGTGGTCTCGACGCCGTGTTGCAAGAAAGTAAGGTGGCGGCCGGCGGAACTCGTAGAACGCAGCCAGCGCTGCGGCGGCAAGGCGGTATCGAGGTCGCCACCGGGGTTTTTTGGCAGCCAAAAGCCGCGTAAGACTTCGCTCCCTTTGGATCCTTCGGCAGCCACGAACCAGACGTTTTGGGTAGAGCTCGCGGACGTCAGACTGTGGTCGAGTCTGCCTGTGGGATGCGATGCGAGCCAGCGCGGGTGGCTGAGCTGCGTTAGGGGCAGGACGACCTGCGAGATTCCCATGGCCTTGCCCTCGCAGCCGCCTTCGCGGGTTCGGCAGCGCTCACGCGCCAAGGCCCAAATCAAATAATTTTGGTCCTCTTTGCGCAGGAAGGCTTCGAGCAATTTGGGGCGGGGATGCCGCACCGTCCGCAGGTGGCCAGATTCGGCGTGGAGATAGGAGACGCCGGTGCGGTCGACCGCCACCACCGACAACGAAGCGTCGCTGCCCCACAGCGTCAGCACCGCGTCGGCCCCTGCGTAGATGGGGATGCGCGTTGGGTAAGGCAGCGCTTTGGAGCTTTGCATCGTGCGTATGGCGGGCTGCGGCGGTGCCTCCAACCATCCAGCCTGCACGACATGTTCTTCTAACACTTCCTGGAGCTGCACCAGCGCGCGCATAGGATTTCTCGGTACGCGCGCGGGCGCGCGATAGCCCTTGAGTGCTGCGAGTTCGCGGCGCACCACATCTGCGGCTTCACGGCTGCGTGCTTCAGCGTCCTTCGTCGGGGGCCAGACGAAGATGGCGGGTGCGGGTACCAACTGCGCAAGCGCATCGTCACAGCGCGCGAGCCACGTACCGTCTTCTAGGCTGTTGGCGCGTAACAATTGCTGCGAAAAGTACGCTTCGAGAGCGGGGATGCGCTGCAGTCCCGGCTCGGGTGCAGGCTCTACGCCGAGCAGACAGCTCAAGGCCTGAGCGTAGCCATGCAAGGTGTCCTGAGCGCGCCACATGCTCCGCGCGTAAGGCAGGCCGAGCAGGGAGACAAGCAGAAGTCCATTGACCAGGAACGCCCAAAACCAGCGCCTCTTTGTGCCGTGCATCTGTTCAGCGAAGGCCAGCTCGTCCTCGCGCGGAAGGCGTGCGCGCATGCAGAAATCCTTGAGTAGGAGACCGGAGGGCCCACACTGTGGTGAGCTTGCGAAGCCCCGGGATGAGGGCAAGTCGCGCGTTGTCGACATGCTCGGGAACCTTGTTGTCGGTTTGGTGTCCATGCCAGCGACAAGGTTCCCAAGGAGTTCTATGAAACCCGTCTCTTCGCCCTTGGACCTACGCGATCCGAGTGTGCTGCCCGACCTATTACAACGTCTGCCCATGCCTCGTACAGACCTGGATTCGCTGCGGGAATCGTTGCGCTTTGCCTTTGCTGCGGGCGGTTCCGACGTGCCCTTGCACGAAGCCTTGGATGACACGCGGCTTCCCTTCTCCACATGGACGCCAGAGTACTTCGAGAGCGACCTGTATCTGGAGTCGTTCCTGAAGACGCACGCCCAGCTCGAGTTGCGAGGAGGCAGCTATCAGGCGCGCGTGCGGCCTCTGCTCAGGCTGCTGCAACATCCGCCAGACGACTTGAGGACGGTACATTTCCGGCAGGCTGTGCTGCGGGAGCTCAGCCAGAACGCTGCGTTCCGCACGAGCTTCGAGCAAGCTTACCTCGCGTTCGTGCGCTTTCGCGATTTGCTCGGCGATTCAGGGTTGGGTGAGCGGCTCGATGTGAACCGACGGCGCATCGACATCTTGGAGGCGGCGCGCTCGGCCATCGAGGGCCTTTCGTGTAGCTTCGAGGGCGCGCAGTCCGGGCTGTCACGTTTGCGCGATTTTGCGCGCCGCGTGGAGAGTGGCACAGGCTACGCGCGCCTTACGAACTTGCTCGCGTTCGAGGATGACATGGCAAATCTCGATGCGCGCCTCAAGCTCGGCTACGACGGTCAACTGCGGCACTTCGAGATCACGCGTATCGAAGAATCCAAGCTCAACCCGTTTTACGCCACGCGCTGGGGGCGGCTCTTGCGTCAGCTCCGGTTGTTGGTTCGGGGCTACCGCTTTAGTGAAGCGGAGGTGCTGAGTCGCTTCGTCGACGAAGTTTTTCTGGGCGTCGAAGCCGAACTGGTAAAGCTGTTTCAGGTGCTCGGCGACATGGAATTTTACCTGGTGGCGCTACGCTTTCGCGATCACTCCGCGGCGCGCGGGCTGACGGTTTCGCTGCCAGAGCTCACGGCGCCTGATACCGTGCATGAAGCGCCGCGCGTATGGGTCGACCTCTTCAATCCTTTGTTAACCTGTCACGACGCACCGGCTATTCCTTGCACAATTGCGCAAGCGCGTTGCGACGACATGGTGCTGCTCACAGGGCCCAATTCGGGCGGAAAAACCAGGATCTTACAGGCGCTGAGCTTGGGGCAGATGCTCGCACAGGGCGGCGTGTTCGTGCCGGCCTCGCATGCGCAGTTGGTGTGCGCGAGCGCCATGTTTCTTTCGATCGGCGAGCACACCAGTGCGCATCAAAAGGAGGGCAGGCTCGGCAGCGAGCTGCTCCGCATCCGCAAGGTGTTCGAGAGCGTCAGGCCCGGCGCCTTCGTGGTAGTCGACGAGCTGTGCTCGGGGACGAACCCCAGCGAGGGCGAAGAAATCTTCCGCATGGTATTGCGCCTTCTGCGAGAGCTTTCACCGCAAGTCTTCATCAGCACCCACTTTCTCGAATTTGCCGCGTCGCTTTCGCGGGATGGGCGCAGCACGGGACTCGATTTCTTGCAGGTGGAACTCGACGCGCACGAGGCACCCACCTATCGCTTCGTACCCGGCGTCGCGACCACATCGCTTGCGCACCAAACCGCGGCACGCCTGGGCGTGACGACACAGGAACTCATGGCGCTAATTCACCGTCACCGCGCGACCTCAGTAAAAATTCC
>CAZEWA010000423.1:0-3785 GCA_964515685.1 uncultured Polyangiales bacterium | reverse complement strand
GGCGAAAGCTATCGCGCGATACCAGAATGCGCGGCGCCCAAGGCCGCTGCTTCGCGGCTCAGACGACCTCAGTGGATAATCACGTAGCAATCGATTGAGCAAGTTCCCCCCGGCTCCGTTACCGCTACCGTCGTCGCATTGTTCGTGCGGCTCTGCCAGGCTGTTTGCAATCTGGATAGTAACTTCGCAAGGCAAGGTGGATAGGCGACGCGGGCGGGCGCGGCAGCGATGTCGGCATCGTTTGCGCCCCGTGCACGCTGGGCGGCGTGGCGCGTTCCGCTCGTGGCCCGAGGTGGTGGGTCATCTCGGCCTCGAGCAGCCGGCTCATGACGGCCCCCTTGAGCTTCGTGAACACCCCGTCGGGACCGAAAGGCCTGCATCTGTCCGGCACCCCGAGACGAGCTCCTCGACCCACTCCTGCCTGAGCTCCGCCTTGCCGTACACAAAATTCCTGCCACTGCCGTCACGACCGACCTTCACGTGGTTTGAGTTGCCTCAAGGCCTGGTCACGACCGACCTTGTCGACGCCGAGGCTGCCGATCACGTAGCGAAGACGACGATGCGGCTTACGAGCTCCGGCAGGGCAGAATTGCGGCCCGCGTTTGCGCCTTCAATCTTGCGGAGTGCGCGTCTACCAGATCACTGCGTGTGATGATCCCAAGCAGCTCATGCGGCGACCGTCGTGCCACCACCGGCAAGCGACCGATACGCTCACGCGCCATGGTGTCTGCAGCCTCGCGAAGGCTGCTGTCGTGGTACGTCACAACGACTCGCCTCTTCACGAGCTGGCCAACGCTCGATAGCGCTGGGTCCGCTTCATGGAGTTCCGTGCGCGTGATGAGTCCTGCCAGATAGCCGTTGTCATCCAGCACGGGGAAGCCCTGATGCCTTGCTCCGAAGGTACCTTGCAGCAGCGCGCTGCATACCTCGGCGATGGACTGACTCGCCTTCAACGTCACGACGCTGCTCGTCGCGTAGCGGCGCACGTCGAGTTGGTCGAGAAAGTCCGCGGAGTACTCGCCCAGTGCCCGAACTCCGCGGCGTGCGATCTTCTCGGTCATGATCGAGTTCCGCATCAACAGGCACGACACCAGGAATGCGGC
Source organism: uncultured Polyangiales bacterium (assembly GCA_964515685.1). GTDB lineage: Bacteria > Myxococcota_A > Polyangia > Polyangiales > DASUME01 > DASUME01. Next base: position 2,682 of record CAZEWA010000423.1, on the reverse strand, counting down.
CGTGCAACCGCCCAACAGAGGGAGAAGTCCTATCGGTTGACGCGTCGTCTCGAAAGCAAAAACCACGGACGCCAGGAGTGCCCGGGAGGCTCCCGCGAACATCGCCGCCATGCCCACCAATGCCGCGATGCGCAGATCGAGCCCAATCTGCGGAGCCACGGAGACGACCATCCAGCCGAGCACCGCCCCAAGGCCACCGCCGATAGTGAACAAGGGCGCGAGTGTGCCTCCCGATGTGCCGCTCCCGAGCGAAATGCTCCACGAAATGAACTTGAGAGCGCAGAGCATGGCCACCGCGTGCCATGCCATGCTGCCAGTCAGAAACTTCTCGATGTTGTCGTACCCGACGCCCATCGTCCGCGGCTCGATGTAGCCCACGATGCCGACTGCGAGTCCGCCCAGTGCGGGCCACCACATCCAATGGATCGGCAAGCGCTCGAAGGCGTCTTCCACGGCGTAGACCGCCTTCGTCACGAGCACGGAGAAGAGCCCCATGACGGCTCCTAGCCCCACGTAGACCGCGAGTGCAGCGCCACCTGGTTGCACGAGATCGGGCATGGCGAACACGGGCTCGGACCCCATCACGGTGTAGTGCACGCCGGTGGCAACCGATGCCGCCAGAGCCACCGGCACCAAGGAGCGCGGTCGATACTCGAAGAGCAGAAGTTCCACGGCAAGGAGTGCAGCGGAGACTGGACTCCCGAAGGTTGCAGCCATGCCCGCTGCCGCTCCACTCGCGAGCAAGGTCTTGCGCTCCATGGCGGACGTCTTGATCCACTGCCCGAGCAGTGACCCCAGGGCCCCGCCCGTGGCGATGATGGGCCCCTCAGCGCCAAAGGGCCCACCCGTGCCGATCGCGATAGCCGACGAGAGCGGCTTCAAGAATGTCATGCGGGCCGGAATGCGGCTCTCGTTGGTGAGCACCTGCTCCATCGCCTCGGGAATGCCGTGGCCGCGAATGGCCTTGGAGCCGTAGCGAGCCATGAGGCCCACGACTACGCCGCCTAGCACCGGCACCACGACCACCAAGCCGCCGAGCTGATGGCCCACAGGAGACACGAAAGTGGTCGCGAGGCGCTGATAGAAGAAGAGGTTGGTAAAGAACCCGATCAACGCCGTCAGCAGCTGCGCGACGATCCCACTCACCAAGGCGAGGGCAACCGCCAGACCGCAGATGAAGACGACGCGCCGATCGACCACTGCTGGACGTGAGCGAACGTGCGCGATAGCAAGGCTTGGCCCGAGCGACGGCGCGATGGGCAGCCCGCCGGTCGTTGCGTTGGTTCTCATCTCATGAAAGGCCACGTTGTTTCCTCTTCTTGGGCGGCGCTGGAGTTTCTTCCTCGAAAAACATGGCGGGCTCTTGCGCATCGAGTCCCATGGTCGTCACCAGGGTTCTGAGAGAGCTCGCCAGGGTGCGACGCTGCTCACGGGACAAACGCTCGATTCCGAGGATGAGGTCGTCCTGGGCCGCCAGGGGCGCTTTGGACAACAGCGAAAGCCCGCTCTTAGTTACCGAGAGCTCGACACGGCGCGCGTCTTCGACCGAGGATTTACGGGTCACGAGCCCCCGCTCTACGAGACGTCTTACCACCGTGGAAACGGTGCTTTGATGCGTGCGCGTGCGCGCCGAGAGTTCGTTCACCGAGAGCGATTTGGCCTGGGATAGCGTCCGCAGAACGAACAACTGTGCGCCTGTCACGCCGAGGCGCTGCTCGGCTTCCCGAGAGGACTCACGCAGTTTGCGCACCACGCGGCGCAGGTCGTCCAGGATGGACATGACATCGTGGATGCGTCGGGCATCATTGAATTGCATGGGCGCCCATGGTTTAGCCCCGGGGTTGTATGGGTGCCAATGTTATAAGGCCGAACGATGTCCTCTCGGCCTGGCTGCTGGAGAGCGACGCTTTCTAGAGTCAGTCCAATCAGTTATAGACCCGTTGCGGCATCGCTCGGACGCGGGGCGAGCGACGCTGGCCAGGGGCTGTCTGGGAGCGCGGCTCAACGCGCCCTTCAGGGACCGACGTCGAAGTACACGGGGGGCACGGGAATCCCGAACGCCGTGTGGCTGAACTGGAGCTCGAGCCAGGTCTGCAGCGCGACGCCGTACTGGCTCGTGGTGTAGTAGCGGTTTGCTTGGATGTAGGTGTGATCGAGGCTGTAGGGCACGTAGTAGCTGCCCGCGTTCTGCTGCCACCAGCGCCGCGAGTGCATTTGGTTGCGCAGGCGCACGAGCCCCGCGCGATACTGCGCCTCGCTCGGGTCGAAGCCGCAGCCAATGGCGGTGAAAAACCACATGAACGACTGGATCACGAAATCGTCCGTGGCGGAGAGCAGCGAGAAGCCCACCTCCGGATAGTTCACGAGGAAGCGATCGAAGAAGGGGTTGATCCAGTTACCCGCGCTGCAGTTCGTGCCGCACTCGACGCCCAGCGTGTTGGCGAGTCCCCAAGTGTCCCACCAGCGCTGCTGCTGACAGCTCTTGAACAGCTCGTCGTCGAAGGGGGGCGCCGAGTCGTTGAGCACGGTCATGCGCGCGCCCACAGAGAGCAGGTCGCGCAGCTGGCTCGCGTTGAAGAGCGCGCCGAACGCGCCTGCGCTGTAGCCCGTCAACATCACCTCGGGGTTTGCGCCAAGTTCGGGCAAGAGACGCTGCACGATGTACTCGAAGTCGAGCCTGGC
>CAZEWA010000422.1:0-3789 GCA_964515685.1 uncultured Polyangiales bacterium | reverse complement strand
TACTTCCGATGGGCCCAAGGACGCCGCGTGAGAACGCGGATGGACTTGGGCTCTTTGGTTACGACGAAAGCGTCCACGGCGTGCGCCGAGGACAGCTTGTTGCGACCATGCGGCACCGCGGGCCTTGTCGGCTGCAACTCCTTGCTGAGGGATCCCCACGATTTCTGACGCGAATAGCTCAAAAACATGGAATTTCGCGATCGACGTGCATGAAGACCTTTGATCCAATGGAGTCGCCAAACACCCAACGGAGCAAAAGGTCCCCATGCACGCGGTCCTATTTTTATCACGCTGGCTCTCGAAACGCGCAGTCATCGGACATCGAGCGCGCCTCTGGGCGCTGCTGAGGGTGGTGGAGGCTGCGCTCTTGGGCGGTGCGCTGTCGTTGACACAGCTCGGGCGCCGTCGAGGCGGGAAGGCATACGAGAAGCATCACATCAAGGCAGTCGACCGTCTGCTTGGCAATCGTCACCTACACCGTGAGTATGAGGAAGTGTATGCGGCGCTCGCGCAACAAGTGCTCGGACGCGTTGAGCGTCCTGTCATCGTGGTAGACTGGTCGGACTTCGAGCCCGGGCGCCGCTGGGCGATGCTGAAGGCCGCGACGCCTTCCGTTGGGCGGGCGATCACCCTCTACGAGCGTGTGTTCCCATTCAAGCGCTACAACAGTCCGGGCGCGCATCGAGACTTCCTGCAGGCACTTTGCCACGTGCTGCCGGCCGACTGTCGTCCGATCATCGTCACCGATGCAGGCTTCCGCGGCCCTTGGTTTCGGCAAGTGGAGAGCTATGGCCGGGACTGGGTCGGCCGCATTCGCAACGGCATCAAGTACTTCTATGAAAGCGCGGGCCGCTGGCATTACAGCGATTCACTCTATTCTCGCGCAACGCCCACGGTACAGCACCTCGGCGAAGTCACGCTTGGTCGGCGCGCTCGCTACTGCTTCCGGATGTACCTGGTGCGTGCCCACAAGCTCCGCGTCGGCCGCCCCTGCAAACGTCGTCGCGGCATACAGCACAACGAGACGATGTACCGTCGGCTGCATCGAGCCCCTGGTTGCTTGGGACCTCGTTGCCCCACGATGCTGTGGCAGGAAATCGCATCAAGAACCTATACGCGACTCGGATGCAGATTGAGGAGACCTTTCGCGACGCCAAGTCGCACCGTTGGGGCTTCGGCCTTCGCTACTGTCGATGCCAAAGCGCCGGGCGGCTCCAAGTGCTAGGTGATGACGGAAGCTCTGCAGCTGTTCCATACCCTCCACTTTGTCGCCGCGACAGGGTAGAAATCGTGGGGATCCCTCAGGACCCCTTGTTATGCGCCCCCCTTGCTCGACAGGGTCTTCGGGTTTTGTGCCCCGTGCCACAGGGCGACCACCCAGAGCACCTTGTTTTCGACACGGTAGAAGATCCGGTATGGAGTCACCACCAACTCACGATGAGTGAGCTCTGGAAACTCTGGGATGCGTCGCCCCGAGTTCGGAAACTTCGCCAGCCGCATGAGACCCTTCTCCACGCGATCCCGCACCCGACGGGCGGCGGCAGGATTCTCGGCGGCGATGTACTCGAGGGCCGAAAGAAACTGCTCACGCGCAGAGGGCGTGAACTTGATCTTCATCTCTTGAGGAGCCGGTCGGCGTCGGCAAGGACATCGCGCAGATCGAAGCCCTTCCCCTTCGCAACCTCGCGCTCCCCCTGGGCAAGTCGCCGAAGGAGCTCGCGCTCTCTCTCGCTCTCCTCGTAACTCTCCACACTGATCATCACCGCAGCTGCTCGGCCTCGCTGGGTGATTACTACCGGCTGTCGACTCTTGCGCACCTGCGCCAAGACATCGGCGGCTCCTTGGCGAAGATCGCTAATCGGAACAATCGCGGGTACACGAGCCATGCGAGGCACCTCCAAACGTACGTTTACACGTACCACGTATGGGCAATAAATGCTACCCGCAGCGGAGGTTAGCTCGCCCCATGCGTAAGGCGTCCAGCACCGCTTCCCCCGGTCGCTATGGTAGTTCCCCACGATCAAAGTTTTCCGTGTGCGTGACGCTACGAAGAACGCGCCTCGCAAGATCACACGTGCTCTCGTCATCGAAATAGCAGGCGGCTTGGAGCTGTCTGGATACCGCCAGCACGAACGCGTACAAAGCGTCAACTCGTTTGTCTTCCGAGTTTTCTGGAAGTCGATACGAAAAGTAGAGGAGCCCATCGATCTCTTCCTGTCTCAGATCGTAGGCCCCTGGGGATGCCTCCCTTCGGATCTGAGCGGCGCGCTCAGCTGCCGTCTCCGAGTGAGTGTTGCCCCATGCCGCAAGAACCAGCGTCAGCCCTGGTTTCCAGATGTAGAGATCACCGTCCTCGATCCGCCGGTTGAAACGGGCCGGAAGGAACAGGGACCACTCAAGTGTCAGTGCCTGGTAGCCCTCGAGCACAGGATAATTGGGGTTCATCATGCTCTTTCTCGGTCGTTCCATATCAACGGAGCGGGAGTTCAGCTGCAAGGCTCGCACTCGTCGGTCGCCAGCCAGGCTAGCCCCCCGTGCCACGTTCCACCAACCTAGCCATGAGGCACCGCGAGCCTTGACGGCTGCAACCCCTTGTTGGGCCGCCGCCCTCAACGCAGCGCGTGTCTGGCATTGCACCTGCTTGAGCTCGTCGTGCTGCAACCCCTTGTTGGGCCGCCGCCCTCAACGCGGGCGCCAGGCTGAAGCGGAGCGTCGCATACGAAGCGCGCCTTCAGCTGAACAGGGTTGGCTTCTCCGTCTCCGTGCGAGCGGATGGATGCTTCGAGTACTCAATGAGCGCACGCTCCAAGGCACCAACAACAGATGGGCGCTGCGATTTCTCCAGAAGCCGCAGCGGCAGTTGCTCAAACCACCGCTGGCATTCCCAATGGTCACCGTGCGCACCAGGACTCCACGCGATGCGCGATGACGGGCGATGTTCCATCCGGTAGTAGTCTAGGCAGAGTTCGAGCTGAACCAAGCTGTGGAAGAAGAAGCGAAAGCCGCAAGCATCGACAACACAGACCTTGTAGGGAACAAGACGACCGACACGAGCAGCCCGCTGTGCCTGGCCATTGTCTACCGAGGCCATCGGATTTGGATGGCGAACAGGGTCAAAGTCGTCGATGGTGATGCGTGCCATGGCGTGTCCTGTTGTCGGCCTCACGGAGCGGGAGTTCAAGGCCCTGACCTACCGCGACCTCGCAAGCACCGCAACAAGCGGCCCTGCGACTGCGTGGTAAAATACCACGCAGTCGCAGGGCTGCGTCTCCCAAACCTCGCTGCAAGCAAACCGGCAGGCTTTGTCAGATGGAGCTCCTTGTTAGCCAGCCCCAGCTCTAGCGTTCGACGGCTGGTTCCGCGCCGAACTTTGTGATCGAATAGAAACCCTCAATGGCGTCCTTCACAGGCGGATCCAGGAGGCCGAGCGAGGTAACAGCCCGGAAAGGAAACAACTGGTCTGCCGTCTTTCCGGTGGATTCATACAGACGAGAGCGGAACTGTGCCGCTCCCGGCATCGTCCCCTCCCAAAATGCGATCAGGAAGTCGCCGACGAAGACATGAGGATGGTTCGTCTCGTACGGCCAGGACGACTCAGATGGCGTAAGAAAACCTGTGTAACAAGAACCATCCGCAGCCGTGAAATCAGCGCGTACGAGCAGTGAAGAACTTGGCGCCGCTGACGGCGAATCGGTCCACGGACGAACCGTTTCCTCGTCGGTGTCCTCGTACCACTCCTCGTCGTAGTCAACGGTATGGCAGGTCACCCATAGAGGATGCCGGTCGAAA